>JBBIVT010000028.1:27027-41330 GCA_037439565.1 Acidobacteriota bacterium | reverse complement strand
TCGTAGGGCAGGCGGTCCAGCCAGAAGGCTCGCAGGAACTCTTCCTTGGCCAGATTGCATTCCGCCGCGGCGCGGGCGATTTTCTCGTCGGCCACGGGGAAACAGATGACATTTCCGAAATCGAAAACAACGGATTGGATACTCACCTTATCGGCCGCCGTGAGCTCCATCGGCTACCTGAGGCTCGCGCCGCGTGCGGATCTCCCGCACGGCGTAGATGCGGCGGCCCTGGCTTTCGAAATAGGTTCGCGTCAAAACTTCGCCCAGCAATCCGGTGCAGAACAGGATCACGCCGGTGATCAGCAGCAGCGCGGCCAGCACCATCAACGGCCCGTGTTCCTGGATGAGATCCGCGCCGGTCCAGATCTTTTCCACGCCGAGGAACGCCAGCGTGGCGCCACCAAGGCCCGCGGCGATCAATCCCCATTTGCCGAAGAAATGCATTGGCCGCGTGAAGTATTTCAGCAGAAACCAGATGGTGAAAATATCGAACATCACGCGGAAGGTGCGGCCCAGGCCATAGTGCGACCCGCCGGCCGCGCGCGGCAGATTCTTGATCGGCACCTCGGCCACGCGAGCGCCGTAAAACGCGGCCAGCGCGGGGATGAAGCGGTGCAACTCACCGTACAGGTTGACGTCCTTCAGCACCTCGGCGCGATAGGCTTTGAACGTGGTGCCGAAGTCGCGTAGTTCGACGCCAGAAACCTTGGCCATCAGCCAGTTGGCGATGCGCGAGGGAATCTTGCGCGTCACCGCGTTATCCAGGCGATTCTTGCGCCAGCCGCTGGCGATGTCGTAGCCCTCTTCGATCTTTTCGAGCAGGGCGGGAATGTCCTCGGGCGCGTGCTGCAGGTCGCCGTCGAGCGAAATGATGACGCTGCCCTGCGCCTCGTCGAAGCCCGCCGCGAGCGCCGCGGTCTGTCCGAAGTTACGCCGCAGCCGGATGACTTTCAGACGATTATCGGTCTCCACCAGGTTGGCCAATAGGTCGAAACTGCGGTCAGTGGAGGCGTCGTCGGTGAAGATGATTTCGTAAGGCTTCCGGAGCCGCTCCAAAACCGCCGTCAGGCGGTCGTAGAGGGGCAAAATGGACGGTTCTTCGTTATGGATCGGAACGACGACGGACAGCATGGGCTCCTTTACAGGATAGCAGCAGCCAGGATTCGTCTGCGGGTCCAGGCGTTTCCGCGCGTCAGAACAGAATCCGCCCACAGCAACGCAGAGAGAGGTAACTTAGTCCTTCTTCGGCGCTTTCCCAGGCAGATTCTCCGGATTTTCATGCACCCTGGCGCGAAATGCAGCCTTCATCCCGGAGGCCAGCGCCACCGTGGTGTCGCCGTATTTGTCGCGAATCTTGTCCACCGCGGCCAGGGTCTTGCGCCAACGCTCCGTCTTGCCCTCGTCGAGCAGGTTGGTCTGGCCCTCTTCGGCTTCGAGCGACTGCGCGTACACGCCGAGCAGCCGGATCGCGCCGCCGTTCCAGGCTTTGTGGAATAGCGAGCGCACTGCCTCCGCCAGTTCGGTATCGATCTGCGTGGCATGGTCCAGCGTCCTGGCCCGCGTGAAGGTCGAAAAATCCGTATACCGCAGCTTGATCTGCACGGTGCGCGCGTAGAGCGAATGATCCCGCAGCCGCCGGGCGACCATTTCGGCCAGGCGCACCAGCATGGCGTCGATCTGCTCGCGGTCTTTTGTATCGGCGGAAAACGTATGTTCGTGGCTGATGGACTTGGGGTCGCTGCCTTCGCCAATTTCGCCGTCGAACCAGCCTCCCGCGTCGTGGCCGCGCGATTTTCCGGCCAGCGCGAGGCCCCATTTGCCGAACCTCGATTCGAGAAACGCGTCGTCCAGCGCGGCCAGATCGCCCACTTTTCGGATGCCGCATTCGTGCAGATGCTTTTCCGTCACCTTGCCGACGCCGGGGATTTTCCGAACGTCGAGCGGCGCAAGAAACTGCGCCTCCCGGCCCGGCAGGATCCACAGGACACCATTGGGTTTCGCCTGATCGGAGGCGACCTTCGCCACCATGCGCGACGCCGCGATGCCGATGGAGCAGTTCAGGTCCGTCTCCTTCTTGACCAGCGCGTGTAACCGGTGCGCGGCCTTGAGCGGAGGCCCGTGGAGGCGCTCCGTGCCGGTCAAATCCAGATAGGCCTCGTCAATGGAAGCCATTTCGACGCGAGGGGAAAAGCCTTGCAAGACCTTGTAGACGCGTCCGGAGTAATCCATGTAACGGTCGCGATGGCCTTCGACGAAAATCGCCTGCGGGCAGAGTTTATAGGCCGTGCGCAGAGGCATCGCCGAGTGGACGCCGAACTTCCGCGCGGCGTAGGAAGCGGCGGAAACCACCCCACGCTCGTTCGCGCGCCCGCCGACGACCACCGGCTTGCCTTTCAGCGACGGATCGAACAGTTCCTCCACGGACACGAAAAACGCGTCCATGTCGAGATGAAAATACGTCCGCGAGGCACCCGGCGTCATCCATAATTATGATATGCGGAAACTCAGTGTGCTTCTGTTGACGACGGCGCTCTTCGCAGCCACCCCGCAGGTGGGCCAGATGGCGCCCGATTTCACCTTGCCTTCGCAGGACGGCTCCAAGATCAGCCTGCACGATTTTCGCGGGAAATGGGTGGTTCTCTATTTTTATCCTAAGGACGGAACGCCCGGCTGCACCGTGGAGGCCCATAACTTCCAACGCGACATCGCCAAGTACCAGCAGGCGGGCGCGGTGATTGTCGGCGTCAGCGTGGATTCGGCCGATAGCCATAAGGAATTCTGCGCCAAGCAGGGGTTGAGCTTCAAGCTGGCGGCGGATACGGAAAAGAAAGTCTCGCGCGATTATGATTCCTTCAACGGCCTGCTGCGCATGTCGTCGCGGAACACGTTCCTGGTGGATCCCACGGGCAAAATCGCCAAAGTGTGGACGGGCGTGAGCCCCGGCAGGCATAGCGAGGAAGTGCTGGCGGCGCTGGCGGGGATGAAGAAGTAGCTACAGCCCCATGATGTGGAACCCGGCGTCGACGAACAGAACGTCGCCGGTGACGCCGCGGCCCAGGTCGCTTCCCAGGAACACGGCCATGTCCGCCACCTCGGCCGGATCGGTATTACGGCGCAGTGGAGAGCGGCTTTGCCCGGCCTCCAAAATCTTCGAAATATCCCGGACGCCTCGCGCGGCGGCGGTTTTTACGGGGCCGGCGGAAATCGCGTTGACGCGGATGTTTTTCTCGCCCAGTTCGCTGGCCAGATAGCGCACGGTGGCTTCCAGGCTCGCTTTGGCGACGCCCATCACGTTGTAATTGGTGAGTACGCGCGTCGAGCCCAGATACGTCAGCGTCATCATCGCGCCGCCTTTGGTCATCAGGGGAGCGGTGGCGCGCGCCACGCCCAGCATCGAATACGCGCTCACGTCCTGCGCCAGCGCGAACCCCTCGCGCGAGGTTTCGAGAAACGGGCGATTCATATCCTCCCGGTTCGCGAAGGCGATCGAATGCACCACGATATCGAGATGGCCCACTTCGGAGAGCCTGGCCAGGTCTCCGTCCTTGGTGACGTCGCAGTCGAACGTGCGCGCCGCCCCCAGTTCCGCGGCCAATTCCTCCACTGTCTGTCTGACGCGCTCGCCCTGATAGGTGAGCACCAGGCGCGCGCCCTCGCGCTTGAAGGCCTGCGCGATGGCGTACGCCAGGCTCCACTTGTTGGCGATCCCCAGGATCAGCGCGGTCTTTCCAGCCAGCAATTGAGACATGAATGCTTTATTTTAGCCGCATCGGCGCTCCGCCCGCTTCCTTGCTACGCTGCGCGGCGTCCATGAAGGCGAAGATTTCCAGCGTATCCTCGTTCGGCACCGGGGATTTTCCCGTCTCGAAGAACGCGACGATTTCGCGCACCAGCCCCTCGTAATCGGTATGCGCCTTGGGCGGGCTCTCCTTTACGCCATCCTTGCGAAACACCACCGCTCCGTAGGTTCCATAGGGCCGGAGCGCGCGCACCGTGCCGATACGCCCGTCCTTCCAGCGGCAGGTGATTTCGTCCGCGTCCGCGCCGGAAACGCGCGTCACTTCCTGGCATCCCGGGCCCATCAGTGTGAACAAAACCTCGATCGGGTGAATGGCGTACCAGGAAAGCTCGAGCTGATGATGCTCCTCGAACGGACCCGGGCCCCAGGCGATCGCGCCCAAAATTCCCGGCCCTTCCACCGAGGAGACCACCTCGCTCCAGCGCAGGCTGGACGCGCTGAACCAGGGGACGCTCGCATCCTTCGCCAGGCGGTCGATCTCCCGGGCGTCGGCCAGCGTTGATGCCAGGGGCTTGTCGATGAACATGGGCTTCTTCGCCGCCATCGCCTGTCGGAATTGCTGCAGGTGCGTCCGGCCGTCGATGCTCAGCAGGAGAATCGCATCCACCTTGGACGCCAGCGTGGGAATATCGCCAACGATTTCGACGCCCCACTTGGTCTGCAACTCCGCCGCGTAGTTTTCGACGCGCGTCCGGCTTGACTCCACGTCGGCGCTGCCGCCTTTATAGGCCGCGACGATCTTCGCGCCGGGCACTTTGCCGCCATTCAATAACTGCGCAAACGCCGTGGCATGGGAAGTATCCGTGCCGATGATTCCCAGTCTCAAATCCGCCGCCAGCAAAAGAAAAGGAAGAACCATGATCACCGGCATTGTACACTTTATCGTTGGACCTCTCCACGCCATTGATGTACGTGAAGGGCGTCGGCCCCGCTCGCGCGGCCATGCTCGAAGGCAAAGGCCTCAGAACAGTGGAGGATCTTTTGATCTATCCGCCGTTCCGCTACGAGGACCGCAGCAACGTCAAGACCATTCGCGATTTGTCGCCAGGCGAGATGGCGACGGTGCTGGCCGAGGTGCGCTCTACCAAAGTCTCCGGCTTCCAGCGCCGCAATCTGGGCCTGTTTCAGGCAACGTTTACCGATGCCTCGAAGGGGATTCTCACCGCGAAATGGTTCCACGGCGCGTATCTGAACGACGTTCTGGCCCCCGGGCAGAAAGTCGCGCTCTTCGGGAAAATCGAATACGACAGCTACTCCGGCAATCTCGGGATCATGCACCCGGAGTTCGAAATTCTTTCGGGTGACGAAGACGGCGACTCGTCCCTGCATACCGCACGCGTGGTGCCCATCTATACGGCGGTGGGTAAAATCTCGACGCGAGTGTTCCGCACTTTGCTCGATCGCATCCTCAAAAGCATCGCGCCGCTGCCCGATCCCTTGCCGCAGCGCATTTTGCAACAGTTGAAGCTTCCCGACTTGTGGACCGCCGTCAAAAACCTGCATTTCCCGCCGTCCGATGCCGACCTGCGATTATTGAATGCGTTCCGCTCTCCGGCTCAATTCCGCTTGATTTTCGAAGAGTTTTTCTGGCTGGAGTGCGGACTGGAGTTGAAGCGCGCCCGCGCCCGGCTCGACCCCGGTATCGGCTTTCAACTGTCCGATAAAGTGCGGTCCAAGATCCTGGAAATGTTGCCGTTCAAGCCCACCGGGGCGCAAAAGCGCGTGTTGAAGGAGATTGCCGAAGACATGGCCGCGCCGCGGCCCATGTACCGCCTGCTACAGGGCGACGTGGGCAGCGGAAAAACGCTGGTGGCGGCGGAGGCGGCTATTATTGCCATTGAAAATGGCTACCAGGCGGCGGTGCTTGCGCCAACCGAAATCCTGGCCACACAGCACTATTTTTATTTTCGGAAGCTCTTTCAGAAATTGGGTTACACCACGATTCTGCTTACCGGATCGAACACCCAGAAGGAAAAAGAAGGTTTGCGGAAGCTGACCTCCGCCGGTCTGGCGCAGGTGATATGCGGCACGCACGCGTTGCTCGAAGCGGGCGTGGAGTTCAAGAGACTGGGCCTGGCAATCGTCGACGAGCAGCACCGGTTCGGCGTCGAGCAGCGCCAGAAACTGATGGAGAAAGGCGAGCATCCCGACGTTCTCGTTATGACCGCGACACCCATTCCGCGCACGCTGGCGCTGACGATTTACGGCGATCTAGACGTGAGCGTCATCGACGAGCTGCCGCCGGGGCGCAAGCCGATCATGACGAGGCGCGTCGACGACGCCAAGGTGGAGCAGGTGTACTCCTTTCTGAAATCGCAGATCGATGAGGGCCGCCAGGCTTATGTTGTCTACCCGGTAATCGAGGAATCCGAGACGCAGGCCATGAAGGCCGCGCAGAAAATGCACCTGCAGTTGTCCCAGATCGTATTTCCCAGCCTGAAGGTGGGCCTGCTGCATGGGAAATTGCCCGCCGCGGAGAAGGAATCCGCCATGGAGAAGTTTCAGCGCGGAGAGACGCAGATCCTGGTTTCGACCACGGTGATCGAAGTAGGAGTAGACGTGCCCAACGCCACCGTGATGGTGATCGAGCAGGCGGAACGCTTCGGGCTGGCGCAATTGCACCAGCTTCGCGGGCGCGTCGGCCGGGGCGCCGAACAGAGTTATTGTATTCTTGTCACAGGCAAGATGAGCGAGATGGGCCGGGAGCGAATCCGCACGCTGGTGGATTCAAATGACGGATTTTATATTGCCGAAATGGACATGAAGCTCCGGGGGCCGGGCGAATTTTTCGGCACTCGGCAATCGGGCCTGCCGGCGTTCCAGATCGGCAACATTCTGCGCGACGCCGACGTGCTGGAGGTGGCCCGCAGTGAAGCCGCGTCGTTCGTGGCGCATCCTCCGTCGGAGGAAGAGTTGCGGCGCGGCGTTCAATTCATTCGCGACCACTGGCAGCGCCGCTATGGATTGGTTCTGGTGGGATAAAGATGCGCGTGATCGGGGGAGAATTTCGCAGCCGGGTCCTCAAAAGCCTCCCGGGCCTGGATGTGAGGCCCACGCCGGACAGGATGCGGGAGGCTCTGTTCAGCATTCTTGCGCCGCGCATCGAGGGCGTGGTGTTCGCCGACCTCTACGCTGGCACGGGCGCGGTGGGAATCGAGGCGCTGAGCCGCGGCGCGAAGAAGGCAATCTTCGTGGAGCAGGGCAAGGCCGCAGCAGAGACGATCCGCGCCAATTTGCGGGCTCTGGGCATTGAAGACCGGGCGCGTGTGTGGCAAGGCAGGGCGTCCGGAGTGATTGCGAAGATGGAGCCGGTGGAGATCGCGTTCCTGGATCCCCCCTATCCCCAGGAGCACGAGTACGAGCGCGCCCTGACGGCGTTGGCGGACGAGCCTCCGGCGCTGGTAATCGCGCAGCATGCCTCGCGGTTTGCGCTCAAGGATGAGTACGGGATTTTAAAACGAGGAAGGGTGCTGAAACAGGGCGATAACTCCCTGAGCTTCTTTTCGCCAGCCTAACGACGGGCAAAAAAAAAGCGGCCCCGGCCGAAACCGGGACCGCATTTTTCGAAACTATCTAGTAGTAGAACCGCAGAGAGAGCTGCAGGTTCCGGACGTCGCCCGTCTTGCCCGTGATCTTTCCGAAAGTGGAAAGGTTATTCGGGTTGTAGCTGGGACCGCCCAGATTGGGGTGATTGAAGGCGTCAAACGCCTCCGCACGGAACTGGAACCCAATCCGCTCTGTCATCGCGAAGTCCTTGAACAATCCCACGTTCCAGTTGCTGAAACCGGGAGCATAGATGTTATCGCGAATCCCCTTCTGCGTCACGAACGTGCCCGCGGCCGGCTTGACGAAAATCGGCGAGCCATCCGGGTTCAGAGTCGCGAAATACTGGTGCGGATCGCTTGCGCCGTTGGCTGCGAACCCGCCGATGATCGCCGGGTTGCCGTTGACGGCCCACAACTGCCCGCCGTTTCCGCATCCCCAGTTCGCGTCCTGACCGACGCCCGCATAGTCGTTGCTGCCGCCGCCGCCCACGCCGCAAGGGGTGCCGCTCTGGAACTGCGTGATCCCGCTGATTTGCCAGCCGCCCAGGGTCTTACCCGCCAGCGTCGACCGGTTCTTGAAGAACGGCAGATTGTACAGGTAATTGATGATCAGGATGTGACGCGCGTCAAACTCCGAAGGCCCCCAAAGGTTGCCCGCGTAATACGTGTTCGGAATGATGTCGCGCTGGTTGGATCCGTTGTCATAGCTCTGCGAATACGTGTAGGCCGCGCCGAACAGCAAACCGTTGCTCAAGCGGCGGTTCCAGGTCAACTGCAGCGAGTTGTAAAGGGAACTCGCCACGTTGTCGGTCTGGCGAATCGAGTTATAGCCCTTGTACGGGCGAAGCGAGTCCAGGTTCACACCAGGATTCGCCAGCACCGTGGCGACCGTCGGCTGGTTGATATCGGCTTCGCGTTGCAGGTGCAGACCGCGGCGGCCGACGTAGGCGATGCTACCAATCGACTTCCAGAACAATTCGCGTTCCACCGTGAAGTTCCAGTTCCAGGCTTCCGGATTCTTGAACACCTTGCTCTGGGTGGTTACGGTCAGCGGCAGGCTGTTACCGGTCGTTCCGCCCGGATTGTCGACGCTGCCGTTGGTGACGTTGGCTGTCGGCTGGAAGGGCGGGTTGCCACCCAGGAAGATCGAATCAGACACGCCCAGACGGGTGAAGAAACGCCCCGCGCCCGTGCGGAACACGGTCTTCGGGTCAATCTGATAGGCGACGCCCACGCGAGGCTGAATGTCGCCCCACTGGATGTCGGAGTAGTGCGGATTCACTCCGCGGAACAGGTAATTGTACTGTCCGGAGGTCGCTTCGGGGAAGCGTCCGTTGGCGGACGACGGGAAACCGCTGCCCGGAATCACCATGCCGTTATAGCGGTCCGAACCAGGAGTCACGATCACGCTGCCGTTGACGGGGCTGACCGTTACGGCCTTGGACGGATCGTAAAACGCCGGATCGAACACGATCATATTGCGCCACTGCGCGCTGTAGGGAATGATCACCGTGTAACGGACGCCGTAGTCGATGTGCAGCTTCTCGGTGACCTTCCAGGAATCCTGCGCGAAGTATTCGGACATGTTGCCGCGGAACGGCGTGTACGCCCGCTGGCCCAGTTCGGAGTAAGTGTTGAACAAGCCCAGCGCCATGTTTCCGATCGCGACGCCGGAGCCGCCCGGGCGGTTGTCACTGAACAGGAACTGTCCGTTCTGGTTGTTCGTGCAGGTCGGGCAGGCGCTGACGTTGATTTCGTCGTTGTCGTTTTCGCCCTGGTGCTCGAACATGAACCCGAACTTGAAGGCATGCTTGCCCTTGACCCAAGTCAGGTTGTCAGACAGGTCGTAGATCGGCCCCGAGGAGTGCGAAGGATACGGTCCGCCGCTCAATCCGGAGAAGTTATTCAGGTTGATGGTCGGAATGCGCGTCGGAATGAGCTTGCCCGTGGGGAAGATGTACGGGTAATTGATGCCCACGGTCGTGCGGTCCAGGAAGTGAGCCGTGTCCACCGGAATGTATACGTCGTCCAGGCTGGCCGTAGCCAGCGTTTCGTTGATCAGCGTGGGACTGATGGTCCACACATAGCTCGCCGAATTGGTCTGGTTGGGACGGTGGAAGTATTTCGGCGTTTCTCCGCTGCCGCCATCGAGCGGCTGATATTCGTCGAACAGGAAGTTGTTGCGACGGAAACCGAAGCGCTGGGTGTCCGTGATGTTGAAGTCCGCGGCCAGGGTATCCTTGCGCTGGTCCTGGGGATGCAGCGCAGTGAGATACCAGTTCTGGTTGCCGTTGATCGGAACCGTCAAATTCGGGGCGGGATATGCTTTCATCAGACCGACGCCATTGGGACTCAGCCGGTTCGTCGGGATGATATTGCCCGGGAACGGGCTTCCCGTGGTGGGATCGTTGATCGTGACCGCCTTGCCATAGTACACGTTGGTGGGATTCAGTAGTTCACTGAAATTCCCCTGGCGCATCAACAGCGAAGGCACCGTCATGGAACTGCTGTCCGTGAAGCGGTAGCGCACCCATTCCGTGCCCCAGTACCAGAAGATTTTGTTCTTTTGCGTATTGAACTTACCCGGTATATAGGCAGGGCCGCCGATGTTGAAGCCGTACTGGTTGTAATTGAACACCGGGACGAAATTCTGCCCGGGCGTGTGGTTGCGGGTCCAGGTGTTGGCGTTGAACGCCGCGTTGCGGACGTATTCGTAAAACGCGCCGTGGAATTGCTGGCCGCCGGCTTTGGTGATGATGCGGATCTGGCCGCCCGAGGATCGACCGTATTCCGCGCCGTAATTGGAAGTCAGCACCTGCACTTCCTGGGTGGAATCCACATCCGCGGCGCCGAGGCTGGTGCCGTTGGAGCGCGTGCGCGTCGCCGGAGCGCCGTCGTACGTGATCAGGTTGTCGGGATTTCGCGAGCCGTTGAAGTTCGAAGGCCCCTGCGAGAAGTTGAAGCTCAAACCCGCCAAGTTGCCGCCGTGCGCACCCGCCACCAGGTTCGCCATGAAGATGGGGTTGCGCCCGTTCAGTTCGAGCGCGTCGATCTGTTCGCGGGTAATCAGCCGCTGCACTGCGGCCGAATCCGTCTGCAATTGCTGGGCGGAGGCGACAACTTCCACTTGCTCGCCTACAGCGCCTACTTGCATCGGCGCGTCGAGCGACAGAACAGAGGCAGGATCCAATTTATTATGAATACTTTGGAACTTTTTGAAACCAGCCGCCTCGGCGGACAGCGTGTAAAGCCCGGTCGGCAGATTGGGGATTGTATAGTACCCCGCGTCATTGGTCACTACTTTGTTTTCAATTCCCGTGGACTCGTTTCTGATCGTGATCTGCGCCTTGGGAATGACCGCCCCAGACGGATCTTTTACGAAACCTGCGATGGTACCGAAATCGGTCTGGGCAAACGCCGCGACCGCAAAAAGAATCAGAAACCCAATCTGAAACAGCCGCGTCACACACCTAGACGCAAATTTGCTCGTTCTGAACATGGAACTAACCCCTCCCTTAGAGGCATACAATTTAGCAGCGTTGAGGTAACTGTACACCAAAACCAGCCGAAAATCTAGCCCATATGGGGATTTTTTGCAAACGTGTGCCTAATATGAATTACCGTTGAATTCGCGCCGACCCCCCCTTTGCCAAAGCGCGTACTTGGTCTAACGAGGCCATGGTTGTATCTCCGGGAAACGTCGTCAGGAGCGCGCCGTGCGCCCAGCCCAACTTGACCGCCTCCTCAGGAGATTCTGCCGCAAGCAGGCCGTAAATAAAGCCTGCGGCAAAGCCGTCGCCGCCGCCTACCCGGTCCAGGACGTCCAGTTCTGCTGTAGGTGAAACGTAGGTCTTTCCATCGATCCAGGCCACCGATCCCCAACTATGACGATTGGTAGAATGCACTTCCCGAAGCGTCGTGGCCACGACTTTTATCTGCGGATGTTTTTTAACTACATCCCCGATCATGCCGAAAAACGTCGACGGATCCAGCTTGGACTTCGCCGCCACCTCCGGCCCGGCGATTCCCAGGCCTTTTTGCAGATCCTCTTCATTGCCGACCAGGACGTCAACGTTTTTCACGATCCGGGAGATCACTTCGAGCGCCCGGGGATGGCCTCCGTGGATGTTCCAGAGCTTTTCGCGATAGTTTAAGTCAAAGGAAACAATGGCCCCAGCGGCCTTGGCCGCCTGCATCGCCTCGATGGTCAGCTCGGAGGTGGTTGGCGACAGCGCGGCGAAGATTCCGCCGCTATGAAACCAGCGGACGCCTCCGGCGAAAATCGCTTTCCAGTCGAAATCACCGGGCTTCAGGCGGCCGGCGGCTTCGTTTGAGCGGTTGTAAAACACGACGGGAGCGCGGACGCCCTGACCGCGGTCGCTATAGACCGTCGCCATGTTCGGGCCATTCACCCCATCGTGTTGAAAATGCTTGTAATAAGGCCTAACGCCCATCGCGCGGACGCGCTCCGCAATCAGGTCTCCCAGGGGATAATCGACCATTGCCGTGGCCACCCCGGTTTGGAGCCGAAAGCAGTCAGAAAGATTCGCCGCGACGTTAAATTCGCCGCCGCTCACGTGGATGTGGCACTCGGTGGCCTTGCGCCAGGGGATCACACCAGGGTCGAGCCTGTTTACCAGCGCGCCGAGCGCGAGAAAGTCCAGCCCTCCAGGAGGAAGAATCTCAAAACCATATCTCATGATTTGCCTTTTCTAAACGTTATACGTCGTCGACGAAACGCGGCCGCCGCGGCCGGTCCAATTCGTATGGAAAAACTTGCCGCGAGGCTGATCCACGCGCTCATATGTGTGGGCGCCGAAGAAGTCGCGCTGCGCCTGCAGCAGGTTCGCCGGCAGACGTGCGGTGCGGTAGCCGTCGAAAAAGGCCAGCGCGGTGGAAAACGCGGGCGTCGGCACGCCATACTGGATCGCCTTGCCCACGGCGTCCCGCCACAGGCCCTGATAGCGATTCAGAACGCCGCTGAAGAAGTCATCGAGCAGGAGGTTATTCAAATTCGGATTCTTGCCGTAGGCGTCTTTGATCTTGCCCAGAAAGCGGCTGCGGATGATGCATCCACCGCGCCACATCAGCGCGATACCTCCGTAGTTGAGGTTCCATTTCATTTCCTTGGCCGCCTCACGCAGCAGCATGTAGCCTTGCGCGTAGGAGATCATTTTGGAGCAGTAAAGAGCGCAGCGGACGCTTTCAATAAAGGCCTTGCGATCCGCGGCGAGCACCGGCTTCGGAGGCCCTTGCAGCACCTTCGATGCCGCGACGCGCTCCTCCTTCAACGCCGAGATGCAGCGCGCGAACACCGCCTCGCCAATCAGCGTGACGGGCATGCCCAGGTTCAGCGCGTCGATGCCGGTCCACTTGCCCGTGCCCTTCTGTCCGGCGGTGTCGAGAATCTTGTCGAGCAGGGGCGCGCCGTCGTCGTCTTTCTTGGTGAAAATCTCCGCCGTGATCTCGATCAGGTAGCTGTCGAGTTCGCCCTTGTTCCATTCGGCGAACACTTCATGCAACTCATCCGTCGACAGGCCCAGGCCGGTTTCGAGCAACTGGTACGCCTCGCAGATCAACTGCATGTCGCCGTACTCGATCCCGTTGTGAACCATCTTGACGTAGTGGCCCGCGCCATCCTCGCCCACCCAATCGCAGCAGGGAGTGCCGTCTTCCACTTTGGCCGCGATGGCCTGGAAAATCTCCTTCACGGCGGGCCAGGCGGCGGGGTTGCCTCCGGGCATGATGGAGGGACCGTGGCGCGCCCCTTCCTCGCCTCCGGAGACACCAGTCCCGACAAACAGGATGCCCTTGGCTGCTAAATCACGCGTCCGGCGATTGGTGTCCGGGTAATGCGAGTTGCCTCCATCGATGAGGATGTCGCCCTTTTCGAGGAAGGGCACGATCTCATCGATCACCTGGTCAACGGTGTCGCCCGCCTTGACCATCAGCATGATGCGGCGCGGACGCTTCAGTCCGGCAACCAGTTCTTCGATGCTATGCGCGCCCGCCACTTGCGTGCCGGCGGCTTCATGCTGGATAAAATCGTCGACCTTGGATACGGTGCGGTTGAACACCGCCACTTTATACCCGTGGTCGTTCATATTGAGGACGAGGTTTTGGCCCATCACGGCGAGGCCGACGAGGCCGATGTCACAACTTTGCGGTTGCATAGCCATTATTTTACTCACCCGGGGGAGGAAAGCGTTTATTAGCGCGGCTCAACAAGTGGTTTTGCCAGACTTCCTCTTGCAACCACCGTTGAACAACGGCATCTACAATAGAGAAGGCGATCTTATGAACCCAACAAATTCGAACGTCATCGACCGGTTGTCGGCGGTTACCGTTCTTACCGAAGCGCAGGCGGCGGCGATCAAACAGACTTACGCGCTGTTCGGCATTGCCGTGGCGGCGGCGATCCTGGGCGGCTACGTGGGCGCGACCACGGAAGCCATCGTGCAGTTCTTTTCGAGCTGGATGGGCTGGATTGTGGCCATGATCGGCTTGAACGCGGTGCCGCGCATCGCGATGGGCGCGCGGTCGAATGCGGCGCTCGGCACGGCCGCGCTGGTGTTTGATGGATTTTTCGCTGGAATCTGTCTGGCTCCGCTACTGTGGGTCGCCTCGAAGATGGCTCCGGTGATGATCCTGGTGGCGCTGGCGATCACGGCGATCGTGTTCCTGGCGGTGACCGGGTACGTGTTTATTTCCGGGCGCCGGTTCAGCGCGCCACGGGGCCTGATGGTGGGGCTGTTTTTCTCGCTGATCGGCGCGATGGTCCTGAATAGCTTCTTCAACATCGGATTTTTGGGCATCCTGATCGCGGCGGGCATCGGCGCGATGGGCGTAATCGCGCTTGTCTCCTCCACCAGCGCGATTTTTGAGAGCGGCGACGCCGATATGGCCATTCCCGGCGCGCTGGCGCTGTTTGCCGGCGTGTTCAACGTCTTTGTCGCGAC
>JBBIVT010000028.1:15811-26927 GCA_037439565.1 Acidobacteriota bacterium | reverse complement strand
CTAGATTTTCGCGAGGGGAACGGTCACGCTGCCGATCGCTCCGCTGGCCGAATCGCGCACGATGATGCGAATTGTTCTGGCCCGGTCCGCGCGCTGCACCTGCTTGGTGTAGACAAAGCCGTTCTTTACGAACTTCTCGTAACTCTCCCGGCCAAGCCGAAGGGTGATGGTATCGTCCAGCCCGTTGTACTGATTCCCGGCAGTGTCCTTCTGGATGAGCAGCACGTCGAGCCGTCCCACCCAGCGCTGATCCTGATTCTGAAGGCTGACTTGTGTGCTGTCGATGGCCACGGTGATTTCCAGTTCGCCCGGCTTGGCCGTTGACGGAAGAATGCGCGCCGCGATGCCAATGCCACTGGCGTCAAGAGGGCTCCAGGACGCATCCGCCAGCTGCGCTTTCCGCGCCTTTTCATCCTGCGGGAATTCCGGCAGGTCGAAAAACCCCTTCCGGTAGCGCAGATGGACACCCTTACGGTCCACCAACTGCACGTCGATCTTGTGGAATTTGCCGTCAAAGCTCTCGTCCACCGGATAAAACCCCAGCGTGTAGGTGAGGCGGGAATCGTCCACGGCGCTGTGGATCGCCTTGGCCAGATCGTTGGAGTTGTAGTAGGCGTGGCCTCCGGTGCGGCTGGCCAGTTCCTCCATCGTCTGCTGATTCCTGACGCCGACCGGCGGACGCATCGGCGCTTGCATACGCGGAGCGCGGTTCGACGCGGCGTTATACTGCGGGCTGGTCATCAGGCCGCGCGCGTCGACCGGATAGATCGCCATATTCGCGTCGTTGACGGCGCGCACGGTCTCCGAAATTTCGTCGTAAAACGTCCGCTGCTCGATTTGGGGATTACTCCAGGCGGCCGGATTGTCGAAGCCGATGTCCATGGGAAATCCGCCGGAAACCCAGATCAGGTTTTTGCGCCCTGGCGTTTTCGCCAGATGGTTGGCGATGAACTCGATGGACTTCAGCGTGCTCAGGACCCGGTCGGTCATGTAGAAGGCCCGTTCCGCGGGGCTGACGCCGGGGCCGGTTCGCATCATCATGTCCAGGATCAGGGAATCGCCGTGCATGGCGTCGGTCGGCTCCTTGCTGGTCATATCCGGCAGATCCTTGCCTTTCAGCGCTTCGATGCGGCTGAGCAACTCCGAGGAATCGGCGGTGTAGTCGTGCAGCACGCGGAGTGAATTGCCGAGCGTATAGAGGCCGATGTGATCATCCGGCTGAAGGGTGCGCAAAAAGCGGATCACCTGGGCTTTGGCGTACACTTGGTCGGCCCAGCGGGTGTTCATCATGTCCAGCAAAATGATGGTGATACCGGGTTGCTGCCCGGGGTTGACCGCCAGGCGGTTGGTATACACGTTGGGCGGCAGCTTGGCCTCCTCCGAGCTGTTGGGCAGCGCGCCCGAGGAATCCATGGAGAACACCTTGACCGGCTGGTCCTTGCCGTCCACCTTGACCCTGAAGTCTTCCTTATGCAGATTGCCGATGGGCCGGCCCTTACCGTCCTGGGCAATGACGCTCACCTGCACCAGGCGCGTGGCGGCCTTCAGGACCAGTTCGGGTTGTCCGGCGGGTGCTGGAGGAGGGGCCTGCTGGGCCAGGAGGGCGGGGATGATTCCGAAGATCAGCGGCGTTCGAAAGAAGCGCATACATCCATCTAAACCCGGGATACGGGAATTAATCGCGCGTCCATTATTCGCGGTTACACTGAAGTATGCGGCCCTTTCACCTTAGACCTCCCGGGCGGCTCCGTCCCGCCCGGGCTGTATCTGGCGGCATTCGGCGGCAACCCGTCCGCTACGATGGCGGGATCGCGGTAGAGCGAAAATGGCGGGCCGGGGCATGGGTTCTGGGCGGAATCCTGGTCCTCGCGTTGTATCCGGCACGTCCGGCCGGAGCCGCCGTGATTACCACCACTCTGCAGTCGCAAACCGTGAGGGCCTGGGAGAAATACGTCGCGGCGTTTGAGATCGCTCCCGTGAGGCCGCCGCTTGACGTGAAAGCCGGGGACATCAAACTAATCGACTTGCACAAAGGCGACATCCCCGATGGATACATCCATCACTGGATCGGCGCCGAACTGATTCCCGGCGTTACGGTCGCCAGGGTGGAGGGCGTCCTACGCGATTATGGCGAATACACGCGAATCTACCCCGATGTAAAGCTTGCGGAGGCGAAGCAGGCCGGCCCGGGCCGCTTCGACCTGCACTTGATCACCGAACGCGTCGAGCCGATCGGCCTGCACTTCGCCTTCGACATGCGGTCGTACGTCGAGTACCGGCGCTCCGGCGAGGACTTCCTGGTGGAGTCGAAGTCCTATTCGATACGAGAGAGCAACAGCGGACACGCGCCCTTCACCGATTTATTGCCCGAGGGAAATGATCACGGGATCCTGTGGCGGCTAAATTCCTACTGGCGGCTGCGGCAGATGGACACGGGCGTGTACGCTGAATGCCAGGCGATTTCGCTCTCACGGCGCCCTCTGTTCGGGACCATTCCGCAGGTGAACCAGCGGGCCAGGGATCAATTGGCCTCGACGCTGCGTCACACCAGGGTCAATGCTCGCCGCTAGGTTTTTCTGACGCCGGTGCGGTCCCGCGGTTGGCTGTTCGCGCCGCCGCGTGCGCAGTCTCGCGTCACATGCAAAGGCTATAGCTGCGCGATGCGGCGCTGCACGAGCAGGAAATACAGGCCGAGCAAAATGGTCAGCGAGCCCACCACGGTCATGGTGGCGGGAGCCGAGTAAATGGGGATGAGGCGGCCAACGATCAGCATTCCGAAGGGCATTCCTCCGCGAAACGCCACGTTATAAACGCTCATGACGCGGCCCCGCATGCTGTCCTCGGTGATGGCCTGGACCAGCGACGTGATCGAGGCGAAGACCGTGATCATGGCCCCTCCGGCCAAAAAGATCAGAACGCAGGAAAGGATCATGGAGGTGGAGCGGGCGAATACGATGGTCGCCAGGCCCATTGCGATCAGCATCAGCAGGGCGGTCCGGCCCTGATTTTTCCCCTTGGCGAGCCCGGCCACCAGCAGCGCTCCGCAGATGGCTCCGACGCCGGAGCAGCATAGCAGGGCTGTGAACGTGGCGGAACTGCCGTGCAGCACCTCCTTGGCGAACACCGGAAGAAAAGTGATGAGAGGAATCGCCAGCATGGTCATCAGGAAGGACATCAGGATCAGAGGCTTCATGCCTTCCTGCGTGCGAATGAAGGCGATGCCCTGTTTCATGCTGGCCAGCATCGATTCGCTCGATTTGGAGGGGATGAAGCCGGCGTTGATAATGTACAGCGAGATAATGACCGCGATGAAGGAAATGCCATTCAACCCGAAGCACCAGGCCGCGCCGAGCGCGGTGAGCGTGATACCGCCCAAAGCGGGTCCGATGACCCGCCCGAGGTTGAACTGGATGGAATTGAGCGCGATGGCGTTAGGCAGATTTTCCTTCGGCACCAGCGACGGAATCAACGCAGAGTAGGCGGGTCCGCCGAAGCTTTGCGCTGCGCCGACAATGAAGGACAGGATCAGAATATGCCAGACCCGTTCGACGCGCAGGAAGGTGAGGGCGGCGAGCGTCAGCGCGGTGGTCATCTGAATGTACTGGGAGCCGAGCAGCATCTTGCGGCGGTCGGTGCGGTCGGCCATGACGCCGCCAAGAAGGGAAAACAGCACGATGGGGATCTGGCCGAGGAATCCGTCCAGGCCGAGATAGAACGGATCGTCCTTCGACAGGGTGTAGACCAGCCATTGCTGCGCCACCATCTGCATCCAGGTGCCGATGGTGGAAGTGCACGCACCGATCCACATGAGGCGGAAGTCGCGATACTCGAAAGCTTTGAAGACGCGCTGAAGCAAGGGCCGGCCCGCTCTCCTAAGGGAGAGGCTTTTCCCTTTTAATGAGGTGGACGAAGTTGCCGTCGCAGTCGGTGAAAAACACCAGGCGGTTGCCTTGATTGAGGTAGGGTTCGCCGGTGAAATGGACGCCCTGGGCTTTCAAGGCCGCATGCGCCGCGTCGAAATCGGTCACTTCGATGGCCAGGTGGCGGATACCTTCGTCGCGCATCGTCTGCGCGGCGCGCGCGCCTTCCGAAGGAATGATCTCCAGCATGGAGCCATTGGCGGCGCGGACGAAAAAGTTGCCGTCGTATTCGAAATTAATGCGGAATCCCAGATGATCGGCATACCATTGCGCGAGCTTCGCGGGATTGGGCGAGGCGATGGCGGTGTGCTCAAGTCCAACAAACATATTTTTCAAGTGTATCAGTAGACCCGTCAGTACACAGCGAAGCAGAAGACCTTGTTCGAGCCGGCCGGCGACAGCGAGTACTCACCCGGGTCGAGCGTTTCGGAGGCTTCCAGCTTATAGAGATTGTGGTCCAGCTTGGTCACGGAGAGGCGCAGGGCTTTATTGCCGTACTTTTTGGAGCCTCCGGAGACCTTCACCTCGCGATGGCCGCCTTTGACTTCCATACGGTAAAGTTCGACCGCATCGGGGCGGATGGAATCGCTGTCGAGGATGAAGATCGGCTCGGCCAGAGGGGTGCGGGAGGGGGAGTTTGCGCCGGCAACGACATAGGTGGGGTCGTTCTTCTTGCCCTCCTCGGTGGCATCGCTCGTCTCCGTCGGAACGAGGTTATCCGCGTGGACGATGTAGATCATGTCCTTTTTCGGCGGGCGGGGACCGTCGTACTTCTGGGCCAGCGCGAGACCGGAAAGGAGGGCGAGGAGAGAAAGCGTCCGCATTCCGCTTACCAGTTTACCTCCCGGCTCTTGGGAAAACGTAGTTGTCTTGACAAATAATATAGTACGGTGTAAAAAAGAACATGCCAGCGGCGATCCAGATCGTGCAGAATCCGGAGAAGGCCGCCGTGCTGTTTCAGCCCGGGCGGCTGGAACTTCTCGAGAAGCTGGCCGAGCCGGATTCTGCGGCGGGCCTGGCCCGGCGCATGGGCGTCCCGCGGCAGAAGATTAATTACCATCTGCGGGAGCTGGAGCGCGAGGGGTTCTTGGAGTTTGTGGAAGAGCGGCGGAAGGGCAACTGCACGGAGCGGCTGCTGCGGGCGTCGGCGCGGGAATTCCTGGTGGCTCCGCAGGCGGGCGCGGTGGCATTTATCGATAAATTTTCGGCCGCGTATCTGGTTTCGGTCGCCGCGCGCATGATCCGCGACCTGGCGTCGATCTGCCTGCGTGCGCACAAGGCGGGGAAACGGGTGGCGACCCTGACCCTGGAAACCGAGATACGCTTTTCGAGCGCCGAATCGCGCGCATCGTTCTCCCGCGAGTTGACCGAGACGGTGGCCAAGCTGGCTGCGAAGTATCACAACGAGCAAGCCGAGGGAGGCCGCCGCTTCCGCCTGGTTGCCGCCGCGTATCCGGCGCTGAAGCACGAGGAATCGACCCAGGAATCCGCCAATCTGGAGTGAACATGAAACGATCCCATGAAACCGTAATTTACATCAAGGCCACGCCGGAGCAGGTGTTCCGCGCGATCACGGAGCCCGAATGGATTGCCAAGTGGTTTGCGCCATATGCCCGTGTGGACGCACGCGTCGGCGGCGAATACCTCATTGCCTGGAGCCCCGCCATGGAGGGCGTGCCGTCTATCATCACGGCCCTCGATCCCTACACCCATTTTGGCGTTGTGAAGGAGCGCTCCTTCGCCTACAGCGGCCAAGGGAAGCCGGTGGAGACGGGTGTGGCGCGCAAGATCGCTGTCGATTATTACATTGACGCGATCGGCGACGGCATGACGCGTCTTCGCCTGGTGCAATCTGGCTTCGGCGACGAAGCGCCGTGGGATGACGAATTCACATCCACAAAATCGGGCTGGGCGATGTTCGTCCAGAAGCTGAAGGAAGTGCTGGAAGGCTGAGGTTCCAGTCGATCGTTGGGACGTAGAATAACCTCATGCCAATGCGGGTGCGCGAGGTGATCCAAATGCTTGAGAGAAACGGTTGGAAAGAGATGCGCTCCAAGGGTAGCCACCGTCATTTCAAGCATGCGTCCCGCCCGTACGTGGTCACCGTCCCTGGAAACGACGGCAAGGAACTGGCGCCGGGCACGCTCAACGCTATACTGAAAAAGGCAGGACTGAAATGAGCTTGAAGCGTTACCCATTGGTGATCGAACCTACGGCCACGGGATACTCGGCCTATTCGCCGGATGTTCCGGGGTGCGCCGCGGCCGGCGATACGGAAGACGAGACCCGCGCGAATTTTCGCGATGCTCTTGCGTCACACTTTGAAGCCATGCGGGAAGTGGGTGAGCCGATTCCAGAACCGGCATCCTCGGTGGATTACGTCGAAGTCGCGGCCTGAAACCTGCGCTAGAGAACCCGCACAAATTCCGCCAAAATCCGGTACTTCTCCTCCTCCGGATCCAGGTTCCACGTCTCGAACTCCGGATTCAGAGGGATTAGGGTGATCTGCTCATGGGACCAGGTCCCATCCTCGCGCTGCACTTTCCTGCTGGAGTAGCGCTTCACCGTGTAGCGATCGTTCAATCCGCCACCCAACTGCTCTACCAGCACCAGCCGTCCTTGCCGCGAGCCCGTGACATCTTCCCGGAACACGCACAGGCTGCCGTCCGGAATCCTCGGCTCCATGGAATGCCCGGCGATCCTCGCCACGAACATTTTGTCCGTCAGGCGCAGATCTTCCGGGGCCTCTTCCCAGCCTTCCTCGGTGACTTCCTGATTCTCCAGGAATTTTCCGGCCGCCACCGATAGCGAATACCGGGGCAGGTGGGTCACGAACGGTCGCACCGTGGCTTGGACGTGCTCCCGGTACAGCCGCGCCAGCGCCCTTTCGAAATCCTCCACCAGGACCTGCCGCGGACCTTCCACCGACAACGTATTCGAGAGAGTTTCTTCCAGATACGCCATCAGCCGCTTTGCGCCCATCTCCTGAGCCTTGGACGTAAGGTCAAACTCCATGGCGGAGAGCACCTCGGCTTCCTCTGGGGCAAAGGCCTCCCAGTCCCTCCGCAGCCGGATCCACGACCGGTCCGTGGCGGAATCCTCGAGCAGCACGCCGGCATTCATGCGAGCTATACCCGGCAGTTCCAAGGTGAGAAGCATATACCGCGCGTTCTGAGTTGCGAGGACGGACATTCCCGTAAAGCCAGCTTATCGGCGACCAAACCAGCTTTATGGATTATATCTTTACGGAGTGAAGGGGTAGTACCCTTTACGGGCTCGAACCTTCACATTTGCCAGCGCAACCCGGACCTCGATTTTGCGGTACTGCCGCACCGAGGCGGAATCGATTTCGGGAATGTAGCGCAGGATGTATTGCGTGGTGATCTCGCCGGCGATGTTGGCCACCGAGCGGAAGATCGACGAAGCGACCGCCGAAGTATATCCACCGCTTCCTACCGCATACGCGTAGTTACCCGCATCGGAGGGCGTTGAAAGGTAACCGGAAACGTCCGTGTAAGGATTATTCAGGGGATATTCCACGCGTCCGCCGGTTTCCTCGGCCAGGCGGGTGAGCGCCGCGTCACCTGGCGCGTCGAAGCCGTAAGAAGAGGTGCTGATGCCGTACACCGTCACCAGGTTGCGCTGCGCCAGTTCGATCACCTGATCGAGAGTCTTGGAGCTGGAATTATCGTTGCCGTCGCCGATCACCACGACCACGCGGCGCGGATCAACCGGCTCGCCTTTGACCAGGGAGCGCTTGGTGCATGCAAGATAAATCGCGTCATACAGAGCCGCTCCGCCGCCCGGCTTCACCTTGCGCATCTTCTCCATGATCTTCTCGCCGTCGCTGGTGGTGTCCACCATCAACTCGGCTTCATTGCTATATCCGACGAGGTAGCCAGAGTATTTCTTATCGCCCGGGAGCAGTGTATTGGCCAGTTCAATGGCCGCGTCCTGATAGTTTTTCCAATGGGTGCGGCTATTGTTACTCAGATCGAGCAGAACACCCACGACCACGGGCTGGGCGCGCTCGCGGGTGAAATACTGGATGTTCTGGGCCTTCCCCTGATCCAGGATCTGAAAATCGCTTTGGACCAGGTCGGAGACGAACTTACCTTTTTCGTCGGTCACGGTAACGGGCACGATAACTTCCTGAACGTCGCTGCGAAAGGACGGGACTTGTCCGGCGGTTGCGGCGGGCGGATGCTGCGGCGGATTCTGTTGCGCAGCCGGGGGCGCCTGCTGCGATTCGAGACAGAAAGCCGTGATGAGAAGACAAAAAAAGACCCGCATGAAAGACCTAAGGCAATTATAGCGTTCCGGGCAAAGTTAAGAGACGCAGCCCACCCAGCCGCGGTTTCCAGGACGGGCAGCACAGCGGCAAGCTCTTAGGAAACGTCGATGGTTCCGCTGAGCGTGCCGGCCATGCGCGAGGGGATGTGGTAGCTGTAAGTGTATTTGCCATTCGTTCCGTGATTGACCGTGTACTTCCGGGTGGTGTCTCCGGCGGCGATGGGAGCGGGGTCGGTCTGCGGCGAAACACAAGTCGGCAGGGTAAACGCGTCCACGCTGACACCGGTATTGTTGGTCCAGGTAATCTTGTCGCCGGGATTGCAATCTTGAAGGCTCGGTGAAGGTCCGCTGCTCGTCAGAGAGATGTTGAGGTCTTGTGCCATGGTTTTCCTTTCAGGTGCCTGAGACGATCCCGCCGACTATACCACGTTCGTTGCCCGTGTTCTCACTGCGGCATCGCGTGCATCAGCTTCGCCAGCTCGGGATTATGCTCCAGTTTACTCCGCGGGTAACCGAGTGCCAACGCCCTCCTGGCGTATTGAAGCGCTACGGCGCGATGGCCGAGAAGTTCGTAGACCTCCGAGGCCGAGGCCTGAATTCCAGAGTTCTTGGGCGATAATGCAAGCGCGGTGCCGATCCGCGCAAGGGCCATCTCCGGCTGGCCCGTTTTGGCATAGTACAGCGCCAGATAGCTAAGGACGAAGGCGTCGCGTGGGCTCTCCTTGCGTTTTGCCTCCCCGAGTTCGATGGCCTGAGCGAACGTCTTCCGGGCCTGTTCATCGTTGTGCATCCAGGAATAGACATACGCGAGATTCCCCCACACCATGGGGTCCTTATTGTCGAGCGCGAGTGCCTTCTGGTAGGCTGTGGCGGCTTCGGGGTAGCGCACGGCGCCGGAATAGGCGGTTCCCAGATTGGCGTAGGCCATATATCCCGGCTTGAGTTCCACCGCCCGTTGGAACATGGTGATGGCGTCGGCGATCTTGCCGAGTTCATCCAGCGCAGAACCGAGATTGACATAAGCGGCCGCATCGTCAGGAGCGACGCGGACCACCGTTTGCCATTCGCGAATGGCGTCTGCATAGCGGCTTTGACGGTACAAGAAGTTGGCGTAGGAATCGTGGATGAACATGCTGTCCGGATCGAGGGTAACTGCCGTTTGATACGACGCTTCGGCGTCCTTGAGCCGCCCTAACTGCTCGTACTGCCGGGCGATCGCCTGGTGCGCTTCCGCGTCATTGGGGTCGATGCGCAGAGCGCGCTCATAGGACGCAAGCGCCAGATCATTGTTGCCGTGCATTGTCTGAATCCGGCCCAGCACTACCTGGACGGTCGCCAGATCGCCGTTCAGGTGCGCCGCCTGTTCCGCGTTCCTGGACGCCGTTTCCATTAAAGGCTTGTCGTGGGTCAGCAGGGAGCGGATGCGCTGCGCTTCGCCGAGGCGGGCAAAACCGAGCGCGAAGGTGGGATCCTCGGTGGTCGCGCCAGTGAGGAGCGCGATGGCCTGCTCCAGATTGCCTTCCTTGTCCCAGCGCTTCGTCAGATCGACGGCCTTCTGGTATTTGTCGAAGACGCTGGCGGAGACCGGCGCACCCGCGATGGCGGGGCGCTTGGGGCCGAAAATGAGGGCTCGCCAGAAATACGCCGCCGCGCTCGCGGCCAATACCAGCAGAACGGCGAGCAACGCGCCGATGACGCGGGCCCGCGGTATCCTTGAGCGGCGCGGAGCGGGCAAGGGCGCAGCCGTCCCCGGTTGCAATGACTCGAGCGCCGCCAGAAACTCGCTCATGGATTGATAGCGCTTCGTCCGGTCTTTGGCGAGAGCCTTGGATAACACCCTTCGCAAGGCAGGCTGCAGCAGGTCCAGCGCCGGCGGGTCGTTGTGAACCACGTTGAAGAGCAATGCCGGCACGGAGGAAGCTTGAAAGACCTGCTGCCGGGTGATCATTTCGCAGACCACCACACCCAGGGCCCAGATATCGGAACGTTGATCCGCCCCTTCGCCCAGGGCCTGTTCCGGCGACATGTAGGCCGGGGTTCCCATGCGCGCGCCGGTTTGCGTGATCTGTTCCGCGCCGGACATGCTGGCAAGACCGAAATCAACGATTTTCACGATGCCTTGAGCGGTGAGCAGGATGTTGGACGGCTTGATATCGCGATGAATCACGCCGTGCGCGTGCGCCTCGGCGAGCCCGCGGGCGGCTTGGACGGCGATATCGACCGCTTCCTCCGGCGTCAGGAGATGCTGTTCGTCCTTGATCCGCTGGCTCAGGTTCTGGCCTTCGTAGTAGGCCATCACGATGAACCGGTGGTGATCCCCGGTCTCTTCGACGCCGAAGATGGTGCCGATATTGACGTGATCGAGCGCCGATGCCGCCCGCGCCTCGCGTAGAAATCGCTGTTCGGCGGAAGGGTGGTCGGCAAGATCCGGCGGGATGAACTTCAGCGCGACCGTGCGGCCAAGGTCGTCATCGACCGCGCGGTAGACCACGCCCATTCCGCCCTGCCCGATTCGTCCGACGATGCGGTACTTGCCCGCGCGCGGAGGTAAAGCGCGAACGTCGGACCAGCCGTGCGTGAGTGTCGGATCGTCTGGGCTCATACCCGAAATCGCGCGTCCGCATCGCGGAAGTGCTTAACAGTATACAACCGGATCTTTGCGATCCGGCTGGCATGCCGCCTGTGCCCCGGTGCTACCTTTTCACCCGTCCCGAGCCGCCGCCCTTGATCAGATCCTCCACTTCGCCGCGGGTGAGGCGGCAATAGTCGCCGGGAATGGAGTGTTTCAGGCAGGATGCGGCGACGGCGAACTCCAGCGCTTCCTGATGCGTGGGGAAGGTCTGGAGGCCGAAGATCAAGCCTCCGCCGAAGGAATCGCCCGCGCCGACGCGATCCACGATGTT
>JBBIVT010000028.1:10419-15711 GCA_037439565.1 Acidobacteriota bacterium | reverse complement strand
CGAAGATCAAGCCTCCGCCGAAGGAATCGCCCGCGCCGACGCGATCCACGATGTTGGTGATTTCGTAATAACGGCTCAACAGGAAATTCGTGCGGTCGTGCAGGCAGGCGGACCAGTTGTTGTGCGACGCGCTCTTCGATTCGCGCAGCGTGATGGCCAGCATCTTCAGGCCTGGAAACTTGTCGAGCACCGTTTCCGCCAGCTTTTTGTAGGCCTCGCGGTTGAGCTGGCCGCTCTCCACGTCGGATTCGGCGTGAATGCCGAGCGCCAACTGCACGTCTTCTTCGTTGGCGATCCCGACGTCGACGTAGGCGAACAGCTCCGGCATCACCTCGTGGGCTTTCCTGCCCCACTTCCAGAGGTTTTTGCGATAGTTCAGATCGCAGCTTACGGTGAGCCCGTGAGCTTTCGCGGCCGCCACGCTTTCCATGGCGAGCGCGGCCGAGGACTCACTGATCGCCGGCGTAATACCGGTGATGTGGAACCAGTGCGCGCCTTCGAAGACATGGCCCCAATGGATTGCGCCGGGCTTGGCCAGGGAAATGGCCGAGTAGTCGCGGTCGTAGGTGACGGCGGACGGCCTTTGATTCGCGCCCGATTCGACGTAGTAGACGCCCATGCGCCCTTCGCCGCGCACGATGTGGGAGGTATCGACGCCCAGGCCGCGCAGTTCGCGAATACAGGCTTCGGCCGCCGGATGCTTGTGCGGCAGGACGGTGACGTAGCGCGCGGGCAGGCCGAATCCGGCGACGGCGACAGCGGCATTGGCCTCGCCGCCCCCGAAAGTGGCCACCAGTTCGGGGGATTGAAAGAAGCGCTCCATGCGCGGAGGGGCCAGCCGCAGCATGATTTCGCCAAAGGACACAACAAGCTTCGACATTGGAATTTCAGGATATAAAATTCCGCCGGAAGCCGTCGGCCAGACGGTTAGCGGTTGCCGGCCTGCAGGGCCAGCAAAGCCTCGAGTTCGCGGGCCTGGCGCTCGGCGGCGCCTTGCAGGGCGAGGTTCAGGAGGCTGATTTGGAAGGGAATTTCTTGGGATTCGGGAGGTATTGAGATGGCTTGCATGCACGTCTCATCGGAGAGCCGCCGATTCCGCGATAGGGAATAGTACCCCTTAGAGGCTCAAGGAATCCGGTTGGGGAGGGTAGTGGGGTCTGATGGAGGGTAGGGGTGGGAAATTTATCTGGCAGAGTTTTTGCGGGGAACAACCACGATTCCTTGAGCTCTCATCTTGTTCGTCACGCCCTACGATAAGCAATCGCTATGCCAAATTTGCAACTTGTTGATCCTCCGAGTTTCCGTGTTCCAAACCAGCATGCTGGGGTGCCTTTCTGGAAAGACTTACTGGCAGGACGACGCCGGGCGGACGGAATTACCGGCTGAATTCCACCGCTCAGTTGTTGTTTTCGGCCGGTAGCGCGTCCGGAGCTTTCGAGACGCGGCCTTGCCGGGCTTCGTCGATCTGGATGTTGTAGACGTCAAGCTCGCGCCCGGCGGCGACGTCAAGTTGCAGCTTCGCCTGGATGTAGGTCGCCTCGGCGACGACTTCCGCGCCGCCGGCGTTGGCCAGATCTCGCTGCGCCTGAATGACGAGGAAGGGTGTCGAAGCGCCGACGGCGTATTTCTTATTCTCCGCGTCCAGCGTCTCCTGCTGCAGGATGCGGCTTTTGACGGCGGCTTTGTACTGCGCGCGAGCCTGCTGCAGGGTGATCAGCGCATTCTGCACGTCGACATGAACCTGGTTGGTGAGCTTCTGGACGCTCAGCTCGCTCTGACGGAAATTCACCGCCGCGGTGGCGTAGTTGGCCTGGGCGTTGCGGTTGCGCAAGGGGATGCTGAGGGCGAAGCCGACGGAATAATTCGGGAAATTGCGCTGGAAGATCTGCCCCATCGCCGTGCCATAGCCGCCGAGGAAAAATGGATTCTGATTCGTGGCGTAGGGTGTGGTGGTGCCGGGGATGGGCTGCGTGTTGGGATCGCCTGCCAGGCCGCTGTTGCGGACATCGGCGAAGGCGCTGAGGGTAGGCAGCATGAGGTTGCGCGTGCCGGTCAATAGAATCTTCTGGTTTTCCAGTTGGATGCGGCTCTGTTGCAGCTCCGGCCGCTCCTTCACGGCGGCGGCGAAAAGATCCTGGACGGCCTCCGCGCTTTCGGCGTCGGGGATCCTGATTTTATCCGTGGGAATAATGCGCGCCGAGGCCAGCGCCGGAGTCGCCAGGCCGTTCCGGCTGAGGGCATTTTTGAGGATCGTCTCCTGCTGCAGCACGGTCGTCTGGGAGGTGACCAGGGCCTGCTCATCGGTGGCAATCTCGGCCTCGGCGCGGACCACCTCGATCGGCGCGAGTGATCCGGCCTCCACCTGCTTCTGGTTGTCGCTATAGAGCTTCTGGGACAACGCCAGCGCTTTGCGCTTCACCTCGACGTCCTCATTGGCGCTGACCAGCAGCCAGTACGCCTGCACGACGGTCTGGACGGTGACAATCACCTGCTGCTTGAAGACGAGGTCAGCGGCCTTCAGGTTGTTCTTGGCGACGCGGATCGGCCGGTTGTTGAACGCCGTCCCGAAGCCTTGCAGCAGGGGCTGGGCAAAGCTGAGGTCAAGGTAGGCGGACGTGACGGGGTTCAGAATATTCAGGTAGGAGTTCTGGGACAGAAAGGTATTGTCGTAGCTGAGCGTCACCGATCCGCCGGAGGAGAAGTTGTCCTGCACGCTGAAATTGGCGATGGTGTTCGTGGTTACCAGCGAGGTGGTGCCGGTGGTGATGGTGTTCTGCTGCGGCGTGGAGATGTGGCCCCACTGGACGGTGGAGTTAATCACCGGATCGTAGCCGGCCAGGTTGGGATTGGCCGAAACGACGCTGCCGCTGAAGAAGCCGATGAAGCTTTGCGCCGGCGTCGTGGCCAGGCCGGCGGCTCCGGCCGAGGTCGCGGTGGAGAAGCCTTGCGCGGAGTTGCCGGATTGCGCGCGCAGAACGTCGGCCTGGGCGAGCGGGAACAGGTAGCGCTCGACTTCGATATCGACGTTGTTTTCGAGCGCCAGCGCAATGGCGTCCTGGAGCGAAAGATACAGCTTGCCGTTGCGCAGCAGGGCGTCGAGCCGAGGCGAGTTGGCAAGATTGACCGGCGCGACGGGCTGGGGCTGATAGGGCTGCGTCGCCCAGCGCAGGCTCTGGGCCTGGGCGGCAGTCAGGAAAGCGCAAAACAAGGCAAGAATGGGTTGATAGCGTCTCATCGGTTCCTTCAGGCTGAGGCTGCCCCGGGCCGATTGCAAATCGGTCCACTCTGAGGGGAACAGCTTCCTCCATTAGAGTACGGAAGTCGCCCCGCGATCCACGCAAGTTATCGGCCAGCGGCCGAATTCGCGGGACGAATTACGATTTTTCGCGATGGATCCACAAATCGATCACCAGCAGGCACGCGCCGACGGTGATGGCGCTGTCGGCGGCGTTGAAGCTGGGAAATTCGTAGCTGCCGAAGAAGAATTGCAGAAAATCGGTGACCGTGCCTCGGAACAGGCGATCCCACATATTGCCCGCCGCGCCGCCGAACACCATAGCCAGGGCGATCTCTAATAGCGTGGATTTTTTCACCGAGGACCGAAACAGCATGGATCCGATGATCGCCATCACGGCCACCGAGACGGCCACCAGCAGCGCGCCGCGCCAGGCCGCATGCGATTCGGAGAGAAAGCCGAAGGCCGCGCCGGGATTTTCCGCGTGGACGATGTTGAAGAATCCGGCAATCACCGGGCGTGTGTCGAAGGGCGAGAAATGGTTGCGGATGTAAACTTTGCTGACGCGATCCAGGGCCACGATCGCGGCGATGATAGCCGCGCTGCGGACGCGCCCGTTCATTCTTCCGTTTCCCGGATGCCCATTTCGTGGAGCGCGGCGCGGCAGGCCTCGCAGACCTGCGCGCCCGCGGCCGCCGTGTACTTCCAGCAGCGCTCGCATTTGTGGCCCGCGGCTTTGAGGACGCAGTCATCGTCGCCGAATTCGACCTGGGAGACGACGAACAGCGCCGGAAGGTCGGCGAAGTACTCTTCCAGCACCGGCTCTTTCCTGAGGATGAGCCGGGCTTCGAGAGGCGCGCCGATTTCCTTGGCCTGGCGGGCGGTTTCGAGCATTTTCAACACGCGTTCGCGCGCGGCCATCAGCGCGTCCCATTTTTCCAGCTTCGCCGCGTCCAGACCGCCGGCCAGTTCCCCGGGTTCCGGCAAGTGCGCCATGTGGACGCTGTGCGGAGCGCCGGCGGGCCGGGGCGTATAAGACCACACCTCCTCGGCGGTGAAGGAAAGCAGAGGCGCCAACAGCCGGGTGAGCGCATAGTGGATCTTATACATCGCGGTCTGGCCGCTGCGGCGCGCGCGGCTGGCCGTGGCGGCAGTGTACAACCGGTCCCGCAGGATCTCGAAATAAATTGAGCTTAAATCGGCGGCGGCGAAATCATAAACCGCGCGATAGACCTTGTGAAACTCCAGCGCGGAATAGTAGCCGCGGCACTTCCGGACCAGGTCCTCGGCGCGCGCCAGAATCCAGCGGTCGATTTCCAGCATGTCCGCCGGAGCGACCGAGTCGACGACGGGATCGAAATCGAACAGATTACCCAGCGCGTAGCGGAACGTATTGCGCAGCTTGCGGTAGGCCTCCACCAGCCGGTCGATGATCGTCTGCGACATGCGGACGTCCTCGGTGAAATCGACCGACGCCGTCCACAGCCGAAGCAGGTCCGCGCCGTGTTGCTTGATGAAGACCTCGGGCTCGACTGCGTTGCCCTTGGATTTGTGCATGGCGTGGCCGTCGCCATCCAGGGTCCAGCCGGCGGTCGCGGACGCGCGGTAAGGAGATGCGCCGCGGAGCGCCACGGCGATCAGCAGCGAGCTTTGGAACCAGCCGCGATACTGGTCGCCTCCTTCCAGGTACAGGTCGGAGGGCCAGGGCAAACCCTCCTCGGGAGTCAGCACGGCCAGATGGCTTGCGCCGGAGTCGAACCAGACGTCTAAGATATCGCTTTCCTTGCGGAACGACGAGCCTCCGCACTTGGAACAATTGACACCCGGGCCGATCAGTTCCTCGGCGGATTTCGAATACCAGACGTCGGCGGTGTGTTGGCGGAACTCGCCGATGACGCGATCCAGAATTGCTTTATCGGTCAGCGGCTTATTGCAGGATTCGCAGTAAAACACCGTGATCGGCACACCCCACGCCCGCTGGCGGGAGATGCACCAGTCGGGCCGGGTGGCGATCATGTTGTGCATGCGCTCCTCGCCCGACTTGGGCGTCCAGGAGA
>JBBIVT010000028.1:0-10319 GCA_037439565.1 Acidobacteriota bacterium | reverse complement strand
CGGGTGGCGATCATGTTGTGCATGCGCTCCTCGCCCGACTTGGGCGTCCAGGAGACCTTCTTCACAGCTTCGAGAGCATTCGCACGCAGGTTGTTCCGGTCCATGCCGACGAACCACTGCTCGGTGGCGCGGAAAATGGTGGGCCGGTGGCAGCGCCAGCAGTGCGGATAGCTGTGCGCGATGTTCCGCGTCGCCGCCAGCGCGCCGGCTTTCTTCAGAATCTCAATGACGATGGGGTTGCCTTCCCACACCGTCTTGCCGATCAGTTCCGCCGGGATCGTGCCGGACGCACCTTCGGCCTGAAAGAATTTTCCCGCCGCATCCACCGGGCAGTACACCGGCAGATGGTAGGCGTTGCCCACCAGGTAATCCTCCGCGCCATGGCCGGGCGCGGTGTGGACGGCTCCGGTGCCCTGTTCAAGCGTGACGTGATCGCCCAGAATTCCCAGGGAATCGCGCTCCAGGAACGGGTGGCGGAAGACAGTCTTCTCAAGCTTTTCGCCGGAGAACGTGGCGAGCAGCTTCAGTTCCTTCCAATCGCAGGCTTCGGCCGTGGCGTTTACCAGATCCTCGGCGACGAGATAGACAACGCCGTCATTTTCAATCGCCGCGTAGGTGAATCCCGGGTGATAACAGATGGCGAGATTCGCCGGAATGGTCCAGGGCGTGGTGGTCCAGATGAGGCCAAAGACGCGTTTGCCGGCCAGGGCCGGATCGATGGCCTCGGGGGCCGAGGTCAGGGCGAATTTCACCCAAATGGACGGGCTGGAATGGTCTTCGTACTCGACTTCGGCCTCGGCCAGCGCCGTGCGGTCATGGATGCACCAGTTGACCGGCTTCAGTCCTTTGTAAACGAAGCCCTGGTCCAGAAAATCGACGAACGCCTGGGCGATGACGGCTTCGTACTCGGCGCTCATCGTGAGGTACGGATCATGCCAACGGCCGAAGACGCCCAGGCGGATGAAGTCCCGGCGCTGCAGGTCGACGTACTTTTCGGCGTATTTTCGGCACGCCGCGCGGATCTGACCGATGGTCATGTGGGCTTTTTTCGAGCCCAGTTCGTTGTCGATTTTGTGCTCGATCGGCAGGCCGTGACAGTCCCAGCCTGGGACGTAAGGGGAATCGAACCCCTCCATGGTTTTCAGCTTGACGACAAAGTCCTTCAGGATCTTGTTGAAGGCGGTACCCAGATGAATATTCCCGTTGGCGTAGGGAGGGCCGTCGTGAAGAATGTACATCGGCCGGCCCTGGCGGGAGGCGCGAATGCTTTCGTAGAGATTTGAGTCCTTCCATTGCCCGAGCAGCTTCGGCTCCAGGGCGCCGAGATTGGCCTTCATTGGAAAATCAGTGCGCGGAAGATGGACGGTCTTCTTAAGATCTGGGAAAGACATCTCAGTATTCCCTATCGTAACCGATTCGCCTTACCCGGCGGAACACCTTGCAAAATCAAGCGCCTGCGGGATAGTACCGGCGCGCGCACTTTCCTGTTGACAGGAGATTAAGTTTACATTAAGATTCTCTTTCCTTAGCCCAATGGAGGATTAAGGAAAGTTGCGGGCGGAGACCAAGCGGGTCCCAAGGAGTGCGCGGTGCATCCGAGTTTGACATTTCACGTAGGGGAGAAGGTCGTTTATCCCAACCACGGTGTAGCGACCATTGAGAATATCAGCACCCGGGCATTTGCCGGGCATTTCGAGCGGTTTTATCTTCTTCGGCTCTCTTATTCCAGCATGACGGTAATGGTTCCGTTTTCGCACGTGGAGGACTTGCGCCTCCGCAAAGTGACGCGGAACGGGGAAGTTTCACGGGTGGTCAGTTTCCTGGCCGACGGCCGTTGCCGCCGCCGCCAGGATTGGAAGGACCGCTTCAAGGAAAACAGCGAAAAGATGCAGAATGGCAGTCTTCTGGACGTAGCCGAAGTAATGAAGGGCCTGCTGCTGCTACAGATGGAAAAGCCCCTGTCGTTCCGCGAAAAGAAGATGCTGGACCGGGCGCGTCACATGCTGATTACGGAGTTGTCGACGTCGCGCGGGCTGCCGGAGGCAGAGGCGGTGGACATGCTCGATAAGGCGCTGCACAAGGCGCAATTGAGGCTTCCGGAAGCGCTGTAGACGCTTTCAGTGGACGCGTTCCTGGACGCGCTTGCCGGTGCGCTCACGATCCACAAGCTCGTCGAAAATCGCCAGGACCTGCTTGCGGAAGTGATAGACGCGATGGAACTTTTCCCGCACCTGATTCTCGTTGCGGTGACGCTTCATCATTTTGTCCAGCACCTTGCGGGGCACGTCGATATCCTTGCGGAGAGCCTCGGCCGAGTGGCCGCGCAGGAATAGGCCGTAAAACATCGCCGCTTCGCGCTGCGGAGCCAAGGGGTCGATTTCTTCCTGAATCGCCATCGCTGCCACCACAAAAAATGCAGTATAAACCTACTATCGGCGTTGCGCAAGGTTCTTGTAGACCGGGGAGCAATTAGCCTCCGGTAAAAGCCAATCAGGGCCTTGCTCGGCCGCCGGCTAAAAATTCTTTTCTCAACTTTACCCACGCGGGAAACAGCGAGGGATTTTCGAGCCAGTTGGTGAGCCATAGCAGGTTCTCTTCCTTGTGCGTCCACCTGGCGTGATCCTTAGCGGTGATCACCAGGTTGCGGACCTCGCGTTGATGGGCGCCGCCGCCGGATTCGTATTCGGCCAGCAGCGCGAGCAGGCTCGATTCCAGTTCGTCGAGGCTGGACTGGCGTACACCGTCGACCATGGGAGCGAGGGGCGCGCCCGATTCGCGCAGCAATTTCCTGAGGTAGTTCTCCGAGACCGGCGCGAGGGCATCCTTGAGCGCAGCAAGTTCCTCCGTTCCGATTTGCGAGGGCTGGCGCTCGGCGATCCACTCGGCCAGCTTAGCCCGCTTTGTGTTTCGCATGACGGTAGGCAAGCACCGCCTTTTGATGTTCGGCGCTGGTGATGGAAAAGACGTGGCCGCCCCCCTCGGCCTTGGCGACGAAATAGAGGAACTCGGTTTGGGCCGGATGCAGCGCGGCGTCAAGCGCGGCCGCGCCGGGATTGGCGATGGGACCGGGCGGCAGGCCGGCGTTCCGATACGTGTTGTAGGGGTTGGTGCTGGCCAGATCGGACTTGTGGATCACGCCGTCGAAGCGGCCGTCGAGGAGGGCGGCGTAAATCGTGGTGGGGTCGCAATCCAGCTTCATGCCGCGCGCGATGCGGTTGGCGAAGACGCCGGCGACGATCTTGCGCTCCTCGGGGTTGCCGGTTTCCTTCTCCACCAGGGATGCCAGCGTCACCACCTTGAGCGCGTCCGCGCCGTCCAGCTTTTTCCATTGGCGCCGAAATTCGGCAACCATCATGCGGCAGAGATCGCCGGCGTTGCTCGAGTGGGTGAGCCGGTAGGTGGCCGGGAACAGGAAGCCTTCGAGCGAGGGCGCGTCCGCGGCCAGATCGCGAATGGCAGAGGCGTCGGCGGAGGCTTTCAAAAAATCGTCCGCCGAGATCGTTCCGGTTTTTTCCACGATCCTGGCGATGTCAAATCGGTTGCTGCCCTCCGGCACCGTCACATCGAAGTGATAAATGTCGCCGCGGTGGATGCGGTCAAGGACCTCGAGGGGAGTGGCGGGCTTGTCGAAACGGTACTCGCCCGCTTGCAGCTTGGACGAGGGATGAATCAGGCGGACGGCGTAGACCTGCCACTGGTAATGAATCACGCCCGCCTGCTGGAGGGTCCGGGCGATGGAGGCCGCGCCCGAGCCGCGCTCAATTTCGACGAAAGTTTCAACGGGGGCGGCGAAATAGGGCGTGCCGAGGGACAGGAAAACCGCGAGGGCGGCGAGCAGAGCCGCGGCGAAAGCGAAAAGGGCGTAGCGCGCGATTTTTTTCATTCAGCCGCCGATGAACGCCGATTTCATAGCGAGTCCAGATAGCTTTCCAGCAGGATGACCGCGGACAATTTATCGATGGCCTTGGCCCGTTTCCCGATGCCGATGCCGCTGGAGCGGAGAACCCGATGCGCTTCCACGGTGGTGAGCCGTTCATCCCAGTATTTCAAAGGGATGCCGGTGTGGGCTGCCAGGCGTTCGGCAAATTCATGGACGTAGGCTGCCTGCCTTCCTTCGATTCCGCTCATGTGTATGGGATTCCCCATCAGCAGAAGCGTTACGCCGAGTTCGGATGCGAGCGCCGCAAGCGCGGCCAGATCCTGGCGGATATTGATCCGTTCGAGCGTGGGTAGGCCTTGCGCGGTGATGCCGAGAGGGTCGCTCAGCGCCAATCCGATGCGCTTTTTTCCCAAATCGAGGGCCAGAATGCGGCCCTTGGGTGTATTTTCCTGGTCCTCCACGCGTCAGTTTCATTATAGTGATAGAAAGGTCACGCTTTGCTCACGCCCCTTCCTACGTCCGCACGCAAACCAGCCGTGCAAGGCGTGGGGATCCTCGCGCTTGGGGCCGCCATCGCGCTGCTGTATTATGGGCGGATTTTTTTCGTGACCGTGGCGATTTCCGCCATCATTTCTTTCCTGCTGGATCCGGCCGTGGTGTTCTTCATGAAACTGAAGATGCCCCGGGGACTGGCTAGCTTCGTGGTTTGCAGCCTGGGGCTGATGTTCCTGTATCTGGCGGGTTTGGGGCTTTACACCGAGGGACTTGCGATGGTGAACGATCTGCCGGCGTACGGCGAACGCATCAACGCCCTGGTGGACGGCGCGAGTGAGCGCCTCGACGACGCGGAAAAAAGCATCTACCGGACGCTGATGCCGAAGCGGTTTCAGGAAGAGACGCAGCAGCAGGCCGATCGCGACGCCGCCGCGCGCAACAAGACCAACAAGAAGAAGACTACCGCGCCGCCTCCGCCCGCCACGCCTCCCGCGGTGCAGGACGTTCGCGTGATTCCCGAGCCGAGGCCTCTGGTGACCTACGCCTACACCTATCTGTCGTCGTTTTACCTCGTTCTGCTGATGGCCAGCTTTGTGCCCTTTCTGGTTTATTTCCAACTGAGCTGGGGGGACCATCTGCGCACGCGCGTGCTGTATTTGTTCGACGGCGTGGACCGGCAGGTGGCCGGGCGGGCGCTGGCCAGCGTCGCCGAGATGGTGCGCGCGTACGTGATCGGGAACTTTTTGCTCGGCGTTCTGCTGAGCGTCGCCAGTTCGCTGCTGTTCGCCAGCGTGAAGCTGCCGTATTGGCTGGTGGCCGGCCCGTTAAGCGGATTCCTCAGCCTGATTCCGTACATCGGATTGCCGATGGCGCTGGTTCCGCCACTGGCCGCCGCGCTGCCGGTGGCGAACGGACCGGAGATGTACCTGTTCCTGTCGGTCAGCGTGGCGCTGCTGCACCTGTTCGCGCTGAATCTGCTGTATCCGAAGTTCGTGGGTGCGCGGGTGCATCTGAATCCCCTCGTGGTGACGCTGGCTCTGATGTTCTGGGGCATGCTGTGGGGAGGCATCGGGCTGGTGCTGGCGATTCCCCTGACCGCCGCGATCAAGGCCGTTTGTGATAACGTTGGCAGTTTGCAGGCTTACGGAAAACTGCTCGGTGACTAATCCCATGCCCACTTCTTCTACGCTGAATCGGCGGACATTTCTTGGCGGCGGCCTTGCCGCTCTGGCCGCGCGCGGGGCGGCTCTGAAAGCCCCGAAGATCGACCGCGGCCGCATCAGCGCGATTTCCGACGAGATCGGCAAGTCGCCGGCGGAGGCGATCGCGTTCGCCAAGACGTTCGGCATGCAGTGGCTGGAACTGCGCGGCTTACCCGGCAGCGGGAAGTCCTATCACACAATGGAGCCGGAGGATCTGGCCAAGGCGCGAGCCGAGTTCAAGGAAGCCGGCATCCGCATTTCCTTTCTCAATTCGCCGATGTTGAAATACGGCTTGCCGGGAACCGAGCCGCTTCGCCGCGCGCCCGAAAAACCGGAGTCGCGTGAGAAACGCCTGGCGCGGGAACAGGCGCAGTTCGACGGCCACATGGACGAACTTCACAAGGCGATCCGCTGCTGCCATGCGCTGGAATGCCCGTTGCTCCGCGTATTCTCCTTCTCTCGCGTGGCCGAGCCGGAGAAGCTCTATCCGCGCGTGGCGGACATCATCGGCAAAATGGCCGCGGTCACCGAAAAAGAAGGCGTGAAGCTGCTGATTGAAAATGAAGCGTCGCAGAATGTCGGCACCTCCGCCGAGGCGGCGAAGTTCGTCAAGATGCTTCCGGAAAAAGCGCTGGGGATCAATTGGGATTCGCTGAACGGCCTCGGATTGGGCGAAAAGCCGTATCCGGACGGCTACGACGTGCTGCCGAAGCATCGCATCCTGAACGTCCAGATCAAGGGCAAGACGGTGCTGGATTATCCCGAGCACATGGATTGGGGCGCCATTTTCATGCAGCTCGAAAAAGACGGCTACAAGGGCCAGCTTGGCCTGGAAACGCATATCTTCGGCCCGGGGCAGGTGGCTTGTTCGCACGCCTCCATGACGGAAATCATGAGGATCGTCGAGACATTGTGAGTAAGCAATTCTGGGGCTTCCTCATCGCCGGTTTGGCCATCGTGGGCGCAGCCATCGGGTTTCTGCTGATCGGCACCAAGGGGAATCACCTGGAGCTGGTGGGCGACATTTTGAAGGTCCGGGTGCTGGCGATGTCGAATGCGTCCATCGTCATCGTGGATTTCCGGGTGCGGAATCCGTCCGACATTCCCTTCGTGGTGAAGAGCGCGACGTTGACGCTCGAGACTGCCTCGGGCGAAATCCTGGAAGGGACGACGGTTTCCAAGCCCGACATCGAGACGGTGTTCCAGTACAACAAGCTGCTGGGGCCGAAGTTCAACGACGTGCTGGCCATCAAGGACCGCGTTCCACCGCATGAAAAGATCGACCGCATGGCGGGCGCGCGATTTGAGATTCCCGAAGCGCAGGCCGAGGACCGCAAGGCGATCCATCTGCATCTGGAAGAGATGGACGGCGTGACGGCGGACCTGACCGAAAAGAAGTGACGCGTGACGATTCGCGTGAAGGTGATCCCGCGCAGCGCGAAGACGGAGATCGCGGGCACCATGGCCGACGGGACGCTGAAAGTGCGGGTGGCCGCGCCGCCGGAAAAGGGGAAGGCCAACGAAGAACTGCTGAAGTTCCTGACCGCGCATTATAAGGCGCGCGGCGCGGAGATCGTCAGCGGACACACCGCGGCGCTGAAGATGGTGAAGTTGGCGTAATTCACCGGGCGGTCGACAGCGGGCTCGTGTGATTTAGAAGTGCCGCCGCAAATCGGAAAAACTGTCGACAATCCGCAGCCGGTCTCCGCCGTCGTGCAAATCCTGATGTTCCAGGACCCAGGTATGCGCGTGCGGCACCAGCACGGCATTCAGCCCAGCGGCGAGCGCGGGGTTGATGTCCGACTTCGGCGAATTGCCGATCATCCATGTGTCGCCAGGGTCGAAGCCGCGCTCCTCCACCAGCCTGCGATACGCCGCGGCATCTTTCTCCTTCACGATCCCCAGGTGGGCAAAAAAATGGCCCAGGCCGGAGCGGTCCACCTTCAGGCGCTGCTCCTCCGGATGGCCCTTGGTGAACAGCGTCAAATCATGACGCCCGGCAAGCTCGGCCAGCGTCTCCTCCACACCCTCGATCACTTCCAGTGGTTGAACCAGAATGCGCTCGGCCAGCGACATGACATGCTCCAGATCGTCGCGGCGGATCTCGCGCTCGGCCAGATGCCGGTAGGCCTGCTGCAGATTGCGTCCGAAGCTTTTCGACCCGTAACCGTGAATTTTGGCATTCACCATCTCGATTTCGTTCAGCACTTCGCGGACCTGCTGCGGACTTAACTGGGAATGATCCAAGAATTCACAAAAATCGTCGAAGGCGCGCTCGAAATAGATGTTATTTTCCCACAGTGTGTCATCCGCGTCGAAAATCAGGAAGCTCATTCGATTCCGCTGGCCCCCCGCCCGTGCCCGTTCCTCGGCGCCACGTCCTTCACGTGCTGAATCCTCTTTTGCCGTAAATTGTGGACTGGAAAAAAATCGGCGAGCTGGCGCAGGCGGTCGCTTTCGCTGCGCGTGGCAAGAAGCGTTTGCCTGAACCCAAGGTCCGAAACCGGCTGCGCCAGACGGAAACTCAGCGGCACGCGGCCGATTTCGTCCAGATTCAGAGCCTCCTGCGAGAGTAGCTTTTGCATGTCGTTAAAACCGTCGATCGCGCGTTGACGGGTTTCCGGCGCGATGGCGGTTTCATCTTCGTCGTCGAAAAACTCCACTGTCCCTCGCAGGAAGGATCGCTCGTCGTTCAGCATCAGAATTTCAAACCGCCGGCGGCCCCGCGTCAGGATATCCAGGCGGCCGTCGGGATATTCGCGCAGCACCTTATCGATGCTGGCCGTGCAGCCCGTGTTGACGATGCCCTTCTCGCTGGCCAGAATCACGCCGAACTCCTGCCGGTCGCGAATCGCCTCGGCGATCATTTCCTTGTAGCGGTCCTCGAAGATGTGAAGGGGGAGTTCAGCGCCGGGCAACAAAACCACCTGGAGCGGAAATAGAGGCAACAAACCCGGCTGCATGATACTATTATCACTTTCGCGCCCGTGCGCTGGCGAATATGATTCTCAAGCTCAAACGAACGCCCGGAATTTTTCTGATCGGCTTCATGGGAAGCGGCAAATCCACCGTCGGCCGGGCCCTGGCGGACGAGTTGGGGTGGAGTTTCTTCGATCTTGACGACGAAATCGAGAGCGTCGCCGGCGCCAAGATCGGCGAAATTTTCGACACCCAGGGCGAGGACCTGTTTCGCGAGATGGAATCGGCCACGCTCGCCAAGCGCGTCCGCGCGGTGCAGTTCGGGAATCCCCAGGTGATCGCGCTGGGCGGAGGCGCGCTGATGCGCGACGAGAATTTTGAGGTCGTGGCCAACAACGGCGTGGTGGTGTGGCTGGACGCTCCCTTTGAATTGATCCAAAAGCGCGTCGCCGCCGAATCGCACCGGCCCCTGGCCCGGGACGCGGAGCGACTGCGCGAATTATTCGAAGCCAGACGGCCCCGCTACGCGCAAGCCCACTACCGCATCGAAGCGCCGGAGGAGGACGTCATGTTGACGGTGCAGAAAATCCTCGCCCTGCCGCTGTTCCGCCCATGAACAGCCGGCGCGGACACGCTTTGCGGATTTTCCGCGCCGCGCTGGCCGCCTCCGATCCGCAGGAGTCTGTCCTTCGCCATCTGAAATTCGACGGCCGGACGCTGACCGCGGGAAAGCGGAGATACGCGCTTTCGAAGTTCGACCGGATTCAGGTGATCGGGGCCGGGAAAGCCTCGGCACAGATGGCTCGCGCCCTGGAACGGTTGCTCGGGCGGCGCATCGCCGGCGGATGGATCAACGTGAAGGACGGCCACACCGGCCACCTGCGCCGGATTCACCAACACGAATGCGGCCATCCGATTCCGGATGCGCGCGGTGTCGAGGGCGCGCGGCACATGGCCGCGATCGCCTCCGATGCCGGCCCTCGCGATCTGCTGATCGCGGTAATCTCGGGAGGCGCATCGGCGCTGACGCCCGCGCCCGCTTCCGTTACGCTGGCCGAAAAGCAGGAACTGACGAAAAAGTTGCTTGCCTGCGGCGCGACGATCCACGAGATCAACACCGTCCGCAAGCATCTTTCGTCGATCAAGGGTGGCCAACTGGCGAAACTCGCCTATCCGGCCACAACGATCGCTCTGATTCTCTCTGACGTCATTGGAGACGATCTGGACGTGATCGGCTCCGGTCCCACCGTGCCGGACCGCTCGACGATCGCCGGCGCGCGAGCTGTTCTCGCGAAGTACGGCATCTCGCAGGTGGAATTTCACGAAACGCCAAAGCCGGGGGACGTTGCGTTCACCCGCGTACAGAATCTGATTGTCGGAAGCAACGCGCAGGCCATCGGCGCGGCGTACCGTGAGGCAAAAGAACTCGGGTACCGGACGATGGTGCTCTCCACCCGCATCGAAGGAGAGACGCGCGACGTGGCACAAGTGCACGCGGCCATTGCGAAAGAGATTCTGGCGTCGGGCAGGCCGCTGAAGACTCCGGCGTGCGTGCTGTCAGGCGGCGAGACGACGGTGACGCTGCGGGGATCGGGCAAGGGCGGGCGGAATCAGGAATTCGTGCTGGCCGCGGCCATCGCGCTGGAAGGCGCGGGCGAAGTGACGGTGTTGAGCGCGGGCACGGACGGCACGGACGGTCCGACCGATGCGGCGGGGGCCATGGCGGATTCCTTCACGGTTCAAAAGGCGCGGGCGCTTGGCCTGGACGCCGCGCGGTTTCTTGCGCGGAACGACTCGTATCACTTTTTCAAGAAGGTCGAAGG
>JBBIVT010000027.1:32810-44969 GCA_037439565.1 Acidobacteriota bacterium | reverse complement strand
GACCAGGCAGCCAGTGCGATTGAGGAGACGCTTGATTCTCTCATTCGGGACGGCAACCAAGACGACCTGATAGCGAGCGGTGGGCTGCTGCTATTTGCCTACGCGACTATTAGAGGGCCAAGAGCAATCCCTCGCGAGTCTTCGATGCTACGTAACCCGCAGCTAGCTTTTTTCGAAACGGCGGTGGACTCTTCTATGGCTGTATCTCTCGGGCTCACTTCGTATATCTCGTTCCATCATTGGACGAAGCACCCCATCGGTCCCGTGCTCATTTGCGGCGGTGGAGAGCCGAGGCACGCCCTTGATCAGCTGGTGCTCGCTTGGGAGTCTAATGACCGACAATTGCTTGAGGAAGCCCTCGGGCCTGACTCGAAGGCACCTCTTTCCCGCCTGCTTAGTTCTCAGAATTGGGAGGAATTTCGTGCTCGACTGTGGCGCGGACCTTCGGAGGGAATCGCGGTCGGTTACAGGTTTGTCAGCGCTCCCGTTCGCTGGTCCCTTCCGGCCTTGACGTTCGCCGACAGGAGCGACACTTCGAAGTTTCCCTTCCCAAATACCAAAACTCCGGAGTTGAATACAGAATTCACTAGCGCGTCTGGCAAGTTGTGTGGAGAATATACGGTGAGGTTTTCCCGCGCAGGGAGCGGCTTGCCGCGATTTCTCATAAACGACACTAATATTGATGGCATCTTGGGTGTTATTTCCTCATGTGCCGCCCTCCCCTGACCGGACGCGAGGGAAAGCCGAGCGCCGGGATAAACCGGCATGATGTAGGGGACAGCCGAATTTTCGTTCTGCCATAATGGCCGATTGAACACCATGACCGATCTGGCGGCCCAGATCAATTCAGAACGGCACCACCCGATCCGTCCCCCTCATCCTCCTTTTCGCCCAAATCTCCCTCGCAAACCGTGACCGATCCTCTGGCGGCGTTGCCCTCACCATCGCCACCGCATCCGCCACACCCATCGACCCGCCCTCGCCCTTCATTCTCATGACGGGCAAGATCGAGGATCCTTTCACCACTCCCGTCCCTTTTTCAACAACCTCCTGGAGATTGTCGGCAGGCTGTCCGCACTACACTAACGGCGATGTTTTCCTCACTCGATCACGCGGTCCTTTGGATCCTCACGCCGCTGGCGGTTGCGATCCTGGCGAGCGGATTGGACGATCTGGTGATCGACGCGGCGTGGGCGTTTTCCTGGCTGCGCGGCGTATTCAGGCCAGAGGCGAAGCTGTTTCCTCCGGGGCCGCGGCAACTGGACGCCGCGCCTCGGAGAACCATTGCGATCCTGGTACCCCTGTGGAACGAGCATGAAGTGATCGCTCGGATGCTGGAGCACAATTTGGCCTCGATCCGCTATTCGGGATATCACATTTTTGCCGGCGCGTATCCGAACGACCGGTTGACGCAGGAAGCTGTACAGTCCGTTGCGGATCGATTTTCGAACGTCCATCTGGCTTTGTGCCCGCACGACGGGCCGACGTCGAAGGCCGATTGCCTCAACTGGATTTATCAGCGCCTGATTCTGCACGAGGAACAGACGGGCCAGCGGTTCGATATTGTCGTCACCCACGACGCCGAGGACCTGATTCATCCCGAGGAACTGCGCTGGATCAATTTTTACGCCGCGCGGTTCGATTTTATCCAGACCCCCGTGCTGGCGCTGCGGACCCCTTTGTTCGCGCTGACGCATGGGGTTTATTGCGATGAATTCGCCGAATATCACACGCGGGACATGGCGGTGCGTCCGATGCTGGGCGGGTTCGTGCCCAGCTCAGGGGTCGGCACGGGGTACCGGCGCGATGCGCTGGAAAAGCTGGCGCGGTCGGCGTCGAACCGCATTTTCGAGCCGGAGGCGCTGACCGAGGATTACGAAAACGGGCTGCGCTTGTTCCGGCTGGGCGTAACGCAGACTTTCGTGCCGTTGGTGCATCCCCATGGCTCCAAGGATTTCGTCGCCACGCGCGAATTCTTCCCGCAAAAATGGACAGCGGCGATGCGTCAGCGGACGCGTTGGGTGATGGGCATCGCACTCCAAACCTGGGAGCGGCACGGCTGGCGCGGCAAACCGGGAGAGGTGTACTGGTTGTGGCGGGACCGCAAGGGACTGATCGCCAATCCACTGAGTCTGCTGGCGAATCTGGTGTTTGTTTACGGACTGGCGACGGGAATCTGGCGGCGGGTGACGCCTGTCTCCGTCGAGCTTTGCTGGGTGACGCTTTCCATCCAATGCGTGCGGATGGCGGTGAGAATGGGATGCGTCGGGCGGGTGTACGGCCCTCTGTTCGCCTTGGGCGCGCCGGTACGCGCCGTGTACGCCAATGCCCTGAACGCGGCGGCGACGTTCAATGCGGTGGCCCGCTACGCGGCTGCGAAGGCGCGCGGCCGTCCCCTGAAGTGGCTGAAGACGGAGCACGCCTATCCCAATCGGGCGGCACTGCTGGCGCACAAGCGGAAGCTCGGCGAGATTCTGGTGGGGTCGGGTTACGTCGATGCATCGGCGATGAAAGCGGCGCTGGCGTCGCAACCCGGGGGCGTTCTGCTGGGAGAGCATCTGGTGCGCGGGGGCCATCTTTCCGAGGAGGCTCTCTATAAAGCGCTCAGCTTGCAGCAGGGGCTGCCGATGGGGCGCGTCGCGCCGGAGAACGTGCCGACGGCGGTGGCTCGGGCGCTGCCGGAGCATGTGGCGCGCGAATGGGGCGTGCTTCCGTTCAAGGTGGCGGAGGGCAGCCTGTTTCTCGCTGGCGCGCGCGCGCCATCGCCCGAAATGAGCCGGGCTTTGCAAGGGTTTACCGCGCTGGAGATTCAATTTCATCTGGTCACGCCTACCGAATTTGAAACTCTGTCCGCGGCGCTGTTGTACTCTGAGAAAGCATGACGGAATTGCTCGCTGCCGCGCTCGCCGCGCGGCTCCACGCGCATGCGCCGTATTCGCGTTTCCTGGTCGGCGCGGCGCTGGAGGATTCGAACGGCCGGATTCACACCGGCTGCAACGTCGAGAACGCGACCTATGGTCTGACCGTCTGTGCCGAGCGTGTGGCGGTCTTCAAGGCCATGAGCGAGGGCGTGCGCGAGTTCGTGCGCATCGCGGTTGCCGCCGACACCGAGATCTTGACTCCTCCCTGCGGTGCCTGCCGCCAGATCCTGTGGGAATTTTGCGGCGACATCGAGGTCGCGCTAGTGAATCCACGCGGCAAGTGTGAAGTGCTGCGCATGAAGGATCTGCTCCCGAGGGCATTCGATGCGTCTTTTTTGTAGCCTTTTCTTGTGCGTCTGCGCGCAGGCGGCCGGGGTGGACGCCATCTGGTCGGCGAAGTACGTGGTCACCATGGACGGGCAGCGGCGGGTGATTGAAAACGGAGCGATTGCGGTTTCCGGGGATCATATCGTCGCGGTTGGGACGCGGGCGGAGATCGACAAGGAATATCAGGCAAAGCAGCGCGTGGACCGGCCGGACGCGATCCTGGCGCCGGGGTTGATCGATACGCACACCCACGCGGCGATGTCGCTGTTCCGGGGCATCGCCGACGACATGAAGCTGCAGGATTGGCTGAACAACTTCATCTTCCCGGCGGAGGCCCGCAACGTGGATCGCGAGTTCGTACGATGGGGCACGCGTCTGGCCTCCATGGAGATGGCGCTCTCCGGGACGACGACGTACACCGACATGTACTACTTCGAGGACACCGTCGCCGAGGCGACCAAGGAAGTGGGGCTGCGCGGCGTGCTGGGCCAGACAATCATCGGATTTCCCGTTTCCGATTACAAAGCGCCGGCCGAGGCGCTGATCGGGACGGAGAAATTCTTGAAGGCGTACGCCAACGATCCGTTGATTGTGCCGGCCGTCGCGCCGCATGCCATTTATACGGTTCCGGACGATGCGCTGAAGGCCTGCCGCGCGCTGGCGAATAAATATAACAAGCCGCTGGTCATCCATCTTTCGGAGACCAAGCACGAGAACGACGAATCGCTCGAAAAACGCGGCAAGACGCCGACGGCGGCGCTGGAGGCTCTGGGCGTGCTCGACGGCTGGACCGTGGCCGCTCACGGCGTGTGGCTGGACGATGCGGATCTGGCGATCCTGAAAGCTCGCAAGACGGGCCTGGCGCATTGTCCGTCGAGCAATATGAAGCTCGCGAGCGGCGTCGCGCCGGTGGTGAAAATTCTGGCCATGGGAATCCCCATGGGGCTGGGGCCGGATGGCGTGGCGGGGTCGAATAACGACGCCGACATGATGGAGGAGATGGACCTTGCCGCGAAGCTCCAGAAAGTTTCCACGATGGATCCGCAGGCGCTGCCGGCCGAAACCGCCTTCGCCATGGCCACAATCATCGGCGCGCGCGCGCTGCGGCTCGATGCGATCATCGGGTCGCTTGAAGCGGGCAAGCGCGCGGACATCATCACGATTCGCCTGGATCAACCGCACGCCGTGCCGATGTACAACGTCTATTCGCAGCTCATCTATGCGCTGAAGGCGTCAGACGTGGCCGATGTGATGGTGAATGGACGCCTCATCGTCCGGAACAGGAAGATCCTGACAATCGATCCCAAGCCGGTGATGGCAAAGGCGGCGGAATATCAGGAGCGGGTGAAGAAGTCGCTCGCCCATTAACCCCAGCCGCCCCCGCCCGGACTCTCAATCCGCAGCCCCTCACCCGCCTTGATATCGAACCGCGCCTTCGCCTTCAGCGCGATCTCTTTCCGTCCCCGCAGCAGCGTATTTTTTCCCGGCTTCCCCGCCGACCCTCCGGCCAACCCATAGGGGCCGCGATCGCGGCGGTCGGAAAGAATCGTCACTTCGGCATCGGCCAGGAAACGAAACTCGCGCACAATGGCGTCGCCGCCGCGATGTTTCCCCTTGCCGCCGGAGCCGCGCCGGATACGATAGCTTTCGATGCGCAGCGGATACTGGTGCTCGAACGCCTCCACCGGTGTGTTCCAGCTATTGGTCATGTGCGTATGCGTCGCGCTGTAGCCGTCGCCCACCGGCGACGCACCCATGCCACCGGCGATGGTTTCGTAATAGGCGAACGGCTTGCCGCCGGATTCGCCGCCGAAACTCAAGTTGTTCATGGTGCCGGAACTGGCGGCGGGGATGCGATCGGGCGCGGCCTTGGCCATCGCGCCGAGCACCGTATCGGTGATGCGCTGCGAGGTCTCCACATTGCCCGCCGCCATGGCCGAAGGAGCGCGCGCGGCCACCACGGTGCCTTCGGGCGCGATCACGCGAATCGGGCGGAGAATGCCCGCCGTGTAGGGAATTTCCTCTTCGACCAGGCAGCGGAACACATACATCGTCGCGGCCACGGCCACGGCGTAGTTCGCGTTCACCGGGCCGTGGGCTTGCGGATCGGAGCCGGAGAAATCGACCGTGGCCGAATCGCCGTCGATGGTGATCGCGACGCGAATCCAGACCGGGCGCGGCGTGATGCCGTCGCTATCGAGACAGTCCTCAAAGCGGTATGTGCCCGCAGGGAGCTTGGCGATGGCCGCGCGCATCATGCGCTCACTGTAATCCTGAAGCGCGCGCATGTTTGCCGCGACCCGCGGGGCGCCGTATTTGGCCACCAGCTCCCGCAGGCGCACTTCGCCGCGCTGAATCGACATGAGCTGCGCGCGCAGGTCTCCCTCGCGCTCCTCCGGCGTGCGGACGTTGGAAAGAATCATGCGCAGCAGATCGCGGTCGATCGCGCCGGCGCGCTGAATCAGGATCGGCGGAAGGCGCAGGCCCTCCTGATAAATTTCGCGAGCCAGGGGCATGGAGCCGGGGCTCATCCCGCCGACGTCGGCGTGGTGGGCTCGATTGGCGAGGTAAAAAGCCGGGCGCTTCGACCCTCTGGTGAACACGGGCGCAACCGCGGTGATGTCCGGAAGATGCGTGCCTCCGCGAAACGGATCGTTTACCAGCGCCACGTCGCCCGGGCCGAGGTCGAAAGCGTCCATCACGGCGCGCACGGACAAGGGCATCGCGCCCAGGTGCACGGGCATGTGGTCTCCCATGGCGACGGTTTCGCCGTGGGCGTCATACACGGCGCAGGAGTAATCGCGGCGCTCCTTGATATTCGCCGAATAGGACGTCTTGCGCAGTACGACCCCCATTTCCTCGGCGATCGATACCATCAAGTGCCGGAACAGCTCCAGCTCAATTGCGTTCATTTGCAGTCTCCGATGTGGATGAGGAAGCGCGCCAGGGTATCCTTGCGGCCGTTGGCGATGTGTTCAATCAAGTATGCTTTCGATCCCGGCGGCGTGGTGACGGACCAGCCGGAATCGGCGGGCGCAGCCGCGAGGTTTAAGCGGTTTGCGCTGCTCTGCTTTATTTCCCAACTTTCACCGCCGGTCATGGTGGAATACAGCTCCTGCTTGATCTGATTTCCCACGGATGCGTCGAAAATCAGTTGGCCGGAGGAGGCGGAATCGAACCAAAACTGCACGATCGAGCCGAAGCGCGTGTCGTCGAACAGAGGCCGTTGATGCCAGTCCTTGCCGCCGTTGGTGGTGATCAGAAGAAAAGGATCCTTCGGCAGAGGCTCCAGGCGCTGCCCGCTCAACCATCCGCGATCCTGGCGAAATTGAAACTGTTCGAAAGCGGTGGAGCGGAGGCGCGGGATCGCTTCGCTCCAGGTTGCGCCGTTGTCCTCGGTGGACAGAAGCACCCCGTAGAGAGTCGTGGTCGGGGTGTGAATGTCGCCCGCGACGAAGACGCTGGAGCCGATGGAATCGACCGCGGACACCTCGAAAAAAATGGGGCACGGGCGTTCCTCCGTGCAGGCCAGGCCAAAGGAATCCATGTCCTCGGCCGTGCAGGTGTAGTCGACGTGCACCATGCCGCGCCCGGAGGGAGGTTGCGCCCACAGCGGAGTCAGGCAGAGGATCGGGAGGGCAAGCTTCACGAAATACTCACTGTACAATAAAAGCGGATGCCTGGACCGCCCATTCCCGCTTCATTTGAGAGTCTGCGGCGGCGCCCCTTTTCCTTTTATCCGCCGATTGTGAACGTGGAACACAACGAGTGGATTCTGCGGCGGGCGAACTGGACCGATTTTCTGGTGGTAAATACGAAAACCAAGGCCGAGATGTGCGTGCCGCGGCGGTTCGTGGGCGAGGGCGCGCTGGTGGATGAGCCGGTGATGATCGTCGGCCTCGTCAAAGAGCTGGAGTATCGCGAAGGGCAGGTCTTGCCGCACGTGCGCCGCGTGATCCAGATGCCGCGGGCGGTGAACGCAGGAGCGCCGCCGCGCGCCGCCCTTGGGCCGGTCCATTCCGCGCCGGTGCTGGCCATAAGAGTGGAGGCCGAACCGCGTTCGCGCCTTCGCCGCTGGCTGGTGGCGGCGGTGGCGGTAGCGGTGCTGGTCTTTGTCGCGGTGGTGACGTTCGTCCAATCCGTGGTGGTGCCGCACCGGCACGCGGTGTCGAAAAAACGGTGAAGAAACTCGGAGTCCTCGCCGGCGCGTTCAATCCGCTCACGCGCGCCCATCTCGCCTTGGCCGAAGCCGCCGCGCAGCACGTCGATGAAGTGGTCTGCGCCGTCCCTCAAACCTATCCGCACAAGGAATTTCACGGCGCGGCTTTGCAGGACCGCTTGGAAATGCTGCGGCTGGCCGGCTGCCGCGCCGCCGTCACCCAGAAGGGCCTGTTCATCGACATCGCCCGCGAACTGCGCGGCGCGCACACGGAAATTGCCTTCATCTGCGGACGCGACGCCGCGGAGCGCATCGTCGGCTGGGACTATGGCGAAGCCGGTTCGATTGAGAAGATGCTGGAAGAATTTGCGCTGCTGGTCGCCGACCGCGAAGGCGCCTACCAGCCGCCCTCGCACTTGAGCCATCGTGTCCGCCGCCTTCATCTACCGGGCGATCTGAGCGATGTCAGCAGCACCGAAATTCGCCGCCGCATCGCCGCGGGCGAGCCCTGGGAGCACCTGGTGCCGCCCTCCATCGCGCATCACGTGCGGCGAATCTATCAAAACGATCGCTCCCTCGGCTGACGGGTCCGTGGGAAACGCGGAAATCTTCCCCGGCGAGGGGGACTGACCCCCACTGTGTCGCCTTCGCTCCCGGGATGCCCGTTAAGAGGAGGTCATGTACAGCGCAGCCGGAATCGAAAATCGCCGGCCAAAAGGCAATCAAGCACACGAACGTTAAGGTCAGGCATTGGGAACTCCCTGACGCTCCACGTCGTGCTCGCCTTTCTCCACATCCACCTTCATCAGCACCAGCGTTCCCGCGACGAAGAAAACCAGCAGCGACAGAATCGCCACCCGAAAGCTCTTCGTGAACTGCAACGCCATCCCGAAAATGATCGGGCACAGCCAGCTTGTTCCTTTGTCCGTGATTTCGTAGACTCCGAAATATTCCGCCTCACGGCCCCTCGGCACCAGTTGCGCGAACAGTGAACGGCTCAGCGCCTGGCTGCCTCCCAACACCAGCGCTACCACCGCCGCCATCAGGAAAAAAGCCGCCGTTGAATGGACCCAGTAAATGTACGTCACCACTCCGATCCAGATCAGCAGGCTCGCCACCACGGCCCGTTTCGCGGTGGTTTTCGCGGCCACCCAGTTGAACCCCATCGCGCCGAAAAATGCCACGAACTGCACCATCAGAATCGTCATGGTCAACTGCGCCTGCGGAATTTTCAGTTCGTCGCTGCCGAACTGCGACGACAGCGAAATCACGGTCTGAATCGCGTCGTTATACAGCATGTACGCGATCAGAAACACCGCCGTCTGCGGATACTTGCCCACCTCCCTGATGGTGTGCGCCAGTTGGCGCACGGCCGTTGCCACCGCGCTCTGCCCGTCACCCAGCGTCCGCGCCGCGCCGCGATTGTGCAGCGTCAGAAGAGTCGGAATCGTGAACACGGCCCACCACGCTCCCGCCGACGACAGGCTGATCCGCACCGCCATGCCTTCCGTGATGCCGATTTTCGACGCGCCCAGAAACAGCGCCAGATTGAGCGCCAGCAGGACGCCGCCTCCGATATAGCCGATCGCGTAGCCTTTGGACGACACGGCGTCGCGGTCCTCGGGCGGAGCGATTTCGGGGAGGAATGAGTTATAAACCACCTCCGCCGCGCCGAAGGCGACGTTGGCGATGAGGAACAGCAGCCCTCCCATCAGGTAGTCGCCGCCTTTTAAGAAAAACATCCCTATCGTGGCGATCGCGCCAAGGTAGGCGGTTGCTCCCAAAAATTCCTTCTTGTGCCGGCCATAATCGGCCACCGCGCCGAACACCGGCAGAAACAGAACCTGCAAAATTACAGACAGCGCGACGGCGAAACTCCAGAAGGCCTTGGCCAGAATCGGGATGCCGGCGGGGTGAACGTATCCGGCCGCATCGGCGGCGTTCGATGCGAGCGCGGTCAAATACGGGCCCAGAAAAAGCGTAATTACGGTGGTGTAAAACGCCGAATTGGCGAAATCGTACATGCACCAGCCGAACTGTTCGCGTCTGGAGTAAACGTTCACGCTTTCGCCGCCTCGGCGGCCATCGCCTGCAACTTCACATAGTCCTTCTTGCCGTTGCCGAGCAGAGGAATTTTATCCACGTGAATCACGCGGCGCGGCAGGGCGAACTCGGGCAATCCGTTTTCGCGCGCCGCCGCGATCAGCGCCTCGCGCTTCAGTGCCGCGTCGTCGGTGAACAGGACGATCGATTCGCCGCGCGCTTCCTCCTTCAGCGCGGCCGAGGCGTGCATGCGTTTCGGCGACGCCGCCGCGGCGATGCGCTCCACCACTTCCAGGGACACCATTTCGCCGGCCACCTTGGCGAAGCGCTTCAACCGTCCCTTGATGCGGATATGGCGGCGCGCGTCGAACTCGACGATATCGCCGGTGTCGTACCAGCCCTCGCCGAATGGCGATCGCGGAGGCTGCAGTACGCCCGGCGCGCGGTCCAGAAAATATCCCATCATCACGTTGGGCCCGCGGACGTGCAGTTCCCCTCCTGTATCGATGCCCTCCACCGGCGCGAGCCTGCCTTCCAGGCCCGGCACCAGTTCGCCCACGGTATCCGCCTCAAAGGACATCGGCAGGCCGCAGGAGATGATCGGGGAGCATTCCGTCGCGCCGTAGCCTTCCAGCAGGCGGATGCCGAATTTCTCCGCGTAGGTCCGGCGCACCTCCTCGCTCATCTTTTCCGCGCCGCAGACCACATAGCGGACCTTATAAAAGTCGTAGGGATGCGCGAACTTCGCGTAGTTTCCCAAGAACGTGCTGGTGGCGAACATCACTGTGCAGTCGCGATCGTACGCGATCTCCGGAATCACGCGGTAATGCAGCGGCGAAGGATACAGGAAGATCCGCGCGCCGCGGCTCAGCGGCAGCACCAGGCCCGCCAGCAGCCCGAAGGAATGGAACAGCGGCAGGGCGTTCAGAAATTTATCGCGATGCGAAATCTCAATCACCGCGCGGGCCTGCGCGCAGTTCGCCAGAATGTTGGCGTGGCTCAGCGCGACGCCCTTCGGCTTGCCCTCGGATCCGGAGGTGAACAGCACCACCGCCATATCCTCCGGACGCGTTTTCTTCACTGCGAAGTTGGGGAAACGCAGCGCGAACAGCACCAGCCACAGCTTGTCGAACAGGCCGAACTTCCCGCGCACGTCTTCCAGATACAGCACGCGGGCCGCGGTGAAATTGTCCATCATCGCGGTCAGCTTCGCTTTTTCGATGAACGCGCGTGAGGCGAAGATCGTCTTCAGCTCCGCAATGCGGCAGGAGTTTTCCAGGCCTTCGCGGCCGGAGGTGTAATTCAGCATTGCCGGCACGCGGCGCATCGCCATCAGGCCCATGATCATGGCGGCGGTGGGCGTTGCGGTGGGCATCAGCACGCCGACGCGCTCCCCCTCGCGGGTCCACTTCGACGCCAGGCGGCCCAGCGCCAGCGTCATCTTCAGCAGATCGCCCAGCGATTCCTCCTTGCCGCGGATATCCTCGACGTACGGCCTGTCTCTGCCGTACAGTTTCACAGTGTCGAGGAGCATTTGCGGAATCGTGGTCTGTTCCCGCGAATCGAACTCGGCGATCTGCATGATGCGCCGTAGTTCGTCGCTGGCCATCCGCCTGCGGTCGCGCGCCCGCGCAGCCTCCGGCATTGGCAGAGACAGAGGCGCATGCATCGTCAGCGTCACTTTCGGAAACCAGCGGCGCGGAAAATCGCCCGTCATGCGCGAAAAATGCGAATGTAGGGGGCCTTCGATGTGGATCGGCAGAATGTGCGCGCCGGATTTGGCGGCGGCGAACGCCGGGCCGTCGTAGATCTTCATGCGGCTGCCGGTGACCGTGATTCGCCCCTCGGGGAAGATCACCACTGGCGCTCCGGATTCGAGCAGCGCGATGACGGACTTCATGGCCATCGGGTTGGCGGAATCCACCACCAGGTGGTCGATGGCGTTGAGCAGAATCTTGAAGTACCATTTCGCCGCCTGCGTCGAATGCACCAGATAGGTGGGCGAGAACGGTAGAAACGCGCCGATCAACAGGCCATCCAAATAGGATTGGTGGTTGGCGACAATCAGCGTCTTTCCCCGGGGAGGCGCGTAGCCGCGCAACTCGGCGCGAAACAGCAGACGCAGCAGGAAGCGGATCAGGACGCGAGCGACGGGGATCATAGAATGTAGGGTGTCCTACATCTTCTCAAGTTGCTCGAGCAAATGCACCATGCGGGGGCCGGCGTTGGGTCTTCCCCCGAAACGGAATTCGACGTAGGCCGATGTCAGGCTGTCCACCAGCGGAGATAATTCGCTGGCGGGAAGAACGCGCGCGAATTCGGAAGGCGTCAACCAGGGCGGCTTCTGAATACCACGGCGTTCGAGCAGTCCCAGCATCCGTTGGTAAAGCAGCGTGGCGTCCGATGCGTGGCCTTCGCCACGCCTCAGGCGCCGCAGCCGGAGGGCGTTCTTCCACCACCCTGCCGCGGGACCTCCCAGCAGGACGGCGAGAATTGCGGTAAAAACCGCTATCGCCAGCGCCGGCGCACGTTCGTGATTCCAAGGCGGGCGGGAACGGGACGCCGCGGCGATCCAGGTCATGATGCGATCCGTCCAGCGCTGCCTGGCGCCACGGCCGCTTCTCTGGACGCGCGACGCGAGCACGATCTGCCGTTCCAGATCGTAGTTCATCACCCAGTCCTGCCAGAACTGGCCGGCTGCATCGAGAA
>JBBIVT010000027.1:0-32710 GCA_037439565.1 Acidobacteriota bacterium | reverse complement strand
TCCAGATCGTAGTTCATCACCCAGTCCTGCCAGAACTGGCCGGCTGCATCGAGAAAGAGAGAGACGCGATTCAGGAATGCGTTGTGCGTCGCACCCGGATCGGGCGGCGTGGGATCGTAGGAGGTCCACCCATGGCCGGGAATCCAGGCTTCCACCCAACTGTGGGCGTCGGAGGCGCGCACCACCTGCCATCCGGTGATGGGATTGAACGTGCCGCTGGCAAAACCCGTTACTACCCGGGACGGTACGCCCACCATGCGCAACATCACCGCCATGGAGGAGGCGAAATACTCGCAGTGTCCCTTCTTCCGGTCGAACAGAAAGTTGGCCAGCGGATCGGGTACCGCCGCGGCGGGCAATTGCAGCGTATAGCCGTAATGTGTCCGCAGATATCTCTCCATGGACGCGGCCTTCTCTCCGTCCTCGGTCTGGCCGGCGGTGATCTCCCGGGCCAGGGCGGCGACTCGCGGATCCAGGTTGGCGGGGAGAAGCAGCAATTCGTCGCGTTCGAGCGGCGTCAGCGGGTCGGGCGGAGTCCGCGGAGTGGCGGATTCCTCTTCTACCCAGCTTGAGGCGATGTATCGCATTCCCGCCGCGGAGCCGCCGGATACACGCAGCGTCCCGCCACGCGTAAAACGAAGCACCGGCGCGTCGATGCTGATGGACTGCGCGGTCCCGGCATAAAACAGCGTGTCGGAGGCAATCTCGCTGAGCTGCACGTGGTAGACGACCCTCTGGCCGCGGCGCGGATGATGGGGAACGGGAAACGTCACGCTGTGTGTGTCCGGGGGGACGCGAATGACGACGTCGCCGCCGGGAGGGTTGAACCATCGCCTGCCGTCGAACTCACTCAACGCCGCGCCGCGCCAGCGGAGGTCGAGCGGTCCTTCGCCCGTGTACCAGCGGATGTGCATCACAGGCGCGCTGCTGCGCTTGATCTCGCCGATCTGTCCCAGCGTGACCTCGTTGGAAAATCCGGGCAGGTGATACCGGTGCGGCGCGAACCGTTCGATGGCGGCGCGCGCGGTTCGCGGCAGGACGAAAAACAGCACCGAGGTCATCGACAGGATTCCCACGAACAGGAAGATGGAAAGGGTGCCTAGGCGGCGGGGGAACGCGCGAAGTCCGCCGCGGACGACCTCCCTTTGCCGCAACGTGGACGCCCGCACCTCTCCGCTGGCGAACGACGCCACGGCGAACAGCAGAAACAAGGCGAGGAAGCCAAAAAAACCGAGGCTCGTGGTCAGAATCGCCGCCGCGATCAGTTCCATGGCCGCCAGCAGCTTCAGCAGCGTAAAATCGCGCCCGGAGCGGGCCGTCAGGACTTTGCAGATCAGCAGGAAAAAGACCAGATGAATCGTGGCGGGCAGGAATGCCTTGGAAAGATACAAATAATCGAGCGGATAGAGGGCCAGGAACGCGACTGCCAGCGCGTCCGCCAGACGGCCGGAGATCATCGCGCGAACCGCGCCCGCCGCCATCAAGGCCCGCCAGCACAACGCCGCGCCCGCGGCGATGGCGGTGGGCCAGTCCAGATAGCCTGACGTCGCCACGGCGAGGTATCCGGACGCCAGCATGCCCAACAGCGAGAACTCGAAAAATCGCTCCACGGCGCGCGGCGGATCGTTCGGCCGCGGAGGCTCCGGGGAAGCGGGCTTGCCCATGTCTTATGCTACATCTAATAGGTGATCCTTTCCCTCCATCACGACCGGCCGGAGTCCGAGTCCACGTTTGCCCGCTTCCGTTCGGCGTCGCTTCTCAAGAGCCTGAAAGCGCTCGATTCCCGGGCGCGGCGTAAGGGTTTGGACGCTCTCGATCCGGCGCGCGGCGCCCTGATCCCCATCGGCATGGAGACGGAAAACGGCCGCGTGATCAAGAACGGATACGGCGTATTTGACCTTGCATGGCAGGCCGAGGACCATCCGGAATGGCCGCAAAAAATTCAACAGGAACTGACGGAGATCCGCGCCCGTGTTCGGGCTGTTCACGGCGTCCCTGTGAAGTTTCTGATTTGGGCGGGCATGGGTGGCTCGTCTGAAGATAAGGCGATGTATCAGGCCGCCGGCCTGTTGGGGAAGGGGCCGAAGGTTTACGTGCTGGATTCCACCGATCCGGCGAAACTGGACGCCATTTGGGCGGACATGAAGAAGCGCGGCTCGGGGACGGAGGCCGATCTGTTGCGCCGCACCCTGGTCGTCGGCATGGCGATGGGCATGACGTCGTATGAGCCGGTGGTCAATTTGCAGAGGCTCGCGGTGATGTACGACGCGGCGGGCGTCGATTCGCGGCCGAATTTCTATTACATGACGCTGCCGGGGTCTTTGTTGGATAAGTTCGCAGCCGCGCGTGGGTACACTCGTGTGCCATTGCAACTGGACGAGCGAAACTCCACCGCCGGCCGCCACAGCGCGCCGTTGAATCGCGGAAGCCTCTATCCGTTGGGCCTGGCCGGCGTGGATTTGCGCGCCTGGATGGAAGGTACGTTCCTCACCGGTGGGGACGTGGACGCCGCCTGGCGGCTAGCCTCATTTTTTCACGCACAGGGACAGGCGGGGCGGGACAAGATTACGCTGATGCTGCCCAGGGAATGGTCCGGCGCGGGTATCTGGACCAAGCAGGCATTCGAGGAGAGTCTGGGGAAGTCCGCGGAATACGGCCTGAAAATCGTCATTGGCGAGCGGGTGAAATTGACCAACTATCGCGCTCCCAAGGATCCGAAACAGGACCGCGTTTTCTGGTGCGTGGATGTCAAAGGTTCCTCCAACGAGAGCAAGGAAAAGCTTCCGCTGCTGCGGCGCGCCGGGTACCCCGCGGCTCTGCTGGCGTTGGAAAAGGGCGCGTCTCTCTCCCGCTACATGCAGTTCGTTCACTATGTCGTGTTCGGTCTGGCGTGGTTGCGGAAGATCAACTTCGTCACGCAGCCTAATGTCGAACTATATAAAACCATCACCAATAAACTGTTTGCCGAGGCCGAACGGGCCGGTGGAATCTCCAAAAGCAAACCATGGCGCCAGTATCGGGAAACTCCCAGCCGCGCGACGTGGCGTGGACGCGTCACGCTGCGGTGGGATCGCCTGCCTCCAGGTGTTGCGGACGGCGATTCGCGCCGCGCGACGGCTCCGGCCGTTTACGCCGGGCTGGTGAAGCATTTCGCTGGAGACGGCCTGGCCACCTACGGGGAACTGAGTTTTTTTGGAGACACACGATATTCGGTCCGCGGCCGCGCCGTCCGCTCCGTGCTGGAGAGGGCGGGCGAGCATCTCTTTCGCGCGCGGCTCAAAATGCCCGTCGACGTTTATGAGGGGCCGGCGATGAATCATTCCTATCATGAGATGATCATCGGGCATGGCGGGTGTTTTTCCACCATTGTGATCGCGGATGGCGACGGCGCGGATTATCATCGCGCGCAATATCTGGCCACGCAAATGGCGCTGGCCGAACGCGGCCGCGCGGTGGTGTCGATTACGTTGAAGGATCTGGAAGAACCGTCGCTGCGGGCGCTGGACGAGTTTTTCCGCCAGGCGGCGACGCACATCCGGCGGGTGGAATAAGGATGGCAAGATTTCGTCCCAGAGGGGTGAAGAAGAAGGAGCCGGAAAAAGTCGCGCGCGGGCTTCTTCCGTGCTTGTTCCTGTTGATCGCTGGACTCGCGATCGTCTTCTTTTTCTTCTACGAGTTTTTGAATTCTGGAAAATAAATGCGAATCGATAAAAGAGAAGCCGCTCAGATGCGGCCCGTCACCGTTACGCCCGGCTATTTGCTTACTGCCGAGGGGTCGGTCTTGATTGAAGTCGGAAATACGCGCGTGTTGTGCGCGGCATCGGTGGAGGACAGCGTGCCAGGATTCCTGCGCGGGTCCGGCAAGGGATGGGTGACGGCGGAATACTCCATGCTGCCGCGCGCGACCGCCACGCGCACACCGCGCGAAGTTTCAAAAGGCAGGGCCTCCGGCCGCACCATGGAGATCCAGCGCCTCATCGGGCGCTCATTGCGCTCCGTGGTCGATATGAGCGCGCTGGGCGAGCGCAGCGTCATTCTCGATTGCGACGTGCTGCAGGCCGACGGCGGCACGCGCACGGCGGCGATTACCGGCGCCTACATCGCGATGTCCGTCGCCCTCCGCCGGCTTGTTCATTTTGGGGCGCTGAAGAAATCTCCTATCCGCGATTTCGTGGCCGCGACCAGCGTCGGCATTGTGGACGGCGAGCCGATGCTCGACCTCTGCTATCAGGAAGACTCCCGCGCGGAAGTCGACATGAACGTGATCATGACCGGCGCGGGAAAGTTCGTCGAGGTGCAGGCGACGGCGGAGAAGACCGCGTTCGATGACGCGCAACTCGCCTCGTTGTTGGCGCTGGCGCGCAAAGGCATCGGCGATCTGGTCGAAATTCAGAAGGGCCTCGATCGCTTGTGAAGGTGTACTGCGCAACGTCCAATCCGGGAAAACTGCGCGAATTCAAGCTCGCGGCCCCGGATTTTGAGGTTGAGTCCGTTTCGCTGCCCGCGCCCGAGGAGACGGGGCAAACATTCGAAGAGAATGCCTTGTTGAAGGCTCGCTACTATGGCGCGCGGGTCGACGGGTATCTGTTCGTCGACGATTCGGGCATTGAAGTGGACGCGCTGAATGGACGGCCCGGCGTGGATTCCGCTCATTTTGACAACGATTGGCTGCTGGAGCAAATGCGCGGCGTAAAAGAACGCGCAGCCCGGTTCGTTTGCGTGATCGCGCTCGTGCGCAACGGCGAGTTGGTGAAGATGTTCCGCGCCGACGTGGAAGGCCGCGTCACCGAAGAGCCGCGCGGCAGCAACGGCTTCGGCTACGATCCTCTCTTCTTTTACGAGCCGTTCGGCTGCACCTTCGGCGAAGCGGGCGCCGATGCCAAGATGCGCGTCAGCCACAGGGCGCAGGCGCTGGCCGCGATGTTCACTTATTTGCGAAACGTTTCCACCTGAGGAAGCCGATCTGCGTCTTCGCGTCCAGGATCTTGCCCGATCCGATCGCGTCGTCGAGTTCGCGCGAGGTGAACCAGCGCGTCTCAATGCGCTCGTCTTCCATCGGCTTTTTCTCGCCAGGCGTCAGGCCGGTGGCCAGATAGATCGTCATCTTTTCCGCCAAAAATCCCGGGCTGGCGTAGAAGTCCGCCAACTTCTTCCATTGTTTGGCGCGATAGCCGGTTTCTTCCACCAGTTCGCGCTTCGCCGCCTGGAGAGCTGTCTCCCCTGGGTCAATGCGGCCCGCCGGAAGTTCCCACAGATAATTCTCGACGGGCAGCCGATACTGCCGAACCAATAGGACTCGCTTCTTATCGTCCACCGGCATCATCACGGCGGAGCCGCCGTGCTTTACGATGGCGCGTTTGATCTGGAAGCCGTCCGGATCGAGCGCAATATCCTGAGTGACGGTGAAAATGGGCGTTTTCAGCAATGTTTTTGAGGTGAGGAGAATCATGGATGGGCGATGAGCCGCGCAAACTCATGCGCGGAATGGGTATTCAAAACGTCCTTCGCTTCCAGCCATCCGCGGCGCGCCATTTTCACGCCGAATTGGATGTTTGCCAGATGCTCCGGGCGATGGGCGTCCGTGTTGATCACGAACTTGCAGCCCTTCGCCTTCGCGGCGCGGATCAGGGCTGCGGTCAGGTCCAGGCGCTCCGGGCTGGAGTTGATTTCGAGGTAAACATGGCGCCGGGCTGCCTCGGTGGCTATCAGGTCGAAGTCGAACGGAAACGGGTCGCGGTTCAGCAGCAGACGTCCGGTGGGGTGGCCGAGCATGCGCAAATGCGGACACTCGAGTGCACGCATCAGGCGGTCCGTCATCTCCGCTGCTTCCAGGTTCATGTAGCTGTGGACACTGCCGATGACGAAGTCCAGTTCGCCCAGGGCGTCGTTGTCCAGGTCCATCTCGCCGTCGCGCTTGATATCGCACTCGATGCCGGAGAATACGCGCAGGCCGAAGCCGGATTGATCCATCTCGCGAACTTTGTGGGCGAAGGCGATGGCGCGCTTCTCGTCCATGCCGTTGGCCATCGCAAGGGCCTTGGAATGGTCGGTAATCGCGATGTATTCGTAGCCAAGAGCGCGCGCCGCTTGGGCCATTTCCTCCAGCGTTGCGCGTCCGTCGCTCTCGATCGTGTGCATGTGCAGGTCGCCGCGGATCTGCGCCTGCTCGATCAGCTTCGGCAAGCGCCCCGCCGCGGCAGCCTCGATTTCGCCCGAATTTTCACGCAATTCCGGCGGAATCCAGGCGAGCCCGAGAGCCTGATAGATTTCCTCCTCGGTTTCCTGCGCGACGAGTCGGCCGCCATCGACTTTTGCCAAGCCGTATTCGTTCAGCGTTAAACCCATCTTTAAGGCGCGCTGCCGCAGGGCGACGTTATGTTCCTTGCTGCCGGTGAAATATTGCAGCGCCGCGCCGAAACTCTCCGAGCCGAGCGCGCGCAGATCCACCTGCAGCCCTTCGTGGCCGAACCGGATGCTCGCCTTGTTCTCGCCCTTGCCGAGGATCTCCTGCGCCTTGGGGTGCTTGACGAACTGTTCCAGCGCCGCGGGCGCGCCCTCGCCGGTGACGAGCAGGTCGAGGTCGCCCACGGTTTCCTTGCCGCGGCGAAGGCTGCCCGCCGGCGTGATCTTCTCGACGCCTTTCACCCTGGAGAGATATTCGGTGAGCTCATCGGCGGCGTTCTGCGCGAAGTTCAACAGGAAACGGCCCTGGCGTTGACGATAGGACGCGATGGAGCGCAGCACCTTTTCTTCCAGCTTCGCGCCCATGCGAGGAAGCTCCCGAAGTTTCTGCTCGCGGCAGGCCTGTTCCAGGCTGTCGATCGACGTGATGTGGAGCTGATCGTAAAGCACGCGGATGCTCTTGGGGCCGAGGCCCTGAATTTTGAGCAGTTCGAGCGCGGATTCCGGATACTTTTCCAGCATCTCGTCCCGGCGCTCGAAGCTCCCGCGCTGCTCGATTTCCTCAAGCACCGCGGCGATTCCCTTGCCGATGCCGGGAATATCGGTGACTTTCCGCTCCGGGTCCTTAACAATCGCGGAGATGGATTCGGGGTGGCTTTCGATCACGCTGGCGGCGTTTCGGTAGCTGCGGATGCGGAAGGAATCCTCGCCGGCGACCTCCATCAGGTCGGCTGTTTCCGAAAGAAGATAAGCGATGGCTCGATTTTCCACTTACTGCTTGATTGTAGCGTCGGAGCGAGGCGAGGCGTGCGGCTCGACGTGGACCAGCACGTCCTCCACCCAATCGACGTCCCTGCGCAGCGCGTCGCGGACGGCGGTCGCGATGTCGTGCGAGGCCCGCACGGTCAGGTCGGGATGAACTTCCAGATGCAGATCGACGTGATACCGAAGGCCGGTCTTGCGCGCGAAGCACTTTTCGATGCCCAGCGCTCCTGGAACGCGCAGCGCGACGGTGCGGATCTCCTGCATCTGCTCGCCCTCCGGCATCGTATCCATCAACTGGAGCGCCGTTTCCCGGACGACGCGCAGTCCAAAAAACACGACGAAGAGGCCTACGAAGAAGCCGCCCCAGTGGTCCGCGGCGTGCATGCCCGGGATGAACACTGCCAGCGCGACGGCGACGAGCGCCACCATGCCGGAGCACATATCCACCGCATCGTTCCAGGCGTCGGCATTCAGGGCCGTGCTGCCGGAACGCCGCGCGATCCGCCGTTTCACGAGCCACATCGAACCTTTCAGTAACGTCGCGGCGAGCAGCGGCCACAGCGCGAAGGCCGCTGGCGCGAGATCGTGCCGGCCTGCGATTGCGCGCCAGGAGATGCCCACCCCGGCCGAGGCGAGGATCGCGCCGATGGCGAGCCCGGTGAGGATCTCAAAACGGCCGTGGCCGTAGGGGTGCTCGTCGTCGGCGGGCTTGGAGGCGATCCAGAGGCCGAACAGCACCAGGCCGGACATCAGGATGTCTGCCGCGGATTCAAAACCGTCGGAAACAAGCGCGACGGAATGCGCCGCCATCCCGACCGCAATTTTCACGGACGAAAGCGCCACGCTGATGGCGATGCTGGCCAGAGCGGCTCGGCGCGCGGTATGTTCCGGACGGCTCACGCTTCAGGGTACAACGATCTCCCCGCGGTCCTGGTAGTTTATGTACAGAGGAGATGCCCATGAAGACATCAAGACGCGAGTTGTTCGGCGGCGCGATTGCCGCCAGCGCCCTGACCGCGATGAGTGCGTTCGGCGAGGAGACGCCTGCGCCCGCGGGCGCCGCGGAAGAGTTCCGGCTCGGCGTGGCCAGCTATTCCTTCCGCGAATTCAGCCGCAAGATCGCCATTCTATATACGCAGAAGTTGAATACGCGTTACATCAACTACAAGGACGTGCATCTGCCGCTGACGTCATCCCCGGCGGAGATTAAGAAAGCCGTCGCGGAGACGCAGAAGGCCGGGCTCAAAATCGTGGGCGGAGGAACCATCTATTTCCGCTCGCCCGACGAGGCGGACATCCGCGCGAAGTTCGAATACGCGAAGGCGTGCGGCATGCCCACCATCGTTTGCATGCCGGACAAAGCCGTTCTCCCGAAGCTCGAAAAATACGTGAAGGAGTACGATATCAAGATCGCGGTGCATAACCACGGCCCGGAGGATCCGAATTTCCCGCGCCCGCAGGATGTATTGGCCGTGGTAAAAGACATGGACCCTCGCTGCGGACTGTGCATTGACATCGGGCATACGGTGCGCACCGGCGTGGATCTGGTCCCCACCGTGGCCGAGGCGGGCCCACGCTTGCTCGACATGCACGTCAAGGATCTGGCGGACTTCAAGCAAAAAGAGAGCCAGAGGCCCTGCGGCGACGGCGTGATTCCGTTCCCGGCCCTGTTCGCGCAGTTGAAGAAGATGAATTATCAGGGCTATATCAATCTGGAATACGAGATTGACGACACCGATCCGCTGCCCAACATGATCAAAAGCTTCGCCTACATGCGCGGCGTGTGGGCGGGACTCCGGGGCTGACGGGTTCGCCCCAACTTGGGCAATCTTGACGCGGCTGAGTCATACTGGGAGAGTTGGGGAGCGAAATGAAAAGAACCATTCAAGTGCGGATCAGCAGAGGGGATCGTCAGTTCGTAGCCGAGTGCCTTGATCTACCGGTGGTCACTCAAGCTTTCACTCTCGACGAGCTGGCCGTAAACATTCGTGAGGCAATTGGCCTTCACTTGGAAGGCGAAGACCTGGAAGCAATGGGCATCGCGAATAACCCCACGATTCTGGCGACCATGGAGCTTGAAGCCGTCGCCTGATGCCGAAGCTGCGTACGCTATCCAGCAAGGAGATCCTGAAAATACTGGGTAGGTTTGGTTTCCAGCCTTTGTCTCAGCGGGGCAGCCATCTTAAGGTGCGCCGAGTTCTGAAGCATGGCGAAACCCAAACACTCACCATTCCCTGTCATCGAGAGATCGACAGGGGTACACTTCATGCAATTTTCCGGCAGGCGTGCCGTTTCATTGCGGCGGCGGAACTACGGCGAGATTTCTTTTCTGACTGAGGTTACATGGAGTAACGTCGGCAAAACTGAGATGGCCCATAATGGACCATGGAACCCGAACAGCAGCGACCCTATCATGTTCAGGCAATTTACGACCTACAAGCGGACTACAGCGCGGTCAATTTTCGAGCTGCAATAGGCGAGTGCCGGACGGTGATTTCCCAACTGGTTGCGGATGATCGCAGTTCCGACCAACAGATCGCACGTGTGAATATTCTGCGATACCTCGATCTGCAGCTTTCGCGTGCGACAGCATGGGCCGATAGTGAAACGGATTTGCTGGCAGTCGTCTTACGCAGTGAAATCGAGTTAAGGGGGTGGGCCGAGTTCGTTTCAGAAAGCCCGGAGCAGGCGACAAGATTTCTGAACGATGAAGTAGTCGTCGACGCCCTTGAACTAGACCAAAATATGAGGAAGGCGTTTCCTGGGGCTGCGTTTGCGGCACTGCCCGGTCTCCCGAAGGCGAAGCGCGTTGCTCCCCCGCGTATTGGTGAAACGGTCGATTATGCCTTTAAGCTTTGTTCGAAGCTAATTCATCCGAGCGCCCTGGTGCTCAACCATCCTGAGACGACAATCAGAAATGAAGAACACAAGGCGTATCTGGGTGTTGAGGTCTTGCTTTACGCGTGGGTGATTATCGAGCGGTTTCACGACCTCAATTGGATGTAGTGTTGATCGTTGTGCCGTCTCTTTTGGGTGCCGATCTGCGTTCATCGGCAGGATACATAAGGAAGGGTTACGTTTGCCATGGGGCTTAGCCGCAAGCTACCTTTTATACCCGATCCTCCTCAAAAACCCATGCCGCCACTCTGCATCCGACGCGCCCTCTACTCCCTTGGGCGAACTTCCGTCGATCACGCCCAAAACCCCGCGCCCCTGCTCCGTTTCGGCGACGATCACCTCCAGCGGATTCGCCGTGGCGCAAAAGATCGCGCACAGTTCCGGAATCTCGCGCAGCCGCCCCAGAATGTTGATCGGATACCCATCGGTCATGGCAACCACGAACGTGTGCCCTGCCGCGATGGCCTGCGCGTTGCGCGTGGCGTTGACCTTCATGGCCTCGTCGTTGCCGTCGACGCGAGTGAGGCACGCGCCGGAGGCCTCATTGAACGCGACGCCGAATTTCATCTGCGGGACGGTGTTCACGATGGCTTCGTAGATATCCTCCACCGTCTTGATGAAGTGGCTCTGGCCCACGATAATATTGCCGTTCTCCGGAATTTCCAAGCGAATGGACTTCAGTTCCATGGCATACATGATAATGAATCGTGGCCTTTCCCAAGAAGCGCACCGTCAAAGCCAGCAAGCAAATCGAAGGACGCCTGAACGTCCATCGCGACGGCTACGGCTTCGTCATCCCCGATAAGCCCATCCCCGGCGTTGAGGGCGACGTCTACATCGCCAAGGAAGAAGCGCTGAAAGCCATGCACGGCGACCGCGTGGCCATTCGCCTGAAGCGCGGCGACCGCGGCCGCATGCACGGCGAAATCCTCAGCGTGGTGAAGCGCGCGCATCCTTCGGTGGTGGGCGAATTTCGTGTGCGCCGGCGCGGGAATTATGTCATCCCGCACGAGGATCGCATCCGACAGTGGATTGAAATTCCAGAGGGGATGGAGTTCCCGAAAAAGCGGCAGTCGGCGAACCGCGTGGGCGCGCGCGCCTTGGACGTGAAGAGCGTCGACGATCTGGACGGCATGATCGTCAACGTGGAGATCGTCGATTACGGCGATGGAGACCGGCCCGCTGGCCGCGTGACGGAGATCCTCGGCAAGCCGGACGATTTCGGCATCGACGTGGAGATTCTGATCCGGTCCCATCACATCCCCCACGAATTTCCGGAGGACGTTCTCGACCAGGCGCGGGCGATCCCTGGAAGCATCCCCGATGCGGAACTGGCCCGCCGGCGCGACTTCCGGACGTTGGACATCGTGACCATCGACGGCGAGACGGCCCGCGATTTTGACGATGCGGTTTGGGTGGATCAGTTGCCCAACGGACGCTTCGCCCTGCAGGTGCACATCGCCGACGTGAGCGATTACGTCAAGCCCGGCTCGGCCATCGACCGCGAGGCGCTGCTGCGCGGCACCAGCGTCTATTTCCCGGATCGCGCCGTGCCCATGCTGCCGCTCGAGTTGTCGACGGATCGATGCTCGCTGCGGCCGCATGAGGACAGGCTGGTTTTGTCGGCGCTGCTCGAGATCGACCGTCACGGCGACGTGGTTTCGCAGGAGTTCGTGGAAGGCGTGATCCGGAGCGCGGAGCGCATGACCTACACCGCGGTTCATGGCGTGTTGGAAGGCGACGCGGTGCTGCGGGAGCGCTACGCGCCCCTGGTGGCCCGGTTCGAGCTGATGCGGGAACTGGCCGCGATCCTGAACAAAAAACGGACGAAGCGCGGATCGATCGATTTCGATTTGCCGGAGCCGCTGCTGGAGTTCGATGAGTTCGGCGAGATGACCGGCGTGAAGCGGGCGGACCGCAACGATGCCCACCGCTTGATTGAGGAATTCATGCTGGCCGCGAATGAGGCCGTCGCCTCCCACATCGAAGCCGCCGGACTGCCGATGATTTACCGCATCCACGAACGGCCCGATCCGAAACGCGTTCTGGAGTTCGAGGAGGTCGCGACGCAGTTTGGCTACTCCCTCGTGGGCGGCGCAGCGCCGGTGAAGAAGTTTCGCGGGGAAGTCGTCGCGCTCGATAACTCCAGCCTGACCTCGCGAAATTATCAGAGGCTGGTGGACAAAATCGAGGGCAAGCCGGAGGAGCGGATTCTCAGTTACCTGATGCTGCGGAGCCTCAAACAGGCCCGCTACAGCGATCAGAACGTGGGCCACTTCGCGCTGGCGGCGAAAAGCTATACCCACTTCACGTCGCCCATCCGGCGCTACCCTGATCTGATCGTGCACCGGATTCTGCGGGCGCATCTGCAAGGAAAAACCTACGAGGACGATCTGCGGGAGATCGCCGAATCGTCGTCCTTTAGCGAGCGCCGCGCGGCGGAAGCGGAACGCGAATTGGTGGAGTGGAAGAAGGTCAAATTCATGATCCAGCACGTGGGCGAGGAGTTTGAAGGGCTGATCATCTCCACGCAGCGCTTCGGATTTTTCGTGGAACTGGCGGAAATGTTCATCGAGGGGCTGGTGCCGATGGACTCGCTCGGCGCGGATCGTTTCACGTATCACGAGAATACGCGCAAGATCATCGGGCAGCGGACGCGCAAGCAATTCTCTATCGGCGATAAGGTCCGCGTGCGGCTGGATCGCGTGGATGGCGTGGAGAAGAAGCTGAATTTTTCCCTGGTTCAGTACAAAGGCGGCTCGCCCGGCGGCCGCGTCTTCCAGCGGCGGTGAATCCAGAGCCATTGGTCGGGATATTCGCGGATCACGGACTCGAGCTGCGTATGAATACGCTGCGTGTCTGCCGCGATGTCGCCGGTCATGGGGAGTTCCGGATAAAAACGCAGGATGTAGCGGCGTTCCTGTTCGGACCACAGCGCGAATCCTGGCACCACGGCGGCGCCGCTATGGTGCGCCAACTTGGCAAAGGCTGTCCCGGCGCAGGCCTTCCGGCCGAAAAAATCAATGAACACGCCCTGATCGAGCGTGGTGTTTTGATCGATCAAAACGCCTACCGCTTCGCCCGATTTCAAGGCGCGCAGGATGCCGCGCGCGGCGTCCTTTTTCTCGATGATGCGATTGCCCGAGAGGCCCCGGTAGCGTTCGACGAGCGCGTCGATCCGCGGATTGTCCAGGGCGCGGACAACGATGTGCATCGGTGCGGTCATCCAGGCGTGGGCGAAGGCGCTTAATTCCCAGTTGCCCAAATGCGCGGTGGCCACCAGCACTCCTTTGCCGCGAGCGAGCGGTTGGAGGAAGTTGTCCAGGCCGTCGTACCGGATCAATTCCGTGATGTTCTGCGGCGTCAGCCGGGGCAATCGGGCAAAGGTGGCAATCAGTCGCGCGATCGATCGAAAGACGCCGTCCGCGATGTGCGGAGGGTTTTCAAAGCCGGCCATGGTGAGATTGCGGACGGCGATCCGCCGCAGGCGCGGAACCAGCAAATCCAGGAGCTTGCCAAAAAAGACGGAGAAGGAAGGGAAAACAGCGGTGAGCGCCAGCACGATGCGAACGGCGGCGTACTCAATCAATCCAGCCCCCGCCCAAAACCAGTTCGCCCGAATAGAACACCGCTCCCTGCCCCGGAGTCACCGCGCGCTGCGGATCGTCGAAGCGAACCTCCACGCGCGATGCGTCCGCGGTAGGGAAGATGGTCGCGGCCGCGGCCTGATGCTTGTTGCGGATCTTCACCTCGGCGCGCACAGGCTCCTTCGGCGCTGCGATGGAGATCCAGTTCACGCCGCCGGCGTGCATCGTCGCGCGCTGTAGATCGCCGCTGCGCCCGATGACCACGCGCTTTGACGCCGGTTCGGTGGAGATAACGTACAGTGGCTCGCCTGCCGCCACGCCGAGCCCGCGCCGCTGGCCGACCGTGAAGTGATGGACGCCGGAATGCTCGCCCACCACCCGGCCGTCGGTCGTCACCAGTTCACCCTGCGTTTCCGAAGGCGCAACGCCCTGCTCGCGAAAATAGGCCTCGATAAACGCCGCGTAATCGCCGTTGGGAACGAAGCAGATCTCCTGGCTGTCGGGCTTGGCGGCGGTAGGGATGCCAAGCCGCCGCGCCAGTTCGCGCACCGCGGACTTCTCCATCGCGCCCAAGGGAAACAGCGTTCGCGCCAGTTGATCCTGCGTGAGGCCGAACAGGAAATACGTCTGATCCTTGGCGCGATCGGCGCTGCGGCGAAGCTCCCATCGGCCGGTGGAATCGTTCCAATTCACGATGGCGTAGTGGCCGGTAGCCATGCGGCCCGCGCCCACTCCTTCGGCCATTTCCAGAAAGCGGTCGAACTTGATGAAGTTGTTGCACAACGTGCACGGAATCGGCGTGCGGCCGGCCAGATACTCTGCGGCGAACGGTCTGACGACTTGCTCCTCGAACTGGTCCTCGAAATTCAGGACGTAGTACGGAATGCCCAGGATCTGCGCGACGTGGCGGGCGTCATACACATCGTCAAGCGAGCAGCAGCGGCCCGTGGAGCCGCCCTCCGGAATCAGTTCCGGCAGACGGCGCTGATTCCAGAGCTGCATCGTCATGCCGACGACCTGCTCTCCGCGCTCGCGCAGCATTCCCGCGACAACGGAGCTATCCACTCCGCCGGACATGGCGACCGCGATGGTGTTCTCAGGCATAAGCGGGCGCGAGCTTCCTCAAATGTGCAACAGATTCGGCCACCGCTTCAATCAATGCGTCCACTTGCGCCGCATCGTTCGACCGGCCGAGTGAAAAACGAATGCTGGATTTCGCCTGCGCGCGCGTCAGGCCAATGGCCAGCAGCACGGGCGAAGGATCCTGCTTGCCGCTGGAGCAGGCCGAACCGGACGATACCGCGAAGCCGCGCAGGTCCAGCGCGATCAGCAGAGCCTCGCTATCGAGGCCGTCAAATCGGATATTGGTGACGTTGGGCGTGCGCGGGCTGCCCAGGGCGTTGACGTGCGCGTCGCCCACGCGGGCCAGGATGCCTTGTTCCAGGCGATCGCGCAGCGCCGCAAGATCCGGCCACCCGGCGGCCGCGTGCTCTGTGATCCATTGCGCGGCCGCGCCCAGGGCGACCGCTCCTGCCACGTTCTGCGTGCCCGCGCGCAGGCGGCTTTCGTGACTTCCCCCGTGCATCTGCGGATGAAGTTCCAGGCCCTTGCGAATAAAAAGCGCCGCCGTGCCCTTCGGCGCGTAAATCTTATGCCCGCTGATGGAATAAAGATCCGCGTTCATGGCCCGGACGTCGATGGGCAGCTTGCCGGCGGCCTGGATGCCGTCGGAATGAAACACCACGCCGGCTTCGCGCGCGATGCGTCCAATCTCCTCCACCGGCTGAATCGTGCCCAGTTCGTTGTTGACGTGCATCACGCTGATCAGGCGGGTGTCGGGACGTATGGCGCGCCGGATCGCGCCGGGATCGGCCACGCCGCTTGCATCCACCGCGACCTTGGTCACCGGCAGCAGGTCAGCCGCGGCCAGGACCGCCGGATGTTCGATCGAGGTGGTGATCACGTGGCCGCCCGTGCCCAGAATCGCCAGGTTATCGGACTCAGTCCCGCCGCTGGTGAAGACGATCTCGTTGTCGGAGCAGTTCAGCAGCGCCGCGATCTGGCGCCGCGCGTGGTCCAGCTTGGCGCGAGCCGTCTGGCCATAATGATGGATACTGGAAGGGTTGCCGAACGCGTCCGTCAGCGCCGGGAGCATGGCCTGCAGCACTTCTGGAGACACGGGCGTGGTCGCGTTGTGATCGAAATAATATCTTTGCACAGCTTTGTTTAATTTTAACAGCAGATGTTACGCGGACCTATCACTCTTACGACAGACTTTGGAACCGTAGACCATTTCGCCGGCACGATGAAGGGCGTGATCCTGGGCATCGCGCCGCGCGCCCGGATCGTGGACATTACGCACGAAATTCCACCGTTCGATGTGAGCGAGGCAATGTTTACGATCGCCCAGGCATGGAAATACTTCCCCAAAGGCTCGATTCATGTGGTGGTGGTCGATCCGGGCGTCGGCAGCGCGCGGCGGGCGATTTTGTGCGAGGCGGAAGGGCATTTCTTCATCGCGCCGGATAACGGTGTGCTGTCGATGATTTTCGATCAGGCGCGCCATAAAGTGCGCGTGATCTCCAATCCGAAGCTGATGCTCAAAACGGTGAGCAAGACATTCCACGGGCGCGATGTGTTCGCTCCCGCGGCCGCTCATCTGGCGAGCGGCATCGCTCCGGCGAAACTCGGCAAGCCGGTTCAGGATGCCGCCCGCAATTTCCTGCTCAAGCCGGCGCGGTTATCGCGGCACGATTGGGCCGGTACGGTGCTGAAAACGGACCGCTTCGGCAACTTGATCACGAATTTTCACATCGACGACTTTCCCGCTGTGAAGGAGCAGTCGATTGAGGTGCGGGCAGGGCTGGAACGCATCACTCGCTTGGCGCGGACGTACGCCGAAACGGCGCTCGGCGAATTATTTGCGATTGTCGGCAGCTCGGGCTATATCGAAGTGGCTGTGAATCAGGGCTCGGCGGCGAAGATGCTCGGCCTGGCCGTTGGATCGCCCGTGGAACTGGAAATCTTCGAGGACAAGCTGCGCTCATCGCCGAAGGGCATGGCGTAAACTGAATCCATCAGCGGGGCGCCGCAAATGAGGACGGCAATCGAGGAGGCGCCAAAGGTCTTTTCGAGGTGACTCCTGGGGAAAAATCCTTAGCTCCGCTCATAACCCCGGCACTCCAGCACGGGCAGCCGCGGATACTTCGGAAACGCCGGCTCGGTGAGCGAGCGCAGGCACAACAGGTACACCGGCCCGCGATCGGACGGGATCTTCCGGCAGTAACGGCAGGTGTCGCAGAGATTCGTCAATCGATCAGCCCGCTTCTCACGGCAAATCGTACCAGTTCACCCGTGCTGTGCAGATTCAGTTTTTCCATCAGGTGCCCGCGGTGCGCCTCCACCGTGTAGACGCTCAAATTCAGCGTCGTGGCGATTTCCTTGTTGGTCTTGCCTTCGGCGATCATCTGCAGCACCTCGCGCTCCCGGCTGGTGAGCAGATCCAAAGGATCGGTCACGTGGCGGCGATAGTCGCTCAGAACTGCGTCGGAGACCCCGGGGCTCAGGTAGCCTTCGCCCTTGGCGACGGCGCGAACCGCAACCAGCAGATCCGCGTCCGCCGAATCCTTCAAAAGATACCCGCGAGCCCCGGCGCGCAAAATCTCCCGGACGTACACGGCATCTTTATGCATGCTGAGCGCCAGCACGCGCGCCCTTGGCGCAAGCTCGATCAAGCGCCGCGTGGCCTCGATTCCGTTTAATTCCGGCATCGCGACGTCCATTACGACCACATCAGGTTTCAGCGTTTGCGCCAGTTCGATCGCCTCGCGTCCGTTGCCCGCCTCGCCCACGATCTCCATGTCGGGTTGCGCGGCGAGGATCATGCGGAACCCGTGGCGGACAAGCGCGTGATCTTCGGCCAGCAGGATGCGGATCATGATTCTTGTTCCAATGGCGCGGTGACCTCGATAGTAACGCCTCCCCCAGCCGTCGAGGAAACGGTGCAATCTCCTCCGGCGCTGCGCGCCCGCGCCGTCATTCCGCTTAACCCCATGCCCGTGTGCCCCGTCGAACTGCCGGCCAGGCCGCGGCCGTTATCGGAGATCGTCAGGCGGATATTGTGATTTTCAGCGCGCAGAAAGATCGTCACGCGCGACGCGTTGGCGTGCCGGGCAACGTTGGTGAGCGCTTCCTGCACGATGCGGAACAGATGCGTTTCGGTCTGGTCCGGCAAGCGTCCTTCAAACCGCGATCGGTAATCGACGTCGATGCGCGTCCGCTCGCGGAAGCGGTCCGCCAGCCAACGGATGCCGGCGTCCAGCCCGAAATCGTCAAGAATGGTCGGACGCAGGAGCTGCGAAAGAGTCCGCACGCTGCCAATCGCCTCGTCAATCAACTTAACCGAGTCCTCCCGCGGAATCGCCGGATTCGCCAGATTCGTCTTGATGGCGGTGAGCGATCCACCCAGTTCGTCGTGCAACTCGTGCGAGAAGCGGCGCGCCGTCGCCTCCTGCGTCTCCAGCATGGCGAAGGACACGCGGCTGAGTTCGCCCGCCTGGGCTTCCATCTGGCGGAAAACGCGGGCCGCGATGCGCACCGTGACGATCGCCGAGATCAACGCCACCAGAAGACATCCTCCGATGAGCAGCGCCGATTCCGCGACAATGCGCTCCGTGCGTGCGTCCACTTCCCGGCGCGTTCGGGCGGCGCGGGCGTAGCTTAAATCGGCCAGATGCGCCACCACCGCGGTGACGTCCTCGTGACGGCTGAACAGGTCCCGGGAGGAAGCGCCGTCGGTTCTCTTGCCCGCCAGGAGTTGCCGCGCCTCGCTCGAAAACTCCACCACCGCCCGCTGCAACGCGTTCCATTCCAACTCGTCCGGTCCGCCGCGAGCCTTCTCCACCAGTCCGGCGACTTGCTTCCCCGTCACGTCGAGGGCCGTTAGAATTTGGGCGCGGTCCACATTGTCAGGCGAACGGGAGAGGCGGTAAAACACTGCGTTGAGCGCTTCCTGCTCGCGTTCGACCTCATCCAGGAGGCGCGTCAGCGTCAACTGGCTCTCCACCAGGTTGGCCGTGCTGGCGGTGACGGACCGGGCGTTCTGGACGCCGATGACCGCCGCGGCGGCCAGGAGCGCGATCACCACCGCGAATCCGGCGATCAGCACGCGAAGCATAGTGCGCATAGGGCTTCCTCCACGTTAGCGTTTTTTCATTAAAAAACGCTCGCCGTGAATACCCTCACGCGGTGGCGCGCCCTCGCCTGACGAGGCGAGTGTTCCAAAACGCATATGGCCGCAAGATGGATTTGCAAGGGGAGATCGAAAGACCCCACAAAGGAGAAAAGAGACCATGAAACGCACGATTTTGATTTCGATGTTGACGGCAGCCGCGATGTTCGCGCAGTCCGCTCCTCAATCGAGCTCCCCGGCAGCGCCGCAGAGCTCGACCACCAAGACCACCACCGTCGCCAAGAAGAAAGCGGGAAAGAAAGCCGCGAAGACCGCCACGGACAAGCCGGTCAAGGCGAACAAGGTGGTAAACAAGAAGGCCGCGAAGGCCCCGAAGACGACCGGTCCGGCGGCGTCGGCTAGCGCGCCGGTGAAGCACTAAGCTTGCGCGCTCCTTGTGAATGGGCCAGCCTTCGGGTTGGCCCATTTTTTTTAGAACGTGTGTTCTTCGATCCTCGGCGGGCGCCCGCCGTAGTCGGAGAGCCGCAACCAGGTAGGACGCACCACGAAATACGTGATCCCGGCCCAGGAAAGACGGTCGCGCCCGTCCGGCATCCTGGCGAAGTAGATCTCCTGGCAGCGAGCCAGTTCCTCGCCGCTCAGCTCTTCGGCGACGCCTTCGTATTGCACCGCGAACTCGCCCTTCCAGATGGAAAAGGAGCACTGCGGATGAGCCTTCAGGTTGCCGTACTTGCGGGTGGTGGTCAGCGTGTCGAAGATCATTTCGAGTTGGGGCGAGATCGCCAGGCCCATCACCGCCGTCTGAGGAACTCCGGACGCGGATAGCGTGCCCAGTACTCCCACGCCGCAGGAGTCGATGAACGCGAGAACTTCAGCCAGCTTTTGCGGCGACATCTTCAAAGCTCACCGGCGGGTTCAGGTAAAGGAATCGCCCGCACTGCTCGCACCGCAGCAAGTCCGTCCCCTTGCGTAAATCCTGGAGATATTGCGGACGGATGGTGATCTGGCAGGCCTGGCAGCGGGAATCCACCACCTCGGCGATGGCCACGCCGCCGGATTTCGCGCGAATCCTGTCGTAGAGCGTTACGGTTTGCTTGGGGAGTTTCGCCACCGCTTCGGCGCGCTGCGCCTGGTGCTGTTTGAGGAAATCCTGATCCTCGGCCGTGCGCTTCCGGGCGCGGGCCTTCTCGTCTTCGACCACCACTTTTTCCTGCTTCAGCGCGGTTTCCGCCTTCTTGACGTTGGCGTCCAGAGGCTCGGCCTCTGACATCAGTTCCAGAATGCGGTCTTCCGCCTTGCGAATCTCTTTTTCCACAAACTCGATCTCATGCTGGAAGGCGCGGTACTGCTCATTGGTTTTGGCCCCCAGCATCTGATCCTTCAACTTGCTGATCTTCTGCTGGTGAACGCCGATATCACCTTCCAGCTTTTTGCGGTCCTTCTGATTCGCGGCCAAGGCGGCGCGGTCCGCCTCCAGCCTGCGGTTGTGGGACTCGAGCGCCTTTTCGATGGTCGCGATATGCTTCGGCAGCGCGGCGACTTCTTTTTCGAGCGCCGCGATTTTCTGGTCTAGCGATTGGAGCTGAATCACCAGATGAGTATCTGGGTGCATTAATTCCCGATTCTAGCACGGTACATTAGGAGGAGACGCTTATGTACTCCTTTGAGAATCTGCCACCGGTGCCGCTGACCCTGGAGGGCGCGGCCCTGCTGCATCAGATGTTGCGCGTGCGATGGGCCGCCTGGCGCGCGCTTCCCGCCGGAGAGCGGGCCGAAATCCTGAAAGCCGCCGTCTCCGCGCTGGAGGCCATGGAAGGGCAGGGAACCGGCGCGTTCTCCCTGCTTGGCCACAAGGGTGACCTGATGCTGGTGCACTTCCGCAAGGATTTCTCGGAATTGAACCAGGTGGAACTGGCGCTCGCCAAGCTCAAGTTGTGGGATTACCTGGAGCAGTCGACGTCCTATGTGTCGGTGGTCGAACTGGGCCTCTACGAATCGACGCTGAAGGTCTACACGGAATTGGCGGACCGCGGCATCAAGCCGCATACCTTCGAATGGAATGAGGCTGTGGAGGAGACTCTGGCGCGCCAGAGGACGGCGATGCACCCCCGCCTGTTCCCGGAAATTCCAGGCAATCCGTTTATTTGCTTTTATCCCATGGACCGCCGCCGCGGAGAGCATCGCAACTGGTATCAGGTCCCCATGCAGGAGCGCCAGCGCCAGATGCAGGACCACGGCGAAATCGGCCGCCGCTACATGGGCAAGGTGAAACAGATCATTTCCGGATCGATCGGCCTCGACGATTGGGAGTGGGGCGTCGACCTGTTCGCCGACGATCCGGTGATTTTCAAGAAGCTCATTTACGAAATGCGCTTCGACGAAGTGAGCGCGGTTTACGCGCTATTCGGGCAGTTTTACGTCGGTAAGCGGGTCGCCGCGGCCGCCATCGAGACGCTGTTCGACGTTTAATTTGCACGTTTCGCGGCGCGCCGGCGTCTCCCTCTAGCAAAGGAGCTGGCGATGAGATCATGCCTGGTTGTTTTCGCGTTGAGCCTTGGCGCAGCGCTGGGGGCGGACACCTCCCGTGTCTTCCAGTTTCACCACATTGAGGGCGCGCAGCCGTTGCAGGAGGTCGCGTCGATGGTTCGCGTCATCGCCGAGATTCGCACCCTTTCGGTCGACACGGCGCAAGCGTCCATCTCGATGACCGCCCCGGAGGGCTCCATCCAGGTCGCCGAGTTCCTGCTGAAGGAACTGGACCGGACGTCATTTCCCGACACGGTGACCCAGTCATTTCAGGTCGCCCCCGACGGCTCCGATGTCGTGCGGGTGTTCTATCTTCCGAATACCGCGACCGTTCAGCAATTCCAGGAAGTCGCGACGATCGTCCGCACCATCCCCGAGATCCGACGCGTGTTTACCTACAACGAAGCTCGGGCCATGGCCGTCCGCGGCACGACGGAAGAGGTGACTGCGGCTTCGTTCATCGTCAAAGAACTCGATCAGCCGGCTGGTGCGACCAGAACCGATTCAGCCGACTTTAAGATGGCCGACCCTGCAAACCTCGGCGAGACGCAAATGCGCATCATCTATGCCCCGTTCGCCTCCAGCATTCAGCAGTTTCAGGAAGTCGCGACCTTGATCCGGACCGTTGGTGAGATCCGCCGCGTATACACCTGCAATGCCCCGAAAGCCATCACGATTCGCGGCACCGCCGACCAGGTTGCCCTCGCATCCTGGATCGTCAAGGAACTGGGGAAGCCCGTGACGCCGGATACTCTGGCCTCGCCAACGTACGATTACCCCGTCCCGGATCGGGAGGGCCAAAACACCGTGCGCATTTTCTACGTCAAGGACGTACCCACGGTGCAGGCCTTCCAGCAGATTGTCACGCAGATCCGCATGAAGACGCAGATGCGCCGTGTATTCACCTACAATGCCACCATGGCTCTGGCCGTGCGCGGCACCGCCGACCAGATCGCCGCCACGGAACAATTCTTAAAGGACCGCCAGGTGGCGGCGAAGTAGCGCGGACGGTGGGCTTTCGGTATCCGACGGCAACTGAAGTTGCCGCTGCAGGCTGAAGCCTGCGCCACCATAGTCCGCCTCTCAGGAGCAGCGCATTGCGCTGCCCCACATTCATCCAGTTGTCAAAGATCGATTTATCGGGCCGGCCCTTTAGCCAGTTTTTGTTTCGCCTGGCGCGAAATCCGTTTCTTTAGCCCGCAACGGCGAGGGGCTGGTATCGTCCAACGTGACGTCCAACGCGCGCAGACCCTCAGGGCTGTTGCCTAGGCGGCCCCTCCTGGTCGATTCAGCTCTCCGTCGAATAGAGCGCATGAACTCCTTGCCCATAAAGTAGGGCATGGCTTTGCGGGCGCGTTCGGGTGAAAACGCGATGTTGTTGAAAAGGACCGGCGGAAGGGCTAGCTACCCTTAGAGAGCTCGCGGATTTTCTCCTCATCCGCCTTGCTGCCCGCGGCGTCGCCCGTGGCCCGCCGCGCCTTCATGCGGTTCTGATACGCGTTCAGATACTTCGGGTTCAGCCGGATGGCTTCGTCGAAGTCGGCCAGCGCATTCTTCAGGTCCTTCATCAGCAGATAGGCAAAGCCACGGGCATTCAGGGCCAGCGTGAAATCGGGCTGTTTCGCCAGCGCGGCGCTCAACTCCTCCACGGCCTCGCGATATTTCCCTTGATTCAGCAATTCGCGTCCGGCTTTGTTATATTCCGCCGCGCTTTTGCCCCCGGCTTTAGCCTCGACGACCGGGTTCTTCGCCGTCTTCGGCGGCTTGGGTGCAACGGGCTCGGCAGGCTTGGACTCGGCCTTTACTTCGGTCTTCGGCGCAGCCGGCTCCGGCTCAGCAGCGGGCTTGGCGGCCAGCGCGGCCACCGCCGGCGCTTCCTGCGTTTCTTTCTCCCGCAAGATCGCAACTTCGGTCCTGGCGAGCACCATCCGCGCCTCCTGATAATCCGGCCTCAGGCGCAGCGCATGGTTCAGATCGTCGACGGCTTCGCGATAGCGGCCCAGCAAGTAGTAGGCGCTGCCGCGCGCGCACCAGGCCTCCGGCATGTCCGGCCTCAAGCGGATGGCGGTGGTTCGGTCCGCCAGCCCTTTTTCGTGGTCGCCCAGGGCATGATACGACCCTCCGCGAGCCAGATGCGCCTCCGCCGAGTCGGGCCTCAGGCGGACGGCTTCCTCGCGATCCGCTAGAGCCTTTTGATGCTCGGCCGAGGCCGCATAAACGCTGGATCGCGCCAGATACAGCGCCGGATCCGCGGGGGTCATAGAGATGGCCGCAGTGAAGTCGGCCACCGATTTTTCATAAAAGCCAAGGCGTGCGTAGGCCGCTGCGCGGAGCGTCAGCGCGCGGACGCTTTTCGGATCCAGCCTGATCGCGCGATCGCAATCCTCCACTGCATGCGGGAACTCACCCAACTGCCCATACGCGAAGCCTCGCTCCAGGTAGGCGGACGGATCGTCCGGCTTCAGAGCGGCTGCTTCGGTAAAGTCGTCGATGGCGTCGCGGTAACTGCCCATCGCCGCCAAGGCCATGCCGCGGCCCTTCCACGGAGCGGGATCGTCCAGGCGAAGCTTGATGGCCCTGCTGTAGTCGTCGGCGGCCATCTTGTGCTCGCCCAAGGCCTCCTGCGCGGCGGCGCGCTGCGAATAAAGCGCCGACGTCTCCACGCCGAGCGCGAACAGCGCCGTCAGATCCGCAATCACGCCGCGATGGTTGCCCATCTTGGCGTAGGCCTCAGCCCGCTGGCGCAGCGCTTCCGGATCCTTCGGGTCCAGTCGGATGGCTTCCGTCAGATCGCCGGCCGCCTTTTCGGGATTGCCCAACGCAATCTGCGCCTTGGCCCGGTGCAGATACGCGGGCGCGCTTGGCTCGGCGTCGAGCGACGCTGAAAATGCGCTGTACGCTTCCGCCCATTGGCCGGCCTGCTCCAGATGAACGCCTAGCTCAAAGTCGCGCTGCGCTTTCTTCGTGTCGGCGCAGAACGCCGCGGAGGTGAACGCCAGCAGAGCACAGAGTGTGGATTTCATGAGCACAAAAAATACCGCTTCCTTCCGGATACCATCGGTCAAATCCCTTAAGACCTTTAGAAATCGCCTTAGGTCCGGCCCCGGCGCAGCCTTCGTTGGACCGGCGCGATCACCGCGCGCAGCGCCAGATCCAGGTCTGTCACTCCCATGGCGCGGCATGCTCCGTAGAAAACCGCGACGCCCAGCGGAAGCGAAACCACCAGGTCGGCGCGGCGGGCGGCTTGTGTTACGCCGAACCAATGCTCCATTTGATGCGAGGCAAGAAGAACGGCCCCACCCATCGCCGCGGAGGCCACCGCGACCTTGCCCAGCCCCGCCGCCAGCTCCCGCCCATAAACTCCGCCGAGCCTGGTCCGCAAAATCGCGAACAGCACCACGAATCCGAACAGCGCCACCACCGATGTGGCCACCGCCAATCCCGCGTGCCCGAATCCGGCCACGCGAATCAGCGTCACGGCGACTCCGTAGTTGATCAGGATCGAAAAAATACTGACAATCATCGGCGTGCGCGCGTCGCCTAACGCGTAAAACGCTGGGTTTAGCACCTTCAGCGCCGCATAGCCCAGCAGCCCGATGGCGTAACAGGACAGCGCCGTGGCCGTCTGCTGCGTGTCGTAGACCTGGAATTTCCCGCCCTGATAAATCGCGCCGATGATCGATTTTCCCAGCACAATGAGCCCCACCGACGAAGGAAGCGTCAACAGGAAGACCATGCCCAGCGATTTCGAAAATGTGCGCCGGAACTCATCCATATTCCCCGCCGCCGCGCTGCGCGAAATGGAGGGAAGCGTGGCCGAGCCGATGGCGACGCCGAACAGGCCCAAGGGGAGCTGCATGAAGCGGAACGCGTAGCCGAGCCAGCTCACCGGTCCGTCGTATCCGCGCACCGGATCGTAAATGGCGGAGGCGAGGTTGGTGCTCACGGCCACGTTGATAAGCACTGCCGCATTGCCCAGGATCGCCGGCGCCATCATGCGCAGGATGCGCTGCAATCCGGAATGCCGCCAGTCGAACGCCGCATGGAACCGGTAGCCGAGCCTGTGCAGGCTCGGCAACTGCCAGCATAACTGCAGGGCCCCGCCGAGCACCACGCCGATGGCCATGCCGTCGATGCGGGTGATATGGACATGCGGCCCGTTCAAGCGGGGCGCGAGCCATACGCCGATGGCCACGCCGAAGCCCACGGAGCCGATGTTGAAAAACGTCGACGCCAGGGCCGGCACGCCGAACTTGTTCGACGCGTTCAACATGCCCATCGCCTGCGCCGCCAGCGCCACCAGCAGCAGGAATGGGAACATGATGCGCGTCATCGTGACGGCCAGTTCGAACTTGCCCGGCACCGCCGCGTAGCCGGGCGCGAGGGCCGTCACCAGCGCCGGCGCGAAGATCATCCCCAGCGCGCACACCGAGCCCACCACCAGCAGTAGCGCGGTGGCCACCAGGTTCGCCAGCCTCTCGGCGTCCTTATTCGTGCGGGTGGAGAGATACTCGGTGAACGTCGGCACGAACGCGCTCGAAAGAGCGCCCTCGGCGAACAAATCCCGGGTCAGATTCGGGATGCGGAAGCCCAGGTTGAAGGCGTCCTGAATCAGGCCCGCGCCGAACAGCCGCGCCATCACGATTTCCCGGAGCAGGCCGGTGATGCGGCTCATGAAGACCGCAATCGAGACGATTCCCGCCGAGCGGACGACGCTTTCCTGGGCCGCCGCGGCGGCCTTGGCCGGCGTGGATGCGGGATCAGCTTCCGTATTGTTCAAGGAAATGGGCAATCGTAACGATTCCTGCGTAGTAATTCGACAGTTTATATTTCTCGTTCGGAGAATGCAGCCCGTCGTCCGGCAAACCGAACCCCATCAAAATTGTCGGAATCCGCAGATGCCGCGCGAAATCGCCCACAATCGGGATCGACCCGCCGCTGCGCACAAAAACCGTCTCCCTGCCAAGCACTTCGGCGAACGCGCGCGCCGCTACGCCGATGGCGTGATGGTCCGGATTCACCACGATCGCCTCGCCGGAGCTCAGCACGCGCACGTCCACTTGAATGCCGGCCGGCGCGTTGTCCTGCACGAACTTTTTGTACGCCGCGACGATTTTTTCCGCGTTCTGCTTCGGCACCAGCCTCATGCTGACCTTGGCGGTGGCGGTCGCCGGAATCACCGTTTTTGCGCCCGCCGCCGTGAATCCGCCGGCGATGCCGTGAACCTCCAGCGTCGGCCGCGCCCACACGCGCTCCAACACGGAGTAGCCGCGCTCGCCCGTCAGCGCCGTCGCCCCGACTTCCTTCTTCAGAAATTCGGCCTCGTTGAACGGCAGTGATTCCCAGCTCTTTTTCTCCGCCGCGGCGGGCGCTTCAACGTCGTCGTACATGCCGGGGATCTGGATCACGCCGTTTGCGTCCTTCAGCTTGGAGAGCAGTTCCACCAGCCCGAACACCGCGTTCGGCGCGGCGCCGCCGTATAAACCCGAATGCAGATCGCGCGCCGGGCCCTTGGCCTCGATCTCGGTGTACACCAAGCCTCGAAGTCCGATGCACAGGGTGGGAATACCTTCGGCGTAGAGCGCCGTATCGGACACCAGGGCCACGTCCGCCTTCAGTTTTTCCGGATTCTTGGCCACGTACTCGGCCACCGATTCGCCGCCGACCTCTTCTTCGCCTTCGATCAGGAATTTCAAATTCACCGGCAGCTTGCCGTGCACCGCACGCAAAGCCTCCACGGCTTTGATGTGCATGTACATCTGCCCTTTGTCGTCCGCCGCGCCGCGCGCATAAATATTTCCGCCGCGAACCTCGGGCTGAAAGGGAGGCGATGTCCACAACTCCAGCGGATCGGGCGGCTGCACGTCGTAATGCCCGTAGCACAGCACCGTGGGCTTGCCGGGCGCATGGAGCCAATCCGCGTACACCAACGGATGCTTCGCGGTGGGAATCACTTCGACGTGTTCGAGCCCCGCGGCCGTCAGTGCGTCCGCGACAAAACGCGCGGCGCGTCCGATGTCGTCTTTATGCTCCGGCAGCGTGCTGATGCTGGGGATTCGGAGGAAGGAAAATAACTCGTCGAGGAGGCGCGCCTGATTCTGCTCGACAAACGCTTGCGTGGAGGGGGGCACGAACTAATTATAAAGGGCCATTTGCGATCGCCGCTTGGCGGAAGCCGGCTCTCCCTTAGTAGGCCCCGCGCGCGAACAACACCGCGCCCACGGTTCGCGCCAGGATGTAGAGATCGAGCCAGGGGGACCAGTTGCGGATGTAGTAGGTGTCCAGCGCTTCCTGCGCGGCCACGTCGCCGTCACTACGCGAGGAAACCTGCCACATCCCCGTCAGGCCTGGAAGCACGCGCGTCCGCAGGGCGCGAAATGGCTCGGGAAACTGCTCCAGGTGATAGTCGGGAAACGGCCGTGGACCCACCAGGCTCATTTCCCCCTTCAGCACGCTCCATAACTGCGGCAGTTCGTCGAGGCTGGAGCGCCTCAACACCTTGCCGATTCCCGGCAGCACGCGCGGGTCGCGGCGCAGCTTAAAATGGCGCGCCCATTCGAGCCGCGCTTCAGGATGTTCCCGGAACCACGCGTCAAGAAGACGTTCGCCATCCAGATGCATGGTACGCAGTTTCCAGACCGCGATCGGCGCGCCGCCAATCCCCTCGCGAATTTGGCAGTGGAACGCCGGACCGCGGCTGACCAGCTTGATCCAAACCGCCGCCGCGGTCATTACCGGAACGCTCAATAGGAACAGCGGCAGCGCGATGGCCCGGTCCATGGCCCGCTTGAGCGAAAGATTGCGCGGAATCAGGAGATTTTTCTTGATCTCCAGGCCCAGGTTGCCGCCCAGATCGCGAGCCGTGACCCAAAGGCTTCCCACTCCGCTGAATTGCGGGGCCAGGATCACGCGGGGGAAATTCAGATCCTGCAGCAAGCCGGCATCCTCCGCGCCCAGGTCGGCCAGCGCCACGATCGCCGCGGCTGCGCGCTGTTCGAAATCCTGCGCCAGGCCCAGCGGACCGGCCACGGGCACGCCCTCCACCACGCCGTTCCAGGCATCGGGCCGGTTGTCGAGCAGCGCCACGGGGACCAACCCGAGCTGCGGTTCGCCGCGGAGGGTCCGCACAATCGACCGGCCGGCTTCGCCCGCGCCCAGCACCACCACGGGAATTCCCCAAAGTCCGCGAGCCACCAGCGCTCGCCTCGCCGCCGCTTCGGCCAGCGGAGGCAGCACCAGGGCGAATACGAACGTCGCCAGCAGCACGCCGCGGGACAACACCCCCCGGGCCACAATGTTATCCCAGGCCACCAGGCCTCCAAATACCGCCAGCGTCGCCAACGTCCGCCGCCGCAGCCGCTCGACAGGGCCGAGCAGATATCCCGGATAGATTCCGAGTTGATAATTCACCATCGGGAGCAGTAGGATTCCGATGGCCACGGCGAAGTACTGCTCAAACTCCACCTCCGCGGAAAGCCAGGGCGCAAGCAATTTGCGAACAACCAGTCCGAAAGCTAAGGACAGCTGTAGCGCCGCGATGTCGGCGGCAATGACGGTGACGACGGTCCAAGGCTGGTGTTCAAAAGTTACGGGCGAAAGGGCAGCGCGCGCGGCGGTGCTCATAGGGCTGCTTCCGTTGCGCTCCGCGCCGGCGGCTTTGGCGCCGTGGTCGCTCCAGAAATGGCTACGGAGTAGAGGTCTGAGATGCGGTCCACCATCGAGCGGACGCTAAAGCCGGGCGCGATTCGCAGCGCGCCCTCGGAAAGAGCTTGGCGAAGCCCCGGCTCCTCCAGAACCCGCAGGAGCAGCGCCGCGAAGCGCTCCGCATCCCAGGGATCGCAGATCAATCCGCAGCCCCCCCGCTCCACAAATTCCCCCGCGACGCCGGTCGCGGTCGACACAAAGGGAAGGCCGGATGCCATTGCCTCCAGCAGAACGTACCCGAAGGCCTCCGTCCTGCTGCACAGCGCGAGGACATCGAATGCGCACATGTGAGCAGCGCCATCCACCGGCCCCGCCCAAACGATCGCGCTGTCGATACCGAGGTCTTTCGCGCGCGCCCGCATCGCCGACTCCAATTCGCCCGATCCGACGATAACCAGCTTTGTTACATGCGCCGCGCGCTCTCTCAAGATCGCGAAGGCATCCAGAAGGCGGAGTGGCTCCTTTTTATCGCTCAGGCGGCCCACGAAACCGACGCAATGAGCGTCCTCAGGCAGGCCGAGGCTTCCGCGCATTTTCCTCCGGTTGAGCGAAAGACGCGCCAGCGCATCCGCGTCGACGCCGTTTTCGATGATGACCAGCTTCTCCGCGGCGATTCCCATGGCGTGCGCGCAGTTCCACTCCTCGCGCGACAGGACGATCACCTTGGCCGAACGCTTTGCCAGGAATGTTTCGAGTAGGGAAACCGCCTTTCGCGCCAGACCCCGCAGTTGAGGGTCCATCGTCATGAAGGAATGCGGAGTGTAGATCCTGGCTGCCGCCCCTGCGCCGGGTACGAGTCTTGCCAGAAACCCGGCTTTTGTGGAATGCCCGTGGATAAGGTCGAAAGGGCCGTTCTCCTTGAGATACCGGAACATCTGAAACAATGTTCGAAAGTCGCGCGGAGTTACCGCCCGCGACATCGGTATTTCGCACGCGCGGAAGTCCGGGCACTCGCGTTGAAGCTCCGCCAAACCGCTCCGGAATTGGGGGTCGGCTCGAACCGTGGAGTACAACAGGTGAACCGCGTCACCCCGCCGCAAAAGGCCTCTCGCCAGATCAAGAATGTGGCGCCCCGTGCCACCCAGGGTCGCTTCCAGAACTAGAAGCACATTTTGTTTCTTAGACACGAGCTGGATGTCCAACGTTGGTACTCCGCAGAAACGGGCGGCTGATGAGGAACCAAACCAGGCCCAAAAGCACTGGCATGATCTGGAGCCGGAATCGCACCGCCGTACCGAGGTCTTTGTACGTCACCAGGCTGTAGGCTAGTCCCCATGTGATCAGCAGCGCGACGGACCACAGAAAGAAATGATTTCGCCAGTATTGGCGCTTCATCTTCGCCAGCGCCCACACGCTGAGCAGCAGCAAAACCAGATCCTCCAGGCCCGCGATCCAGCCGAGGAGATGAGGCAGATCGCCCGGAAGAGGACGGAAATACGCCGCGAAGACGCCCTGTGGAGTGAAAAGAATGAGGTCCGTCATCGAATTCAACGGGATATCCGGATGGAGCGCGGAGTTCGCTTTGTCCCACCCCTTACTCACAGATTGCGTGCTAGCGAACAGATCGGCCCCAGGGTCGATTTCCAGCCGGCTTGCGGTCACCGGCGCGAGGAAGGCCAGCAGAGCCAAAGCCGCCGAAACCGTGACAATTCGCCATCCGGTGTGGCGGATTTTCAACGCCAGGAGAATCAGCGCGGGTACCAGAAGAATGGGGCCCATCCAGATTCTTACAATGCTCGCCAGGGCGAGCCCCACCGCGGCTGTGATCAGGTGTTTGCGCTTGCCCAGGTACGCCACCTGGATCAGCCCCCAGATGTGTAGAGCGATTCCAAGGAGCACCACCGGATCCTTGCCCATGATCGAAGACCAGAACAGCACTGACGGGTACAGTCCCAATGCCCAAAAAATCCAACGCTTCCTGGCGTGAACCAGGATCGCCGCGCCTCGATAAAGCAGGTACACCGCCGCCAGGCCCGCATATCCGCTGGATACCTTCATGGCGTGGTAAGAATCCGGACCGATTTTCAAATGGAGCGCGCCAAGCAGAACGATAAAGTTGCTGTTTCCCTTCAAAAGAATAGAAAACAAGTCGGAGTCAATCGCGTGCGCCCCGGTGAAATAGAGCCACGAATCAAGACCTGGATAATGCTCTTCATAAGGCAGCATCACACCCAGCATGACGGCGCAGCGCACCAGCCACATCCCCGCGAGCATCATCTTGTCGCGAAGGCATACCGGCCATAGGAACAAGGTTGCGCCGAGCGCGAGCGCCCAGCCGACGCCCTTGGCATAATCCAAGACGACATTGTCAGTCGGGATGTTGGCCCCGAAGGTGGTGATGTATTCCGTAACGTCGGCGCGGCTGAGCGTCCACACGAGCACGATGGCGATGATCGCCGCCGTGCCGCAGACCGCCCAGGTTGTGAAGGGGGCTCGCCGCATGATTACGCCACGTTCAGCGCTTCCCGGTAGAGCGACTCATACTGATCGCACACCGTAGCGGTTGAATAATGTTGGATGACATGACGCCGCGCCGCCTGACCCAGGGATTCGCGCTGCGCAGGGGGCATTAGGGTCATCCGCTGCATGGCGCGGCTAAGGTGCTCCGGGTCTTCCGGCGGGACAAGGAGACCCGTTTGGCCTTCCCGAACGATTTCTCTTGTCCCGCCTACGTCCGTGGTTACGATCGGCCGCTCGCATGCGGCCGCTTCAAGGAGCGAGATGGGCATCCCTTCCCAAGCCGAAGCTTGGACGAAGGCGTCGCAGGCATTCATCAGATCCGGGATATCGGTGCGAACGCCAAGCAAAGTAACTCGCGAGTCAAGATTGGACCGCGCGATTAGCGATGCAATTTCGTCCTGTTCCGCGCCGTCCCCAGCGATCACCAGGCAGGTCCCTGGCGTTCCCGCGAGCCGCCGGAAGGATTCGATCAGGTTTGGGTAGTCCTTCGCCTTGTCGAGCCGGCCAATGGCCAGCCAAACGAACGAATCGTCCCATCCCATCGCTCTGCGGACCCGCGCGCGGCGTGCGGCCTCCGGTAGGAAGCGATCTACATCCACAAACGAAGGAATCGCTTGAATCTTCGCGCGTCGAACGGTCCGGTTCTGAATGAAGCGCTCCGAGACACGCTCCGAGACGGCGGTCGTCCGGAAGCAGTACCTGTCTGTCAGGCGATAAATGGCCGACCGGAGCCTCGATGTGTTTCTCCGGCGGTTGCTCTCCCTCACGCTGTGAATCGTGCAAACAACCGGAATCCGCAGCAGTGTCCCCAGAATCCGCGCTGCAATGTTGGCGTGGAACATGTGAGCATGAATGACCCGGGGCCGAATCTGGCGAAGGTGGCGCAGCAGCCGGCAGCCGGCGATAAGATTCGGGCGGCCAGGACGAATGCCGAAAGAAGTAACGTCCACGCGAGCAGCCGTCAATTCATCGTGAAAAGAGTTGCCGTTGCCGAGGCATGCGATGGAAACATCCCATCCGCGGCCACGCATGGCGATTGCAAGGTCCACCACGGTCCGCTCAGCTCCGCCGCGGTCCAGATTCGCGATCAGCAGTTCGACTCTGTCGGCGTTAAGCTTCGCGGCGCCCATAATACTTGCTGTAGTGACCGTAGTAGTAGTAATACCCGGCGCTCACG
>JBBIVT010000026.1:16017-46066 GCA_037439565.1 Acidobacteriota bacterium | reverse complement strand
TTGCCGGCTGGCTTATCGCCCGGTTTTTCCACCGGCTTGGACATCCACTCAACGATCTTGTTCGGGGGGAACGCGAAAAGCGTAATCGCCACGCACACAATGAAAAACACGCCCAACAGGGCTGCCAACGCCATACCTCAAGGGTAGCAGGATTTAGCAAAGTCCTTACCGCGTCTTTATGCCTTCTTTATGACTTTGGGCATACCTTAGGGGTGTATGGAAGATGTGCTTTACATTGCAGTGGCGCTGGCGTTTTTCGCCGCCTGCTGGTATCTGACTCGCGCCTGCGAGAAGTTGTAGCTTATGGATTACGTATTCGCCGGCATCGCGGCATTTTTCCTGTTTTTGTACCTGATTTTTGCCCTCCTGAAACCGGAGCGGTTCTAGCATGAGGTGCGGAGTCCCCGCCCTTTCAGGGCGGAGCTGCCCCAAAATACAACCCCCACTATGACAGCCAATGGATTTTTGCAGATTGCGGTTTTCTTCGTCCTGATTCTCGCCTTCGCCAAGCCGATGGGCATGTTCATGACGAAGGTCTTTTCGGGTGAGAGGACCTTTCTTCACCCCGTCCTGCGGCCCCTCGAAAGGCTTTGTTATACGCTTTCCGGCGTCAAGGAGAACACAGACCAGCGCTGGACACAGTATGCGGGCAGCCTGCTGGCCTTCAGCTTTTTCAGCTTTCTGATCCTCTATTTGTTGCAAAGGTTGCAAGGCTTGCTGCCGCTGAACCCTATGGCATTCGGCACCGCGCACGCGCCGGCCGGAGCAACGCCGATGACGCCGGACCTGGCGTTCAACACCGCCGTCAGTTTCACTACCAACACCAACTGGCAGAATTACTCCGGCGAAACCACGCTGAGCTACCTGGTGCAAATGGCCGGCCTGACGATGCACAATTTCACGTCGGCCGCCGCCGGCATGGCGGTCGCCGTCGCGCTGATCCGCGGTTTCGCGCGCCAGCAGGCCAACGCGATTGGCAACTTCTGGGCCGACATCGTCCGCGCGACGGTCTATATTCTGCTGCCACTGTCGGTGATCACGGCGTTATTTTTCTGTTCCCAGGGAGTGATTCAGAACCTGCATCCTTATTCGGCGGCAACGGGCCTGGAGGGGGGCGCACAGATGATCGCGCAGGGGCCGGTGGCGTCCCAGGAGGCGATCAAGATGCTGGGGACGAATGGCGGGGGATTTTTCAACGCCAATTCGGCGCACCCGTTTGAGAATCCCACGCCGTTGACGAATTTCGTTCAGATGCTGTTGATCTTCCTGATTCCCGCGGGCTTGACCTATACGTTCGGGCAGATGACGGGCGACACGCGGCAAGGATGGGCAATCTTCGCGGCCATGAGCCTGCTGTTTCTGGCGGGAGTCTTCATCGTCTACGCGGCGGAGTCGGGCGGCAATCCGCTGCTCCAGAAATTCGGCATCGCTCCGGGCAATATGGAGGGCAAAGAGGTTCGCTTCGGCATCGCGGCGAGCAGTCTGTTCGCCACCGTGACCACGGATGCGAGCTGCGGCGCGGTGAACGCCATGCACGACAGCCTGACGCCGATCGGAGGACTGGTTCCTCTGTTCAACATGCAAGTGGGCGAGGTGATCTTCGGAGGTGTGGGCGCGGGACTCTACGGCATGCTGTTGTTCGCGATTCTGGCCGTGTTTATCGCCGGGCTGATGGTGGGCCGGACGCCCGAATATCTGGGCAAGAAGATCGAAGGCAAAGAGGTGAAGATGGCGATGATCGCGCTGATCGCCACTTCGGCGGTGATTCTGTTGTTCAGCGGGGCGGCGACGGCGGGCGCGGGACGGGGAGCGCTCGGCAATAACGGTCCGCACGGATTCGGGGAGATCCTATACGCTTTTTCGAGCGCGGCGGCCAATAACGGCAGCGCCTTTGCCGGATTAAGCGGCAATACGCCGTGGTACAACACGACGCTCGCCCTCGCGATGCTGGTGGGCCGGTTCCTCATCATCATTCCGATGCTGGCCGCGGCGGGCAGCCTGGCGGCGAAGAAAAAGATTCCCGTCACCAGCGGCACGCTCCCGACGCATGGCGCCTTGTTCGTGGGGCTATTGATCGGGACCGTAGTGATTGTCGGCGCGCTGACGTTTTTCCCGGCGCTGTCCTTAAGTCCCATCGTCGAGCATCTGCTGATGCAAGCCGGGAGGACATTCTGATGGAAGACCAGACGCAACTGCTGCCGAAAAAGCTGGCCCATTCCCGTCCTCTGTTCGATCCGCAAATCATCGGCCGCGCAACCAGGGATTCATTCGTCAAATTGAACCCCGCGGCGCTGGCCAAAAACCCGGTGATCTTTGTGGTGGAAGTGGGCGCGGTGATCACCACAGTGATCCTGGCACGGGATATCTTCAGGGGCGCCTCGGGAATCGGATTCACGGTGCAGATCGCATTGTGGCTATGGTTCACGGTGCTGTTCGCCAATTTCGCCGAGGCGATGGCGGAAGCGCGCGGCAAGGCGCAGGCCGATACACTGCGCAAAACCAAGTCGGACGCGATGGCGAAGCGCGTTTGCTCGAATGGAAAAATCGAGCAAACCGCGGCTTCGGCTTTGCGGGCCGGCGACGTGGTGCTGGTCGAGGCAGGCGAAGTGATCCCCGGCGACGGCGACGTGATTGAAGGCATTGCCACAGTGGACGAATCCGTCATCACCGGCGAGAGCGCGCCTGTGATTCGGGAATCCGGAGGCGATCGCAGCGCCGTCACCGGCGGCACCAAGGTGCTGTCCGACCAGATCACGATCCGCATCACGTCGAATCCGGGCGAGACGTTCTTAGACCGCATGATCGCGCTGGTGGAAGGCGCGGAGCGGCAAAAGACGCCCAACGAAATTGCCCTGAATATTCTGATCGCCGGCCTGACGTTGATCTTTCTGCTGGCCGTAGTCACGCTGCAGCCGTTCGCCAAATATGCGGTGTCGGTGTCCGGCACGGGCGCGATTCCCAGCGTCGCGGTGCTCGTGTCGCTGCTGGTCTGCCTCATCCCGACGACCATCGGCGGGCTGCTCTCCGCCATCGGCATCGCGGGTATGGATCGCGTGATGCAGCATAACGTACTGGCCATGAGCGGCAAGGCGGTGGAGGCGTCGGGCGACGTCAACACGCTGCTGCTTGATAAGACGGGGACCATCACCATCGGCAACCGCCAGGCCGTCGAGTTCGTTCCGGTGGACGGCGTGAGCGAGGGCGAACTGGCCGACGCGGCGCAGCTTTCGAGCCTCGCCGACGAGACGCCGGAAGGCCGCAGCGTCGTGGTGCTGGCGAAGACGAAGTACGGCCTGCGCGGACGGGAAGTGGCCAGCCACGAGGCGACGTTCATTCCCTTCTCCGCGTACACGCGCATGAGCGGCGTCGATCTGGACGGACGCATGCTTCGCAAGGGCGCGAGCGAATCCGTGGCCAAATTCGTGCGCGAACAGGGTGGGGCGGTTCCGGCGGACTTGACCGAAACCTGCGGCCGCATTTCGCGCCAGGGAGGAACGCCGCTGGCGGTCTGCGACGGCGCTCGCGCGCTGGGCGTGATCCATCTGAAGGACGTGGTGAAGGGCGGCATGAAAGAACGTCTGGCGCAGCTCCGCACCATGGGCATCCGCAGCGTAATGATCACCGGCGATAATCCGCTGACTGCCGCCGCCATCGCCGCTGAAGCGGGCGTGGATGATTTTCTGGCCCAGGCTTCGCCCGCTGACAAGCTGAACTACATCAAGAAGGAACAGACCGACGGGCGTCTGGTGGCGATGACCGGCGATGGCACCAACGACGCGCCAGCGCTGGCGCAGGCCGACGTCGGGCTCGCGATGAATACTGGCACCATGGCCGCTAAGGAAGCGGGCAACATGGTGGACCTGGATTCAAACCCGACCAAGCTGATTGAGGTCGTCGCGATCGGCAAGCAGTTGCTGATTACGCGCGGCGCGCTGACCACGTTTTCCATCGCCAACGACGTGGCGAAATATTTCGCCATCATTCCGGCCATGTTCATGACCACATATCCGGAGCTGGCGAAGCTCAACATCATGGGGCTGCATACGCCGGAAAGCGCGATCCTTTCGGCGGTGATTTTTAATGCACTGATCATCATCGCCCTGGTGCCATTGGCGCTGCGCGGCGTGCGGTACCGTCCCGTGAGCGCGGCGGCGCTGCTGCGGCGCAATCTGCTGATTTACGGCTTGGGCGGCGTGATCGCGCCGTTCCCCGGCATCTGGATCATCGATCAACTGGTGCACGCGCTGCGGTGGGCTTAAGGAGATTTTTATGTGGCGTCAATTCTTACCTGGACTTCGCATGACGCTGGTGATGACCGTGCTCACCGGCCTGATTTATCCGGGCATCGTTACCGGCCTGTGCCAGGCGCTGTTCAAGAAACAGGCCGACGGCAGCCTGGAATACAAGGACGGAAAGGTGATCGGTTCCACGCTGATTGGCCAAAATTTCACGCGTCCCGAATATTTTCAGCCGCGGCCGTCAGCGGCGGGCAACGGGTATGACGCGGCGAACTCATCGGGTTCGAACCTCGGTCCGGCGAGCCAGAAGCTGCTGGATCGCATGAAGGCCTCCACCGGGAAATTCCGCCAGGAGAACCCCGGGTACACCGGGCCGATTCCCGCCGATCTGCTCACGACCAGCGGCAGCGGCCTGGATCCGCATTTGAGTCCCGAATCGGCGGATGCGCAGGTGGAGCGCATCGCGCAGGCGCGCGGCGCAAATGCGCAGGAGATTCGCGCACTGCTGGCCCAGTTGACCGAAGGCCGCGACCTGGGATTTTTGGGAGAGCCGCGGGTGAACGTGCTGAAGCTGAATGAGGCGCTGGACGCAAAGTATCCGCGCAAGTAGCCACTCAATGCCAACGAACGGCGGCCGCCATCAGGGAGCCGATGACAGCCGCCATTTCATCCGGGTGTAGGCAATCTGGAAGCCTTTGCGTTCGGCGTTGCGCTGCGATTCGCTGCCCGCCTCCGCCACCATCATCGCCAGATCGCAGCCGCGCTCGAAGGCGTATTGCATGCGGGCGGCCAACAGCGCCCCCTGCAATCCGCGACGCCGCATTTCGGGAACGGTGGCCGCCCCGGCGAACAATGCCACGCCGTCGTGGACGCTCAGCGCTCCCGCGGCTCCCGGAACGCCGTCAAGTTCCGCCAGGAAACACAGGGCATCCTCGCGGGCGAACGAGATCGCGCCGAATTCCTTGATGAACGCCATCAACTCCGGGTTCTGATGCGCCCATCCGCGCGCGCTTACGTCTGCCCAGACGGCCGCTTCCGCCTGGCCCGCCACACGCACCGCAATGCCACCGGAACCATTCAGGGCGGGTCTCGTCAGCGGCTGATAGAGGACACTGGAAATCTCAATCGGTCTGTACCCGCGCGAGCACAGCAGATCGTGCGCGGCTACCCCGGCCAGAGGACTCACCTCATGATGCACTGGCGCGCCTTTTTCGAAGAAGAACTTCTCGATCGCATCGAGCGTTTCCGGCTTCAGTTCCTCGAACACGCCGAGGCCGAAAGTCTGCGTCACCGGAGAGTTGACGCCATCGAAAACCACGCAGGCGCCGCCTGCTTCCATCCATTCGGAGCCGGATTCGGGATGCAGCTTCCTGCGCGCTTCGGCGAACTGGCGGCAGGCGCGGCCTTCGGCTCGCTCCAAACGCCGCGCCAGCGCGAGATCGGAAAAGGGCAAGGTCATTTCCTCGGCCTCTGCCTTGCTGAAATGGATTTGACGATTGTCGCGCCCTTGCCTGACTTGGGCAAAGGCGTTTTCGCCTGCTCCGTCGCGGCCTTCGTCAGCGCCCGCACCTCGGGTTTCGTTAGTGTCTCCGGACCTTCCAGGCGAATGAATCGATTCTGGTTTCCGCTGCCCTGCAGAAGTCCGTGAGGATCGGGCAACGTGGAGCCCCAGTAAAACGACAAGCCGAGACCCTTTGAGTTCGCGGCCAGCGAAACAATGCAATCGGAAGCTCGCGGTGCGCTGCAGAAACCGAAGACCAGGAAGTTGTAGTTGTCGTAGATGAGTTCGAACGCGGCGGGAAAGATCTTGCGCAGCGCCGCGCGCGTGGCGCGGATCTGCCTGGCGATCTTCGGATCGAACTTCGCGATGAACCCGGAAATCTGCTTGGCCGGGGTCTCATTGATCTTTCTCTGCGCCATGGCCACCTCCGGCCGGTAAGATATCCTTAACATAATGGCAGAGTTAGAGCGCCGCCGCCCCGATCCGGAACGCCTGCTGAAGCAGATTGAGGCCGAGGAGCGCCAGACCTCGCGCGGCCATCTGAAAATTTTCCTGGGCTACGCCTCAGGCGTGGGCAAATCGTTGCGCATGTTCAACGAAGGCCTCCGCCGTAAGCTGCGCGGACAGGACGTGGTGGTGGCCGCCACGCAGCCCACCGCCTCGCCCGACGTGCAGGAAATCCTTGATCGAATGGAGGTCCTACCGCCGAAGCTCGTAAACGGAACGCCCGCGATCGACGTCGGCGCGCTGCTCGACCGCCATCCGCAGGTCTGCCTGATCGACGGCCTGGCGTACCGTAATCCTCCCGGCAGCAAACATCCGGAGCGCTGGCAGGATGTGGAGGAATTGCGCCAAGCAGGGATCTCGGTGATCACGTCGATTAATTTGCAATACATCGCCGAGCGCCAGCGCGAGATCGAGGCGATCCGCGGGAAGAGCGTCAGCGATTCCGTGCCGGAGGCGTTCATCCGGACGGCGGACGAGATCGAGGTCGTCGACGCCTCGCCGGAATACTGCGCCTCCCGGTCGATTGAAGGCGATGAGCAGCGTCAACTCTCCGAGCTTCGCGAAATCGCCCTGGTACTCACCGCCGACGTGGTGGATCGTCAACTGGAGGAGTTCGTTCACAGCCAGGGCGGCACGCAACTTTACGGCGCGCACGAGCGCATCCTGGTGTGCGTTACGCCCCGCTCCAGCGCCACAGAGATGATTCGCCGAGCCCGACGGCAGGCGGATCGTTTCCACGGCGACCTCTACGTCGTCTACGTCCAGCAGGACAACATCAGCGAGGCCGATGAAACCTTACTGCGCCAGAATCTGGACTATGCGCATGAGGCCAAGGCGCGCGTGGAACTGCTCGCCGGCGAGGATCCCATCGAAAGCATCCTGGACTTCGCGAAACAGCACGGCATCACCCAGATTTTCGTGGGACACAGCAATCAGACCGGATGGGCCGGCCGCCTGCGCGCCAATCCCGTGGAGCGCCTGATTATGGAAGCCGACGGCATGGACGTCCGCGTCTTCCCCAACGAGCCGGCAAATGCCTGATCGCAAGGGCAAACTGAGGATCCTGCTGGGCTACGCGGCCGGCGTCGGCAAGACTTATCGCATGCTGGAGGAGGCACAGCAGGCCAAGCGCGCCGGCCGCGACGTGGTGGTGGGCTATTTCGAGCCGCATGGCCGCAAGGACACCATTGCAAAAACCGAAGGCCTGGAAATCCTGCCGCGCGGCATCATCGAATACCGCGGGCGCGAGTTCGAGGAGATGGATACAGACGCGATTCTGCGCCGCAAACCCGAAGTCTGCGCGGTGGACGAATTTCCCCACACCAACATCCCGGGCTCGGCGCGCACCAAGCGCTGGGAGGACGTTATGGTCCTGCTCGACGCCGGCATCGACGTGCTCACCACGATGAACATCCAGCATCTGGAGAGCCTGAACGACCAGATCCGCGAAATCACCGGTGTGGCCGTCCGCGAAACGATCCCCGACTGGGTGGTGAAACAGGCCGATGAGGTCGTGTTGATCGACCTGCCGCCGCGAGCGCTGTTGAACCGGCTGCAGCGCGGCGTGATCTATGGAACCGACAAGGCGCAGCGTGCGCTCGACAATTTCTTCAAGGAGCCGGCGCTGGCCGCCCTGCGTGAGATGGCCCTCCGGCAGACCGCGCATGAGGTGGAGATCCGGCAAGGCGAGGAAAACGTCCGTTCCCGCCACGCCGAGCCGGAGGTGCGCGAACGGATTCTGATCCATGTCACCGAGTCGCCGGCCTCCACCGTCGTCATTCGCCGTGGCCGCCGCGTCGCGGATTATCTGAAGGCGGATTGTTTCGCCGTGGGCGTGGTGCCATCGTCCGATGCGGCGGCTCTGGAACAGAACCTGGAGTTCGCGCGCAAGCTGCACATCGAAACGCGCGTGCTGGAAGGAAAGAACCCCGCCGAAGCGCTGGTGGATTTCGCGCGGCGCAACGGTGTCACGCAGATTTTTCTGTCGAAGCCGCCGAAACGGCAGTTCCCCTTCCTCGGCTCACGCAGCGTCGCCATGGACGTGGTGCGCCTCGCGAAGGATCGCCAGGTGACCGTCGTCGCCGAGCGCAGCGTGCCGAGCCAGATCAATAGCTGACGGTGGCGCGCAATTTGCGCGGGTCCCCAGCCGGAACTACAGCCTCCCTGCGTACAACTGGAACGGTCCCCAATAAAACGGCTTCCTGTAAGCTCCACTTCCGTGGAACAGGGCCAATTTCGCGTGCCGGAGCGCCTTGGCGGGCGACACGTTGTGGCTCAATTGATCGTAAAAATCCGCCATTAATTCCGCAGTGGACCGGTCAGTGACGTCCCAAAGCCCCGCCACCACGGATTGCGCGCCGGCGTGCAGGAATGCCCAGGACAGGCCCACTTGCCCTTCGCCCGAAAACGTTCTCACCCCCGCGCCCCGGCAGGCCGACAGCGTCACAAGCGTGGCGTTCAGGGGAATCGTCATCGCTTCGCGCGCCAGGAGCTGGTAGCCTGCGCCGCCATGGGACGACAGAATCAGCGCGGAATCGAGAGGGTTGTTCCGGTTGGCGGCCGCGTGCGCGGCAAAATGAATCCAGGCGTATTCGGCGGGCCGCGCCTGGCGGTACGCCGCCGGAGATGCGTCCGCGCCCTGCAGGACCATCTTCTTTTTTTCGGAAAACGCATGCGAAATTTGCTCGATCTCCTGGCCTGCGAATGGCAGCCGAGGATACTCCTCCACGGCCTGCTCCGGATTCCCGATCATCAGGAGGGCATCCGGCGCATTTGCCTCGCCGCGAGCGGCGGCCAGCAGGTTGAGTGACGGAGCGACCTCGATCGTGGCGCGCTCGATCAGGTATCGTGACGAATTTTCCAGATCGGGCAAGGTTTCGAAATTCAATGCGTACAGCGCGCCTTCGAGCGCCAGCACCACTCGGCCAGGCGGATCCGGCAAGGGCAGCGCCGGCCGCAGCAGGATCTCCGACAGCTTGCGGCCAGCGGGGAATTCCGATTGCAGAGGATCGCGCAGATTTTCGAGGAAGCCTCGATAGCCCGCGACCAGCGGCGCGATCTGGCTTTCCGGCGGCAGCGCATGCAGCGTGATTCCATCGCCGGTGACCTTCCAAAGAAACGAACGCTTGCGTCCCAGCCAATAGGACAGGAACACGCTGTGGGAGGACCGGGCCAGTTCGCGCAGCTTCGCGGCGGAAACGGCAGGACGCGCGGCGCTCGACTCCAGCCGTTCGTCCAGCACGCGCGCCCGGCTCGATTCGGCCACCTCCAGCGCGCGGTCCGGCTGATTCCGGTCCGCCAGGAAATTGATGTAACGGTCGTAGAAGCGGATCAGCCGCGCCAGGTAGGTGATGCGGTCGTCGGCCTGTACCAACGCCGTCCGCTGGCTTTCGAGGGCGGCAATTGCTTCCCGGAACTGATTGCCGGCCTGGTCAGATTGCCCCTTCCCAGCCAGCAGCGCGGCGAGTCCCGCGCGAGCCTCCAGCATCTCCACCGGATTCATGCCGGGCTTGTACTCGGCGATGAGACCGCGATACAGCGCCTCGGCGCGGGGATCCTTGCGCCCGGCGGCGATATGCGCCTCATTCACGCGAGGATAGTAATCGGAGTGGTCGCCGATGGCCTCGCGCAGGCGCAGGGATTCGCGATTGTAATTCTCGGCCGCATCGAAATCGCCCAATTCAATGGACGTGGACGCCAGGCTGTAGTACCACCAACCTGTGAGATTGCGCTCACTCTGATCTCGCAATTTGGCGATTGCCAGGGCCTGCTTGAATTTTTCCAGCGCCTGGGCGTACTGGCCGCGCTCGCTGAGCACGTCGCCGCTGTTGCCGATCCAAAGTTGCTCGTCATAACGGTTATGCACGCGGTTCGCGTAGGCGCGGGCCTGCTCAAAGTAGTCAAGGGCCTTATCGGAATCGCCCAGATTCTGGTAACACGAGCCCAGGTTGCCCACGGTGACGTAATAGGAGGTTTCAACGCCCTGGCGGCGGAAGATCGCACTGGCTTTCTCAATCCAGTAGACGGCCTCCTCCAGTTGGAACGCGTTGAGGAACAGCAGGCCGAGGTTATTCATGGCGGTGGCCTGCAGCGTGAGATCACCCAAGGCGCCGGCTGCCTCCACCGCATGGCGCAGGGTGCGCTCGCTTTCCTCGCGGCGGCCCTGCTTGGCTAAAACGTCGCCCAGACGGAGTTCGATCACGGTCTGCACGGCGATGGGAGGCAGCGGCGCGGCGGCCCGCACCGCTTGCTGGAGCAAGGCTTCTGCGCGGGCATCATTCGAGTCGAGATGCTCCGCCCAGGCTTGATCCATCCTCAAGCGGGCGAGCAGTTCTGGGTCCGACGGCGGCGGCGCGGACCCCAGGACGTCCCGCGCTCCCTTGGTATCCGCGCGGGCCAGAAGAACGTCCGCCTTGAGAATCCGAAACGGCCAGGATCCGCCGCCGCGCAATCCCTGCTCGGCCACCGCCATGGCCTCATCGAGCTTACCCTGACGCATCAGCGCGCGGCCGTCCCGATAGCGGGCTTCGGGGGAAGCGCCGCAGCCGGCGAGGATCAGGCACGCGAAGGCGATGCGCCGGGGACCCATGCGAACATCGATCGTATCAATTCGACGGGATCAACTGCCGCCTGGCAGAGGGGATCCGTTGGCTCCGCTGTTGCCATAGCTATTGCATCCTTCCACTGAGCAGCCCAAATCGACGTGCAGCATGTGCAAGCGGCGCGAACTGGCGGTGATGTAATAATGTGCCGGATAAATGGTCCCGAAATGCGGGACGTAAATCCCATGCTCGGCGACTTGCTTCATCCCGCGTGGAAGTTTCTTGGGAATGCGGGCCAGAGTGCAGGCGAACAGACCGTTGTGGGTGGGAAGCGAGTTCCCTTTGTGCGGGAAGAGCGCGAGCTCGTCCAGTTCCTTGCGGATCGCCGGATCGTTCTCGTAGGCGTGATTCAGTTTATCCCAGGTGCTGAGCTCGCTGAACAACCCCACCGCCAGGTCCAGGTCGATCCTGTGGCCCGCGATGCGCAGATCGTCGAAATGCGTTCCATGGAGGATGAAGGAGCCTTGCGCCGCGCCCACATCGTGCTTGGACGTGAGCCGCGTCATCAGGCGGCCGCAAGTCACCACATTCAGCGTGTTCAGATCGTCAATCACCACCGAAGAGAGCGTCCCATGCGCCCTGTCCTTCTCGCTGAAACTGCTGACGACGTGGCTCTCGATCGAGGCGACGCTCAAATAATCAAGGTGCTTGAAATTCTCGACTCGGACCTTGCCGTACCCGGGACCGACCGCTGAGGCGATGGAGGCCTGCAATGGGATGGTGTCATGTACCGGGAGCGAGATATGGCCGGACAGTCCGACGGCCTCGGTGTGATAGAGGAAATTGGTTCGTGGCATTTTGTTGGCATTCTAAAAACGTGCTGAGAAAGGGAACAGCTTTGTCCACAATCCTACCCGCTGCCCCCCCTTTTCCAAAAAAGTCTACGGAAGCCGGACGGTAAATGGGAAACGGGCGAGTTCCGCTTCATGATCGCCGCCGCCCAGCATCACCAGCGTGTATTTCCCGGCGGATAGTTGACGGGAGGGGATCAGCACATGAATTGCTTCTCCCGGAGCAGTAGCCTTCACGGGAAGGGAGAATCTTTCTGTTCCGGAGGCGTCGCGTAACACGGCGCGATACTGTACAAACTCGCTGTCCCAGGTCCGGTCAAGATAGAGCTCGTAGAACTTCGAACCGGCGGCGGGCGAAACCACGGTCTCCTCGCCCCGTGCCTGCGCATAGAGAGGATAAGCAGAAATGGCCGCGGCGCTCTCGGCGCCGGGGAAAACCAAGCGTCCGACAAAAATTCCCATGAGCAGAGCGCCGAGGGCAAAAGCATAAGATAGAGGCGAAAGTCCCCGCCACCCGCTCTCCGTGCTCTTTGGCACGGTCGAGCGGACGGGAATCGGAGCCGGTTCGGGCTCAAGAAACACCGCACGCGCATTCTCCTGAAAAATGGTCAACGCCCTCAGCTCCTCCGAGCACTGAGGACAGTCGAAAAAATGTCTTTCGAATTCTTCGACCTCGGAAACGGTCAGGTCACCAAGCACATAGCGCTCAACAGCCTTCATTTGCGCCGCTCCCGAGTGATCCATCTTGCCTTCGCCTCACTTTACTGTTGTGTTTTGAACCGCTCTGCCGTTTCACGCTCAACCTGATTATTTAACGCCGCCCGGAACCGGATCTTCGCCCGGTGAACCAGGACTCTCAAGTAATCCCGGGTCACGTCGAAGCGTTTGCAGACGTCATCCTTGTCGGCGTCTTCCAGAAACACCGCCCGCAGGATATGGCGATCCGTCTCCGGCAGTTCCTCGAGCACGCCGCGGACCATGTCCTTCTGCTGCCTGGTCACGACTTCATTTTCCGGACTGGCGCCCCGATCATCCACCAGGTCCTGCGCGTCCTCGGGCATCGCCGGATGGCGCGTGGAGGCTCGGAGCAGTTCCATCATGACGTTCATGCACACCGAATGGACATAAGCGCCCAGACGCTCCGGATGATCCATCGGCCGGTCCGAGCGCAGGAAGTTCAACACGCGCAGGAATGTCTCCTGGCGGATGTCGTCAATCAACTGCCAGGACCGCAGCCGGTACCGCAGGGACAAACGGATGGCATTGCTGAAATGCGCGACAAAATGCCTCTCCGTTTCGGCGTCGCCCTGGCGAAGCCGCGTCAGGTATTCCTGATTGAAGGGCGTTTGGCTCAAGTATTTTAGGATAGTCGAACTGGGGTTACCCTATAGAGGTAGCCGTCATGCCGCTCTCCGCCTTCGACAGCCTGACACGCCGCTGGTTCACCGAACGCTTCTCCGCCGTCACGGAGCCGCAGTCGCTCGGGTGGCCCGAAATTCGCGCCGGACGCGACGTGTTGATTTCCGCGCCCACCGGTTCCGGCAAGACGCTGGCGGCGTTCCTGATCGCCCTGGACTCTCTGGTGCGCAAATCGCGGTCTGGCGACCTTCAGAACCGTACCGAAGTGCTTTACGTATCGCCCCTGAAGGCTCTCGGCAACGACGTGCAGAAGAACCTGGACGTGCCGCTTTCCGGTATTGCGGATCTGGCGGCGCAGGAAGGCGTTCTACTTGCGCCAATCCGCACCGCGGTCCGCACCGGCGACACACCCGCCTCTGAGCGCCAGCAAATGCTGAAGAACGCGCCGCACATCCTGGTGACAACGCCCGAATCGCTCTTCATCCTGCTGACCAGCGAGGGTGGCCGCAGGATGTTGCGCCACGTGAATACGCTGATCCTGGACGAAATTCACGCCGTCGCCGGTTCGAAGCGCGGTTCGCATCTGGCGTTGTCCATCGCCCGTCTGGAGGTGCTTGTGACAGGGCCTCTACAAAAGATCGGCCTCTCGGCGACGGTCAGCCCGATTGAGGAAGTCGCCCGGTTCCTTGGGCCTGAGCCGAAAATCGTCCAGATCGGCCATCGCCGCGCCATGGATCTGGCGGTCGAGGTTCCGCGCGACGAATTGAGCTCGGTGGCCAGCAATGAGATGTGGAAGGACATCTACGATCGCCTGGCAAATCTGGCATTGGAGCATCGCACGACGCTGGTGTTCGTCAATACGCGGCGCTTGTCGGAAAAAGTAGCGCATCATCTGGCGGAGCGGCTGGGCGAGGACGCGGTTCTGCCGCATCACGGAAGCCTTTCGCGCAAGCTTCGCCTGGACGCCGAACAGCGCCTGAAAAACGGCCAGCTCCGGGCGGTGGTGGCGACCGCATCGCTCGAACTGGGCATCGATATCGGCACCGTGGACCTGGTGTGCCAGGTCGGCTCGCCGCGATCCATCGCAGTTGCGCTGCAGCGCGTGGGACGCGCAGGTCACTGGGTGGGCGCACTGCCCAAGGGCCGCATCTTCTGCACCACGCGCGACGAATTGATTGAATGCGCGGCTGTGGTGCGCGCGATCCGCGCCGGCATTCTCGACAAAATCGAGATTCCACAAGCGCCGCTCGATATCCTGGCGCAGCAACTCGTGGCGGCGGCGGCAACCGGCGAGTGGGACGAAGAAAAGCTGTTTGCCATGGTCCGCTCCGCGTATCCGTATCGCGAACTGCCGCGCGAACGCTACGAATCTGTGGTGGAGATGATGTCGGAAGGCATCGCCACCATGCGCGGACGCCGTGGAGCCATGCTGCATCGCGATAAAGTCAACGGAGTGATCAAGGGACGCCGCGGCGCGCGCCTGATCGCCATTACCAACGGCGGCGCAATTCCTGAAACCGCGCAGTTTCAAGTGATCGCGGAGCCGGAGGGAGTGCAGGTGGGCACGCTGGACGAGGACTTCGCGATCGAAAGCCACGCGGGCGATATCTTTTTGCTCGGCACGACGTCCTGGCGCATCAAGCGAGTGGAAAACGGACGCGTTCGCGTGGAAGACGCCCACGGCCAGCCTCCCTCGATTCCTTTCTGGAACGGCGAAGCGCCGGGGCGTACCATCGAGCTGTCGCGCGAAGTGGCGAAGCTGCGCGAGGATATTTTCGCGGAGGGGGCAGGTGCGGTGGAGATGCTCGAGCGCGAATGCAGCGTCGACCGCCGCGGCGCGGAACAGGCCGTCGAATACGTTCGCGCCGGGCAACGCGCCCTCGGCGTGATTCCCACGCAGGACGTGGTGGTGGCCGAGCGCTTTTTCGACGAAGCCGGGGGCATGCAGTTGGTGATCCATTCGCCCTTCGGAACGCGCATCAACCGGGCCTGGGGGCTGGCCCTGCGCAAGCGCTTCTGCCGGACGTTCAATTTCGAATTGCAAGCCGCGGCGACGGACAACGGCCTGATTTTGTCCTTGAGCGACCAGCATTCCTTCCCTCTGGAGCTGGTCTTCGAATTTCTGAAGACGCCCACAGTGGAGCACGTGCTGACGCAGGCGATGCTGCCTTCCCCTCTGTTCGGCGCGCGCTGGAAATGGAACGCGCAGAGGGCTTTGACCGTGCTGCGCTTTGCCGGCGGAACAAAGGTGCCTCCGCCATTGCAGCGCATGCGCGCCGACGATCTTCTGGCCGCTGTGTTTCCCGATCAGATCGCGTGTCCTGAGAATCTCCCGGGCGAGCCGAAGATTCCCGATCATCCGCTGGTGAACGAAACTATCGCCAACTGTTTGGAAGAAGCGATGGATTTGAAGGGCCTGATCAGGATTTTGGACCGAATCGCCGACGGCAGCCTGCGCACGCTGGCCCGCGATACGCCGGAGCCATCGGTATTCTGCCACGAGATCCTGAACGCCAACCCGTATGCGTTCCTGGACGACGCGCCTTTGGAAGAGCGCCGCACCCGCGCCGTGATCATTCGGCGCACGCTCAGCTCGGAATCAGCCAATGAGATGGGCGCGCTCGATCCGGCGGCGATTCAGCAGGTGGCCGAGGAGGCCTGGCCCGTGGTTCGCGATCCCGACGAATTGCACGACGCGCTGCTCACGCTGTTTCTTCTTCCGCCGGTGGAGCAGTGGCGCTACTTTTTCGACCAGCTTCGCGCCGCCGGCCGCGCCAGCGCGGTGAACGGCCAATGGGTCGCCACGGAGCGCCTGGACCGCCTGGACGACACTGTCAACATCGTCCGCGGCTGGATGGATTCCATCGGACCGACGACCACAGCGGCGCTGGCGGAACGGCTAAATCTGCCGCACATCGAGGTCGAAATCGCCTTGGCGCATCTCGAAGCCGAGGGCCAGATCCTGCGCGGCAACTTTACCTCTTCAGAGAACGAGTTCTGCCATCGCAGGCTGGTGGCGCGCATTCACCGGCTGACGCTGGGGCGGCTGCGCAAGGAGATCGAGCCGGCCACCGCCGCCGACTTCATGCGCTTCCTGACGCGCTGGCAGCACATGGCGCGCGGCTCGCAACTGCATGGCGCCGACGGCGTCTATCACATCCTGAAGCAGTTGCAGGGCTTCGAAATTCCCGCGTCGGCCTGGGAATCGGTGGTGCTGCCGCGCCGCATCGTCGATTACGATCCCGATTTGCTGGACGGACTTTGCCTGTCCGGAGAAATCGCCTGGGGCCGGTTGTCGCCTCATAAAGCGTTCGATCCGGATTCTCCGACAAAGCGCGTGCGGCCGACGCGCATTGCTCCGATTGCGATTTTCCGCCGTGAGGATTTTCCCTTGCTGGCGATGCCGCGCGCCGATGTGCCTCTTTCTCATCCGGCGCGAGACGTGTACGACGCCCTCAAGACCCGAGGCGCGTGTTTCTTCGTCGATCTGGTGAGATCAAGCGGCCGGCTGGCGAGCGAAGTGGAGGAGGCTCTGTGGGAGCTGGTGGCGGCGGGACTGGTCACTGCCGACGGGTTCGACAATCTGCGCGCTCTGCTCGATCCGAAGCGGCGGGCAGGGGAAGGACGCGGGCGCATGAACCGGCCTCGCCATTCCGCCGGGCGCTGGGCGCTGCTCGACCGGGCCGAAGGGGAAGCAACCAATACGGAGTTTTTCGCGAAAGTCCTGCTGGACCGCTGGGGCGTGGTATTTCGGGATCTGCTGGCCCGCGAGCCCCTGGCTCCGGCGTGGCGCGATCTACTGATCACCTACCGGAGAATGGAAGCGCGCGGCGAGATTCGCGGAGGCCGCTTCATCATCGGATTTGTTGGCGAACAATTCGCCCGTCCCGAGGCGGTTGATATGCTCAGGCTGGTGCGCCGTTCCGGAAACGCCGGGGAGGAGGTGGAGGTCGCCCTCGCGGATCCGCTGAATTTAACCGGCATCGTTATTCCCGGCCCCCGTTCGAGCGCACAGACGCAGGGCTCCATCGTCATCGGCCCGGACATGAACAGCGCGGCCATTTCCGCCGCTGTCTAACTCAGTTCGTCCGGTGCAGCAGTCCCTTCAGGATGCCGAGCAGCGGCGAAAGCAGTTGCAGCCAGGTCCGCATCGAGACGAGGACCAGCGGCGCGATCCAAACCAGTGAGGCGCCGTCCACTGCGCGCAGCGCCACCACGATCAGCATGGGGGTGAGCACCCGGCCGCTCGAGCAGCAGTCCTCCCAGAAGATCCGCGGCAACAGGATCGCGCCCGCGGCCCACAGCACGGCCGCGATTTCCAGGTATCCGAACCGGTTTCGCGAAAACGCCACGAAGGCCAGAACACAGGCCATCATCGCTCCCCCGATTGCGAGGAAATCGGTTGCCGTGATGACCGCGTTCACCGCCGGGGAAAAAGGATAAGGGAACGGGTGGGCGAGCGACCCGAGGACTCCCGCCATGGGGATCAACTGCGGCCAGTGCATGGGAATCGGCTCCGTGTTGACCATGACGTACAGGTACCAGAGCGCCGCGGGTGCGATGGAGGCCGCATAGATCGCCGTCCGCGAGAAGCTGCGCCGGGCCAACTCGGAAGCACAGAACGCGATGGCCAGCGCGATCCCCGTTTCGCGGCTGAGGCAGGCCAGCGCCAGGACTGCCCAGAGCCTTCGCGGGGCGTCGATTCTGGCGTAATATGCCACGCCGAGACACAGCGCGGCGAGGGATAAATCCACCGTCAGGCGGTCGAGGGAAATGAGGGCCGCAGGAACCAGCACGAACAGGATGGCCCAGGCCGGATTCCTCCCGGAGAGAGCGAAATACCCCGCCAGCCACCAAGCGCCAAGAAAGAGAAAGAGCAGGTTGCAGGCGATGTAGCTGGCGTCGATGGCGTTTTGCCGTCCGGCGGCCATCAAAAACGCCAAGGCCGGCAGCAGTATGCGCCGGTAACGCAATCGGGCGTTGTCCATGTACGGACCGAAACCGCGCCGCAGCAGTGGATCGTGCGCGATGTCGTGATACATCTGGCCATCGTAGCCCTCGCCGGGAAACTGGCGAAGCTTTTCCGAAGCAAGGGCGGGCGGCGGCGGATACTGCGCGCCGGTGACAAACAAGGCCGTCCAATCGCCCTGATGATTGAAGTGGACGGTCAGCACCTGCCATGCGAATCCCAACGCGGCGCAGGCCAGCGCGGGCAGAAAACAGGCGCTCCAGAGGCGTGGGATCACCGAGTTATCGTAGCATCTGGACCATCCGGCCGCGGCGCTCGGCTACAATCGAGGTTTGCGCTACTTTTTCTCCCGCCAAGTGCCGCCTCTCACCAAAATTCTGCTGGTGGAGAGCGGCTCGCGGCACATTTTCGATACGCTGATTCCGAGGCTGTACCAAATCTTCGGCGGGGCTCTGGAGATCGATCTGGTCACCTGCTTCGCGGGCGTGCCCGAAGGCTTCCACGGGACGCTTTATCGCGTGAGCGATTATCCCGATCCGCCGCGCCGCGCCGCGCTTCTCGACCTGTTGAAGGCGCGCGAGTACGCGGCCATCGGCATCATCTGCGCGGCCGAGCCGGTGATGACGAAGTGGAAATGGTGGCTGGCTGCGCGCGTCCCGGCGAAGCTCTTCGTCGTCAACGAGAATTGCGATTTCTTCTGGGCCGACCGCGCGCACTGGCGGCTGATCCTGCACTTCCTGTTTTTCCGCGCGGGATTGACCGGCGCGGCGGCGATTCCCGCCATCGCGCGGCTGGTGTTCTTCCCGTTCACGCTGTCGTTCCTGCTACTTTACGCGGGACTGGTACATCTGCGAAGGAGACTTCATGAAAGCCATCTACATTGAACAAAACGGAGGCCCCGAGGCCCTGATATTCGGGGACGTGCCGCTTCCCGAGCCGCTCCCCGGGCACGCGCTGGTGAAGGTGGCGGCCTCCGGCGTCAACTTCATCGACACGTATCAGCGCGGAGGCTTGTACAAGCTGCCTCTGCCGGCGATCATGGGCAACGAGGGCGCGGGAACGGTGGAATCTGGCTCGCTTTTCCAAAAGGGCGAGCGTGTGGCTTGGGCAATGGCGCGCGGCTCCTACGCCGAGTTTGCCATGGTGCCCGAGTCGATGCTGGTGAAGCTGCCCGAAGCCGTCAGTTTTGAAGACGGCGCGGCGGCCATGCTGCAGGGCATGACGGCGCATTACCTGGCCCACTCGACGTACCCGCTCAAGAAAAGCGATACCGCCCTGATCCATGCGGCCGCCGGAGGCACCGGATTGCTTCTGGTGCAGATGGCCAAGCTGGCCGGCGCGCGCGTCATCGGCACGGTGGGCACGGAGGCAAAAGCGGAACTGGCCCGCGCCGCGGGAGCCGATGAAATTATTCTCTATACGTCAGAGGACTTCGTAGCCGGGGCCAAGCGCCTGACCGATGGCCGCGGCGTCGATGTGGTCTACGACTCCGTCGGTAAGACGACGCTGATGAGCAGCCTCGACTGTCTGCGCCCGCGCGGCATGGCGGTGTCGTTCGGCCAATCCAGCGGCGCGGTTCCGGCCTTCGAGCCGCTGTTGTTGGCGCAAAAGGGATCGCTATACTTCACCCGCCCGGTGCTATCGCATTACATCTCCGAGCGCAGCGAGCTGGAACGGCGCGCCGCAGACGTGTTTCGCTGGATCGCCGAAGGGAAGCTGAAGCTGCGCGTGGAGCGCGCGTATCCGTTGGCGGAAGCGGCGCAGGCGCACCGCGATCTGGAAGGCCGGCGCACCACCGGCAAGCTGGTCCTGACTATCTGACTTTGTCGAGCAGCACGATCGCCTGCGCCTCGGCCGATTTTCCTTCGCCCACCGGTCCGACGCGTTCCGCGGTCTTGAATTTCACCGAGACGCAGTCCACGCCGATCCCCATCGTCGCCGCCAGCGCCTCGCGAATCGGCAGCCGGTAGTCCTTGAGCTTGGGCCGCTCCAGAATCACCGTGGTGTCCACGTTGACGATCTCATAGCCTTTGTCGCGCACCATCCATGCGGCGAAGGCGAGGAACTGTTTGCTGTCGCCGCCCTCCCATTGCGGATCGGTATCGGGGAAATGCATGCCGATGTCGCCGAGGGCGAGCGCGCCCAGCAGCGCATCGGTAATGGCGTGCGAAAGAATGTCGGCGTCGGAGTGGCCCTCCAGGCCAAATTCCGAGGGCACGGTCACGCCGCCTAAAATCAGAGCCCGGCCGGCGGCCAGCCGGTGGACATCCCAGCCCTGGCCGGCCCTCACGCCGGCTTCCCCTCCGTCTCCTCTTCCAAAAACAGGCGCGCCAGTTCCATGTCGGTAGGCTTGGTGATCTTGATGTTACGGTCGCTGCCCTGCACCACGCTGACTTCCACTTGTTCCAGACGCTCCACCAGGCTCGATTCGTCGGTTCCCAGAAAGCTGTCTTCGCGGGCAAGCTGGAATGCCTTTTTGAGGAGATCGAAGCGGAACACCTGAGGGGTCTGCGCCAGCACCAGATGCTCCCTGGGAAGGGTCGCGCGGATCTTGTTCTTGTGAACGCGCTTGACCGTGTCCACCGGGACAATGCCGGCGATGGCCGCACCCGTTTGCGCCGCCTCGGCGATCACCTGCTCGACAAGAACCGGGTCGATAAACGGCCGAACCGCGTCATGGACGGCCACCAGATCCGTATCCGGCGCGAGCGTCGCCAGCGCGTTTTCCACCGATTGCTGGCGGCTGTCCCCGCCTTCGACAAATCGCACGGTTTTCACCGGGTGATCCTGGAAAACCAGGCCGCGTGCCCAGTCCAGATCTTCGGCGCGAAGCGCCACGACAATCTCAGTAACAGAGTTACACTGCAAAAACTTACGGACAGTGTGAATCAGAATGGGCGAGCCGTCCAGCAGCATGAACTGTTTGCGGCTGGTGCCGGATTTTTCACGGCCCATGCGCGTGCCGAGCCCTGCCGCTGGCAGGATGACGGAGACTTTCATAACGGGGTCTTTATTTTAACGTATACCTCAGGCGCTCGCGGCGGGCGTGACGTGCTCCCGCACCGGAGGACGATCTTTCTCATGCACGGCGTGCGTTCGCTCGTCGAAGCGGCCGAAGATCATCTTGCCGGCAGTGGTTTGCAGCACGCTGGTGACGGCGATATCGATGGTCTTGGAGATCATTTTGCGCGCGTTGTCGACCACCACCATGGTGCCGTCGTCCAGGTAGGCGACGCCCTGGTTATACTCCTTTCCTTCCTTGAGGATAAAGACGCGCATCAATTCTCCGGGGAGTACAACCGGTTTCAAGGCGTTGGCCAAGTCGTTGATATTCAGAACCTGCACGCCATGCAACTGGGCCACCTTGTTCAGATTGAAGTCATTGGTGACGATCTTCGAATCGTACACCTTGGCCAGTTCGATCAGCTTCATATCGACGTCCCGGACGTTGGGAAAATCGTCCTCGAAGATCTGAATATTCAACTGAGGCATCTTTTGGATGCGCTGAAGCACGTCTAACCCGCGCCGGCCCCGGTTCCGTTTCATCGAATCCGAGGAGTCCGCCACCAGTTGGAGCTCCCGCAAAACAAATTGCGGGATCACGAGCGTGCCGTCCACAAATCCGGTTTCGACGATATCGGCGATGCGCCCGTCGATGATGACGCTGGTGTCCAGAATCTTGAAAACCTTCTTGCCGGCGTTGTCATTGCCGAACAGGCCCCCCAGCGCTGAAAGATTCAGGGATTCGCCTTTGGCCGCGCCGACCACCAGTCCGCAATACATCATCCAGCCGAGCAGGACCAGCTCCAAGAACGGAACGGTGGTGGTGTTCCCCGGCATCGCCCGGCCGAGCACAAGGGAAATCAAGAATGCGCCTAAAATGCCCAAAACACTGCCCGCGGCCGCGCCGAACAGACGGGTCAGGCTCACCTGTTTGATGCGGATCTCAAAAAAAACAACTCCCAGGCCGATGGCCCCTCCCACCGCGGCAGCCACGGGTCCACTCAAACTGAAGGGCCTTAGAAAAAAGGCCGTGCAACAGAGGACGGCAATAAATAAGATTCGAATGACGAGCAAATCGTTCAACACGTCACCTTCCCTTCAAGGCCTGTGTATCCCCATGGACACAATAACCTTGCTAATTCAAGTGCAAATGCTTAGCGGGCTAGTATATCACTATTCCCCGACTACAGGATCGGCTGACTTGGGTAAACTTCCCTGAACATTGCTCTGGCCGTGCGCCTTTGTTTCTGGACCTCAGATGCGGTTCGCGCCGCCGGGTTTTTGATCGGCCCTTTGCTGTCGAGATTCTTCTTCAACGCCCGATAGAGCGGTCCCGGCAGGAATCGGCATACGTTCTAATATAGCCTTATGACTCCAGAGGAATTTCGCCAGGCAGGGCATCGAATCGTGGATTGGATCGCCGACTATCGCGCGAAAGTGGCTCAATTTCCCGTGATGGCCCGCACCACGCCCGGCGAAGTTCGCGCCCAGCTTCCCTCCTCGCCTCCCGATGCTCCGGAGACGTTCGACGCGATTTTCGCCGACCTCGACAAGATCGTGATTCCCGGCCTTTCCCATTGGCAACATCCCAGCTTTTTCGGCTATTTCCCCTCGAACGGCCTTCCCTCCAGCGTCCTCGGAGACTATGTCTCCACCGGACTCGGTGTGCTCGGGCTCTCCTGGCAGTCGAGCCCGGCGCTGACGGAGGTGGAGGAGGTCACCACGGACTGGATGCGTCAGATGGTGGGCCTGTCCGATGCGTGGAAGGGCGTGATTCAGGACACGGCTTCCACCTGCACTCTTCTTGCCCTGATCTGCGCCCGCGAAAAATCGACGGCATACGGGCTGAGCCGAGGGGGGTTACAAGGAGAGCCGCGTCCGCTGATTGTGTACACCTCGGCGCACAGCCACAGCTCCGTGGACAAGGCCGCACTGCTGGCCGGATTCGGGCGGGAGAATATTCATCTGGTCGAATCCGACGAGAACTTCGCCATGCGCGCCGATGCGTTGGACGCGCGGATCGAACGCGATCTGGCACAAGGGCTGCAGCCGTGTGCGCTCGTGGCGACGACAGGCACTACGGCTTCTACCGCACTCGATCCGGTGGAGGATCTGGCGCGTGTCGCGAAAAAACACGGTCTCTGGCTGCACGTCGACGCAGCGATGGCAGGCTCGGCAATGATCCTGCCCGAATGCCGCTGGATGTGGAAAGGCGTCGAAGAGGCCGATTCGCTGGTGTTGAATCCGCACAAGTGGCTGGGGATTGCCTTCGATTGCTCGCTTTATTACGTCCGCGACCCGCAGCACCTCGTGCGCGTAATGTCCACCAATCCCAGTTACCTGCAAACGGCTGCCGACGCAGAGGTCCGCAATCTGCGCGATTGGGGCATTCCCCTGGGCCGGCGGTTCCGGGCGTTGAAGCTGTGGTTTGCCATTCGCGAGCAAGGCGTCGAGGCGCTGCAGGTCCGGTTGCGGCGCGATCTCGAAAATGCGCAATGGCTGGCCGGCCAAGTCCGCGCCACGCCGCATTGGAGGATTCTCGCGCCGGTTGTTCTCCAGACCCTGTGCATCCGCTATGAGCCGCCCGGTTTAGAAGGCGAGGCGCTCGACCTGTATACGCAGGGATGGGCCGATCGTGTGAACAAATCTGGAGCCGCGTATCTGACCCCCGCGATGCTGGAAGGCCGCTGGATGGTGCGCGTCTCGATCGGATCGCTTCAAACGGAGCGGGAGCATGTGGAGGCTCTATGGAAGCTCATTCAGAAACAATTATCGTAATCGACCGCGCCGCGTCCGCCTTTGCGACGTGGCGCAAGACCACCGCGTACGAACGCGCATCGCTGCTGCGGCGCTGGAACGACCTGATTCTCGCGCACGTGGACGAGATCGGGCGGCTGATCGCCACGGAGATGGGCAAGCCTGTGACCGAGGCACGCGGCGAGGTGCGTTATGCGGCCAGTTTCATCGAATGGTATGCCGAAGAAGCCAAGCGCGTGTACGGGGAGACGATTCCCAGCCAGTTTGCGCACAAGCGTTTATTGGTGCTGAAGCAGCCGGTGGGTCCGGTGTTCGCCATCACGCCGTGGAATTTCCCCGCCGCGATGGTGACCCGCAAAGCCGCGCCCGCGCTGGCCGCCGGATGTACCTTTATCCTGAAGCCGGCCGAGCAGTCCCCGCGCACCGCGATTCGTCTGCGCGAGCTGTGGGAGGAAGCCGGCGGGCCTCGCGATGTATTCCAGGTGGTCACCGGCGACGATCCGGCCGCCGTTTCCGCGCCATTTATCCACGATCCACGCATCCGCAAACTGACGTTCACCGGAAGCACGGAGGTCGGCAAGCTGCTGTATGCGCAGTGCGCGCCGACCATGAAGCGGCTATCTCTCGAACTCGGCGGCCATGCGCCATTTCTGATCTTTGAGGACGCGGATCTCGATGCCGCGGTCCGCGAGGTCGCCAATTCCAAGTTTCGCAACGCCGGTCAGACCTGCGTGTGCGTCAACCGGATTTACGTCCACACAGGCGTGATAGACGAATTTGCGCGGCGGTTTACGGAAGTCGTCCGCGCCTTGAAAGTCGGCGATCCGCTCGACGAATCGACGCAGATCGGGCCTTTGGTCGATGCGCAGGGGCTCGAAAAAGTCTCTCTGCATGTGACAGATGCCGTTTCCAAGGGCGCTAAGATCGCCACCGGCGGAGCGATCCTGGAAGACTTGTACTTTTCCCCGACTGTGTTGACCGGCGTCAGGCCCGGCATGAAAATTCTGGAGGAGGAGACATTCGGCCCCGTCGCGCCAATTCTGAGTTTTCATTCCGAGGCTGAAGCGGTTGAATTGGCGAACAACACGCCCTACGGTCTGGCCGCATATTTGTGGACTCGCGATTTGGCGCGGGCGTTCCGTGTTTCCGAGGCGCTCGACTACGGGATCGTCGGCGTGAATGACGGCCTGCCGTCCACCGCGCAGGCGCCGTTCGGTGGATTCAAGGATTCGGGAGTCGGCCGCGAGGGTGGGAAATGGGGCCTCGAAGAATATCTGGAAGTCAAATATCTGTCACTTTCTTTGCCTTAAATGGTGATATTCTTCTCCAGGAGGTTTCACATGCCCCTGTCAAAGAGAGCGTTTGCGGAGTTTATAGGCACCTTTTGGCTGGTTTTCGGAGGCTGCGGCTCGGCCGTCCTTGCCGCCGCGTTCCCCAGCTTGGGAATTGGTTTTGCCGGAGTAGCGCTGGCGTTCGGACTTACTGTCCTGACGATGGCCTACGCGATCGGTCACATTTCGGGTTGCCATTTAAATCCCGCGGTTTCCGTAGGTTTGGTCGTCGGCAAGCGATTCCCCGCATCGGAATTGCCCATGTACGTTGCGGCCCAGGTGTTGGGCGGCATCGCAGGGTCCGCCGTGCTCTACGCCATCGCCGCGGGCAAGGCGGGATTCGACCTCGCGGGCGGGTTTGCCTCCAACGGTTACGCCGAGCATTCGCCAGGAGGCTATTCGATGACCGCGTGCCTGACCGCGGAAGTGGTGCTCACCTTCATGTTCCTGATGATCATTCTGGGCGCCACCGATGCCCGCGCACCGAAGGGATTCGCGCCCATCGCCATCGGCCTGGGATTGACGCTGATTCACCTTATCGGGATTCCGGTGACGAATCTGAGCGTGAATCCGGCGCGTTCCACCGGTCCGGCGGTGTTCGTTGGAGGCTGGGCGCTCAGCCAGTTATGGTTGTTTTGGGTGGCTCCGATTGTTGGCGCGGCGCTGGCGGGCGTGGTCTATTCTGTGTTCGCCGAGGAGCCCGAGCCGTCCATGCGCAAGAGCCTTTCCACTTCCGCTTAAAATATTTATCCTTCCAGTACGCCTTCCTGAGTAGATGGAGGACGCACTGAGTGGCGCTTTCAGCAACGACCGGCTGGCCCGGATCTTCCGGCGCGAGCAGGGGCGACTGCGCAAGTTCGTCCGCAACCGCATCTCCGATGAGGGCGATGTGGAGGACATTTTGCAGGACGTCTTTTCCCAACTGGTGGAAGCCGACCGGCTGATGAAGCCGATTGAGCAGGTGGGGGCATGGCTGTACCGTGTGGCTCGCAACCGAATCGTCGATTTTTTCAGGAAGAGACGCCCGGCTCAGTTCGGCCAGGATTCGGACGGACTGAATATCGAGGAACTGCTTCCTTCGCCCGATGGCGGGCCGGAGGCTGCCCTCCTGCGCGCGCTGTTCTGGGAGGAACTGGAAGACGCACTCGACGAGCTTCCCGGCGAGCAGCGCGAAGTGTTTCTCGCTCACGAAATCGACGGCAGGAGTTTCCAGCAAATTTCGGAAGAGACCGGCGTGGGCGTGAACACGCTGATTTCGCGCAAACGCTACGCCGTCCTCCATCTGCGCGAACGGTTGAAGGAAATCAAAGAAACGATTCTGGGAGAAGAACAATGACACACGGACGAAAAAAGATGATTTTTGTGATTGGTCCGCTGGCCCTTCTGGCCATGGCAGGCTTCGTATTCCTGGTGATGAGCCTGTGGAACTGGCTGATTCCCGCCGTTTTTGGCGGGAAGATCATCACCTACTGGCAGGCGCTGGGGATTCTGGTTCTCAGCCGCATCCTGGTGGGAGGCCTCGGCGGATCACGCCGGAAAAAGTTCGTAACCAACTGGAGCCAACTGACGCCGGAGGAGCAGGAAAAATTCCGCGCCGCGATGCAGCGCCGCTGCGGACGAGGCGAGAGCGTGGCACAATCGTAGGCTACGGAGGATCCGCTCATGCGTTCGCTCCCACGGCGTTCTTTCCTGAAATATGCGGCAGCACCAGTGACCGCCAGCGCCCTTGAGTGGCCTCAGGCCGCCGGCCAGTCCGCGCGCGCCAACGCAGTCATTTTTTTCGCCGACGGCCTAAGTTCGTCGCCTGCCGAATACGCGAGCCTTCTGGCCACCATCACGGCCAAGAAGTCGTTTCGTGCGGACACTTATCTCAGTAAAGGCGCCGTGGAGGATCTGGAGAAAACCATGGCCGGCGTTCTCGGCAAGGAGCGGGCAATTTTTATGCCGACCGGGACGCTGGCCAATCACCTGGCGGTCCGCGTCCTTGCCGGCGATACTCGCAAGGCCCTGGTGCAGGAAGAGAGCCATCTGTATCGCGACGAAGGAGACTGCGCGCAGTTGCTCAGCGGCTTGAATCTCGTCCCGCTGGGTCCGGAGCGCGCCACGTTAACCGCCGAGGAAGTGATGACGGCCGTGGATCAGGCTGCCGGTCCTCCGTACCCCGCTCCTGTGGGCGCAATCTCCATCGAGTCGCCGGTACGCCGAACCAACGGCCAGGTTTTCGACTTTGAAGAAATGAAGAAAATCTGCTCATTTGCCCGGAAGAGGAAGATCGGCACGCATCTGGACGGCGCACGCATGTTCCTCGCTTCGGCCTATACCGGGATCAAGCCGGCAGAGTACTCGGCTCTTTTCGATACGGTGTACGTTTCGATGTACAAATACTTCAACGCCCCGTTCGGAGCGATCCTGGCTGGCCCGGCTCCCCTTGTCGCAAAAGTCGAGACGCTGCGGCACCAGTTCGGATCTACCATCCTGCACGGGTGGGAAAGCGCGGCGGTCGCGCTGCATTACCTCGACGGATTCAGCGAACGCTACCGCGCCGCCGTCCAGAATGGCGAAAAGCTGTTTCAGTTATTGGAGAGCAGCGGCAAGTTTCGAATTGAGCGCGTACCAGCCGGAACCAACATCGTGCGCGTGCGGCTGACGTCTGGTGGCGTCTTGGACTCGCTCCGGGACAAGTTAGCCGAGGTGCGTATCCGCGTCAGCGCCCCGAAGAACGCTTCCGTCGCGCCTTTGATGATCAATGAGACGATCAATCGCCGGACGCCGGAAGAAATCGCGCGCGCCTTCGTCAGCGCGGTGTAAGCCTAAGCCAAGGCTGCTTTCGCGTACTCAAAACACTTCTTCACTTCCGCGACTGCGCCTTCCGTGCCCCGGTATTCGTATTCGATATAGGCGGGGATCGGATATTTCTTCTCTTTGAGCAGCGTCAACACCGGCTTGATGGGCGTGTCGCCCTGGCCCCACGGCATGTTCTCGCCCTGATTCTTCTTGCGATCCTTCAAATGCAGATTGCTGATGCGGGCGTGATGTTCGTTGATGTACGCCACAGGATCGTAACCGGCGGCGAAAAAGTGGCCAATGTCCAGATTCACCCAGAAATATTTAGACATATCCATGGCGGCCTGAAAACTCTCCGGTTTGGCGAATTCCTCGGGATCTTTGATGTTGGAATGGCCGTGCATGGCGACGATCATCTTGTGCTTATCGGCGAACGGCGCCACGCGCTTGGCGACGCTGACCGTGGTGGACGCGGTGATGACGCGCGCGCCGACGGTCTTAGCGAACTCGAAACCGCGGTCGATTTCGTCGTCCGTGAAGCTGTTATTAAAGCTGTAGTTATAGGCGTAAATCCGGATGCCGGCGTCGTCGAATTTCTTCTTCAGATTTTTGAAGTGATCCATGGAGACGCTCAAGCGCCATTCGCGCAGGTCGTTGCGGGCCTTTTCGCGCGCCGCAACGACGGCCGGCTCGGGAGGCGTGCCTCGTCTTCCGAAGGGTAGGCGGGGCTGGATGGGCTCGAACTGTGAGCTGAACACCTCGCATTCGCCCAGGCCGATTTCCGTCATCGCCTTGATCACGGCGTCGACAATACCCTCCGGGGGCAATTCGCGGAAACTGTAGGTCTGGACGCCCAGTTGGACGCCGTTGATTCTCGAATCAATTTTCGCGAACGCCGAGGCGCGCGCCAGCGGCAGCGCCGCCAGCGCTACCTTACCGAAATCTCTTCTCGTAAACATGGAGCCTGATTCCTTTCACAGTGAGAATATCAGAGTGAGCCGTCATGCCACCCTTGCCACCAGGGCGCCCCAGTTGAAGCCCGCGCCAAATCCAGCGAAGACCACAGGGCCAGGCGCCGGCTCCCACTCCGATGCCGCAATCAGCATGGAGGCGGAGGACGTGTTGCCGTACCTGGCGATGTTGGAGAACATCAGCGACGAATCGACCGCCAGCGATTTCGCCACCTTCATGATGAGGTTCTGATTTGCCTGATGCATGACGAACTGCTTCACCGCTGCGGGCGCGATGCCCGCTCGCCGCAGCACTTCCTGGATCACGGCGGGCAGTTTGCGGGATACCTGCAGAATCACCGTGAGGCCGTTCATGCGCAGGGGGCCGGTTAAATCCAACGCCAGGTCGTCGCGATTGGCTCCGTCGGTATGCAGGACCGAATCGAGCACCTCGATGCGGCCGGGACGGGAGCTGACTAACGCGGCTCCCGCCCCGTCGCCGAACAGGATTGCCGTGTTCTGATCGAGCGGAGCGCCTTGAATCACGGTTGACATCTTTTCCGCCGCGATCACCAGGATCTCCCCATAACATGATGTCAATTGCGAGGCGAGGGACAAGGCGAAAATCGCGCCCGCGCTGGCGATGGGCAGGTCGAGCACTGGCGTCGCGTTCAGGCCTAGCGCGGCGGCAACGGTGGACGCGGGTCCGGGGAAACGGCGCTCGGCGCTGCCGCTCGAAACGATGATCAGGCCCAGATGGGAGGCCTCCAGCCCGGCGCGCGACAGGCAATCGCGTGCGGCGGCCACCGCCAGATCGGCGACGGTTTCCTGGCCCGCCCAACGCCGCGCCCGGATGCCGGAGGCGGATTCGATCCATTCCGAAGTGCAGCCAAGCTGAGAGGCCAACTCGGCGTTCTCGACGACGCGCGCAGGCAAATGCGCCCCGAAGGCGTGGAGATAACTCATCGGGCGTGCTCGGATACGTAGGCCTCGATGCGCGCGATCGAGTCGAATTTTCGCGGATTGAGGTCGGAATCCGGCACTTTGAAGGAGAACTCCTGCTCCAGTCCGCTCACCAGATCGGGCAGGGCAAAGGAGTCGAGCACTCCGCTTTCAAACAGCGAATCCTCATCGCCGACGTCCAGCGGCTGGCTGGTCACTTTTTGAAGGATCTTCAATAAACGATCGCGCATGTAGTTCATTATCGCCCGAGCAGGGTTCGCTTCAGGGTATGCAGGACGATGTACACGTCGAGCCA
>JBBIVT010000026.1:2924-15917 GCA_037439565.1 Acidobacteriota bacterium | reverse complement strand
ATCGCCCGAGCAGGGTTCGCTTCAGGGTATGCAGGACGATGTACACGTCGAGCCAGAAGGAAAGGTTTTTGATGTAGTGCCGGTCGAATTCCAGTTTAACGATGCTGTCTTCGGCGCCGCCGTCCTCTTTCTCGTTGATCTGTGCCCAGCCGGTGATTCCCGGCTTCACGGCAAGGCGCTGCCGGTAATAGGGAATTTGCTCCTCCAACGCGGAAACGAATTCGACGCGCTCCGGCCTCGGCCCGACAATCGACATTTCTCCTCGCAGGACGTTGAATAACTGCGGCAGCAGGTCCAGCCGCAGCTCGCGGAACCAGTTCCCCACCCGCGCGGAGCGGAATTTGAACAAAAAGAATTCCTTTCCGCGGAGCCCCGCGCAGCGCTCGCGGATCAGTAGGGGGCCCGGCGAGGAGAGCTTCACGATCAGCGCGCCCGCAGCCATCGCGGGCAGGGCAGCCAGCAGCGCGATGAGCGCGCTCACGAACGAGTAAACGCTCTGCAGGGCAACGTTGGTTGTCCGCGGTTGCATTCCACGCGAGAAAATGATCTGCGAGGGCGGAAGATCGAACGTTGATACTCGCCCGAAGATTGATTCGTAAACGGAGGAGGCGTCCTCAATCCTGAGACCCGCCAGACGGAGCTCGAGCAGATATTCCAGCGGCAGAATGCCGGGGTTTTCCAGGCCCACGACTACCCGGGCCGGCCGCTTTTCGGAAAGAACGGATGCCAAATCGGCCAGAGAGCCGAGGCGAGGCGTGGCGGGAGCCGCATCAACGCCGGACTCGGCGTCGAGATAGCCAACCGGCGACATCCCGATCTCCGGCGTGTCGTTCAAGGTTTGAACAATCTCGCGGATCGCCGGCGAGGCGCCCAGAAACAGCAGCGTTTGTCCACCGGAGGTCTTGCGGGCCAGCATCGTGAACAGCACCCGCCACAGCGGCACCACCACCAGCACAACGCCGCTGCCGTACACCATCACCCATCTCGGCAGCAGGATGCCGAACTGGGCGTAGGCGAAAAGGGATTGCATCAGGAAGGCAATCCCCAGGACAAAGCAGAACTGTTGCAGCAGGCGGATGCGGGAACGGACCCGGAAATTTTCGTAAAGGTCGCTGAAGTAGAGTCCGAGGACGATCGCCGCGGTTTCGAAGCTGATTTGCCAGTATCCACTCCTGTCGAACAAAAACGTCAGCAGCGGAACGTCCAGCGTCAGGTAAGCCGCGAAAAGATAACAGGTGAAGATAAGCGCCGCTTCCGAAAGAATGAGCGCCACGGCGCTGCTCGGAATAGACACTTTGAAGACGCGGATCATCAGCCGGTGCCCCGGAAAGGAGCGTAAGTCAAAGCTTAGCAGGACATGACAGGCGAGAAAGCCGCCGTCAAGGAACCGTTTAAAGAGGCCGCCTGGTCCACAATTCCGACGCCAGCAGTCCTCCCGCAGCCGTTTTCTCTTCCCCCAGTTGATATCCGAGCGCCTGCAGCATCATCCGATGCTCCGGCAGCGCGCGCGTGCGAAGGCCCGTAGTCAGGCGAAAGAAAAAATAGAGTCCGCGCAGCACCAGCCAGGACCAGCGCGTACTGCGGAACTCAGAGATCAGCCAGTTCTTTGCGCGGATGCGGCCAAGCATGGCGCGCAACTCGCTTTCTTCAAAACAATCGAAGAAAAAGTGCGCGACCGCCAGGTCGTAGTCTCCGCGGAAGCCGAACTCGCGCGCGTCGGCGACGTGAAACGACACGCTGCCGGCGCGGGCCTGAGCCAGTTCTACCATTCTTGCGCTGGAGTCCACCGCGTCCACCTGAGCGCGCGGATAAAGCGCCGTGAACACCTGCAAAAATCGTCCATCGCCATCGCCCAGCACCAGCACGCGACGCGGATCGCCCAATTCAAACAAAAACGCCTCGCGGCGCTGACGGAGCGCGCTTCCAAAGGCCGCGTACTCCATCCACCGATACCAGCGCGCGATGCGGTCGCAGTTCAAAATCGGATTCCCGCCAATGGCAACAGAAACACGGGGCTCAGCAGCGCGACGTCAGCCAGCACGCGCAGGGCGTCGCGCGAAAAATGACGTCGCGCGCGGTCCAGCATCACGAAACACAGCGCACTCGCGGCGACCGCTCCGCCCAGGATCGGCCGGCTGGAAAAGACCAGCGGCATCGCGCCGGCGGCCACCACCGCAGCAGCGCCCGCGACGGGCCAGTGCGATTCGGATTCCCAGCGCTCGATCGCCACGCAGTTGATCCAGCACAGGCAGGAAAACAGCGCGATGGCGGCAACGTCCACGGGAGTACGAACGTTCGGCCACGCGGAAAGCGTCGCCCCGAGCGCAAACAGCACGGCGACGGCGGCCTCCTTCGTTTTGTGCAACGAGCCGGCATGCAGCAGCGCAAAATACACGACGACGGCCGCGCCCAGCGCGCAGCCCTGAAACAGCATTTCGCGATTTAAACGCGTCCACGCCAGCGCCATGCCGGACGCGGCCGCGAAGATCCACAACGGCAGAAGCGCGCGCCAGTGGCGGCGGTAGAAGTCATGCCTCGGCCGCGAACCCGCCCCGGTGATGGAATCGATGGTCCGGTCCGCTGCATAGATCAGCCATACGGCGAGCACCAGCAGAATCGACGGCAAAGGGTCCAGCGGCGCATGGAAACAGCGGGCGAACAGAATCTGCCACAACAGCGCCACGATCGGCGCGTCCAGGCTCAACAGATTCGGCCACAGCCAAGGACGGTCCACCTCTTTATTATGCGGTCTGATTCCAGCTCTGCAGGACGCGGGTATCGCGCTCATAGCCGAGCACGCTGATGGATCCGGTAGACAACGCGAAGCAGCGGCCCATTTCCGGCGAAACCCCGAGCCAGCAGGCGGCCAGGACGCGCAGCATATGGCCGTGGCCGAAAATCGCCACGTCTCCGTCCGGCGCGGCATCGATCACCCTGCGGGCGCGCGCGGCTACCTGCGCGATGGTCTCGCCGCCCGGAGGAGCGGCGGTCCAGATGGTCCAGGCGGGCGCGGTTTTCTGGATCTCAGGCGTGGTCAGGCCTTCATATTCGCCATAATTCCACTCGCACAAGTCGGCGGTGACGATCGGGAGGTAGCCCGCGATGCGGCAGGTTTCGCGCGCGCGCGCCATTGGGCTGGTGTAGACGGCAGAGAACTTCTTTCCGGCCAATCGCTTGCCCACTTCGGCCGCCTTTCGTTCGCCCTCTGCCGTCAGCGCCAGATCGGTGGTGGATGTGTGCTGGCCGGAAAGGGTCCACGCGGTTTCTCCGTGCCTCATCAACCAGAGCGAGGATGCCATAAGGCTACTTTAGCGGAACACCGCGCCCACGTCTGGCGTTATAGTAGATGAAACCGGAGGCAGAATATGTCGCTTCGCGACTTTATCGCCAAGCAGTGGATAGACGTCATCCAATGGACCGAGTCCGAGGATGGCGTTCTGGCGTACCGTTACCCGATGCAGGATATGGAGATTCAGAACGGGGGCAGTCTCACCGTCCGTGAATCCCAGATGGCGGCGTTCGTCAATGAAGGAAAGGTGGCCGATATTTTCGGGCCTGGCTTGTATAAGCTCACCACGCAGACGCTGCCGATCCTGACTTATCTCCAGAACTGGGACAAGAAATTCCAGTCGCCGTTCAAAAGCGACGTGTACTTTTTCTCGACGCGCATCCAGACGGACCAGCGTTGGGGAACGGCCACGCCCATCACCATCCGCGATAAGGATTTCGGCATGGTGCGGCTGCGCGGCTACGGAATCTATTCCTGGCATATTTCCGACGCCAAGTCCTTCCACACCAAGATCAGCGGCACACGCGAGATTTATCATGTGGCCGATCTCGAAGGCCAGCTCCGCAACACGATTATCGGCCGCATGACCGACGCCTTCGCGCAGAGCCAGGTGCCGTTCCTGGACATGGCCGCGAACCAGGTGGAACTCGGCTCAAAGATCGCCGACGGCCTGAAGCCGATGTTTGCCGATCTCGGTCTGACGCTCGATAGTTTCGTGGTGGAAAATCTTTCGCTGCCCGAAGAACTGCAGAAGATGCTGGACACGCGCGTCGGCATGAACATGCTGGGCGACATGAACAAGTACACGCAGTATCAGGTGGCGAATTCGCTGCCGATCGCGGCGGCCAACGAAGGCGGAGGCTTTGCGGCGATTGGAGCAGGGCTCGGCGCGGGGCTGACGATGGCCAATGTGATGACCAACGCGCTGCGTCCGGGCGAGGTTCCTCCGCCGGCGCCGCCGGCTGGCCCCGCACCTGTTGCTCCCGCGCCTGTCGCTCCAGTTGCAGGCGGAGGCGGCGCGCCCGCCGCCGCGGCATCCGACACCAAGTTCTGCATGAATTGCGGGAATAAGATCGCCAGGGCGGCGAAGTTCTGCCCGGAATGCGGCACCGCGCAAGCCTAAACACGTGATCCCCAACGGCTGCGAATGGATCGTGGAAGCGCACGCCTGCGACGCGGCTTCGGTCGCGGATTTGCAGGCGTTGCGCGCTTTATTCCACCGCCTGATCCAGGAGATGGACCTGCATCCCATCGGCGAAACGGTATGGCACCAGTTTCCCGGCGGAGGCATCACCGGCCTGGCGCTGCTCCAGGAATCCCACATCGCCTGCCACACGTTCCCGGAACACCGCTCATTGTGTTTGAATGTATTCTGTTGTAGGCCTCGCCCGGATTGGGATTTTGGCGAGGCGCTGAAGCGGGGATTCGGAGCGAAGACGGTGGAGGTTCGGCGCCTGGACCGTCCCTATTCATGAGTTCGCCTCAAACCAACTGCCCGAGTTGTGGAGCGCCCGTCCAGTTCCGCTGGTCGAGCGCGGTGCAGACCGTGTGCCCGTTCTGCCACTCGATTCTGGTGCGGACGGACGTGGCGATTCAGAACGTGGGCAAGGTGGGCGACCTTCCGCCCGATCCGTCGCCCATCCAGTTGATGACCTCCGGTACCTATAACAACAAGCATTTTGACGTCATTGGACGGATCATCTACGAATACGAGAACGGCGGCTGGAACGAGTGGCACATCGTGTTTGCCGATGGCCAAAGCGGTTGGCTGAGCGACGCGCAGCTTCAATACGCGGTCTCCTTCCTTGTTCCGAACGTTCCGCTGCCGACCGAGCAGCAGGTCACGCGGGGCCAGCATTTCCAGTTCTGCAACATCGACTTCGAAGTCTCGACGATGACCATCGCCAACTACAAGGGCGTGGAAGGCGAACTGCCGTTCCCGTTTTACGGCAAGACGAGCATGCTGTTCGCCGACCTGCGCACGCGCGGCGACGACTTCGCCACCCTCGATTTCAGCGATGAAGCCGCGCCGCTGCTGTTTGTGGGCAAGACGGTCCCGTTTGAAGCGCTGCAGTTGAAAAACGTGCGGCAGTTCGAGGGATGGGCATGAGAGGCGCCTGCTAATGTCCTCCCCGCTGGTGGCTCCTCCCGTCGCCAAAGCCAAGGCGATGTACTGCCCGAATTGCGGCGGTCCGGTGGAGTTTCGCGGGTTCGGGCACGCGCTGACGGTGGTTTGCCCGCAATGCCTCAGCGTTCTGGACGCGTCTTCTCCGCTCCTGAAAATCGTGCAGGACGCGCAGGATGCCGCGTCGCGCCGCACGCCGCAGATTCCTCTGGGAACGCGCGGAAAATTCGCCGGCGCGGCGTGGGAGATGATCGGATTCCAGACGCGCGGCGTGGAAGAGGACGGCGTCACTTACGAGTGGGAAGAATATCTTCTCTTTAACCCCTATAAAGGCTCCCGTTACCTGACCTGCTATCAGGGCCACTGGAATTTCGTCACGCCGGTGGAGTCCCTGCCGGAGCGCCGCGCGGTGGGCGGGCGTCCGGCGGTGTTTTTCGAAGGCAATCTGTACCGGCATTTTTCCGGCGCGATGGCGCGCACGGTGTTCGTGCTGGGCGAATTTCCCTGGCGCGTCAAAGTGGCCGATGAAGTACAAGCCGACGACTTCGTGCATCCTCCGTCCGTGCTGTCGTCGGAAACCACCAGCGACGAAGTCACCTGGTCCAAGGGCGAATACACCGCGGGCGCGGATATTTGGAAAGCCTTCGCGCTTCCCGGGAGCGCGCCGCGCCCCCAGGGTGTCTATTTGAACCAGCCGTCTCCGTTCGCGGGCAAGGTGAGCGGCTCGTGGGGACTGTTCCTGCTGATGGAGTTCGCGCTAATCGTCATCGCGATTGGGTTCGGCATCCTCAGCCGCAACGAAACGGTGCTGGACGAGCACTATAAATACTCCACTGCCGATCGCGGCGAGCCGTCCTTTGTTACTAAGCCGTTTGAAATCACCGGCCGCACGGCCAACGCCGAACTGATCATCCATACGAACCTGATCAATAATTGGGCGTACTTCAACCTCGCGCTGATCAATGAAACAACGGGGGATGCGTTCGATTTTGGACGCGAGGTGAGCTATTACACAGGCGTCGATAGCGACGGATCGTGGACCGAAGGCGGCCAGTCTTCCACGGCCACGATTCCCCATGTTGCGCCGGGGCGCTACTACCTGCGCGTCGAGCCGGAGATGGAAGGCTCGGTCGAGCCGCCGGTGACGCCAGCCACGGCCGTTCCTGCCGGGACGCCCTCGGCCACGCCTTCCGCGGCGGCGCAGAGGCGCCCGCCGCCTGTAAAGGTGAATACTGTCTATTACGAAATCATCCTGAAGCACGATGTGCCCGGTTATGGGTGGTTCTGGCTCGCGGCTCTGCTGCTATTGATCCCGCCGATATTTTCCACCATCCGGTCGGCTGCGTTTGAAGGCCGGCGCTGGTCCACCAGCGATTACCCGCCAACTAGAGGAGGCTAGATCCAATGCGCTATGCTGGCTACCTGATCTACAGCATGATGATGCTCACCACCGCGACTTGGGCCGAATACAAAGGCTGGACGTTTTCGAGCGTCAATCAGGTGAAGAATGTCCCCAAGACGGTGCGCGACAATCCGGGCGCGTACCGGTCCCACTACGCGTTTTACCCTCGCTACGTCGGAGGAAAGTGACCTATGGTTGAATTTCACCCTGGCAATCTGCTCAATGCCGCGATCTACGCGATTCTCGGCATTATTATCTTCGTCTTCTGCTTCGTCATTCTCGACAAGATGACGCCCTATCACTTGTGGCGGGAGATTGTGGAGGATAAAAACATCGCATTGGCGATCCTGCTCGGCGCGATCTCGCTGGGCATGTGCATCATCATCGCCGCGGCGGTGCACTAACGGTGACCAGGAGCCAGAGGCCAGGGGCCGGCACGCTGGATTCCGGTTACTGGACTCTGCTGTTTCTCTCGGTCCTGCTGATCTCGGCCTGCGGGCTCATCTATGAGCTGATCGCGGGGACGCTCGCCAGCTATCTGCTCGGCGATAGCGTGCTGCAATTTTCCACCATCATTGGCACGTATTTATTCGCCATGGGCCTGGGCAGTGCGGCGTCGCGCTATCTGGAAGGCTCGCTGGTGGCGTGGTTCGTGCAGATCGAGCTGCTGGTGGGGGTGGTGGGCGGATTCTCGTCGTCGGCGCTGTTTCTGGCCTTCGCGTATACGCACAGCTTCCGCTTGTGCCTGTACTTATTGGTGGTCGCCGTCGGCATGTTGGTGGGACTGGAGATTCCTCTTTTAATGAGGATTCTGGAAGGGCGCTTCAAATTCGGCGACCTGGTTTCTCACGTGCTGACGTTCGATTACCTGGGGGCGCTGGCGGCGTCGATCGCGTTTCCTCTGTGGCTGGTGCCGAAACTTGGGCTGGTGCGCTCGGCGATTCTGTTCGGAATCATCAATGCGGGCGTGGCGCTGTGGTCGACGTATTTATTCCGCGAACAGTTGCGGGCAGTCTGGCGGGTGCGCGCCTCCTGCATCGCGGTGCTGGTGCTGCTGGGTGCGGGCATGTATTTCTCCAGCTGGATTTCGGCGACGGCCGACAACCAGTTGTACGCCGACGAGATTATTTTCGAGCGCAACACCCGCTACCAGCGCATCGTGGTGACCAAGTGGAAGGACGATCTACGGCTGTTCCTGAGCTCGCACCTGCAATTTTCCTCGCGAGACGAGTACCGCTATCACGAATCGCTGGTGCATCCGGGCTTGGCGTCGCGTCCCGATGCGCGCCGCGCGCTGGTGCTGGGGGGAGGGGATGGCCTGGCCGTGCGGGAACTGCTGAGGTATCCGAATTTAGAGAGCATTACCCTGGTGGATCTCGATCCGGAGATGACCAGACTGTTTACCGAGCATCCGATGCTGGCACCGCTCAACGATTATTCGTTCCGCGCGCCGCGCGTCCATGTGATCAACGCCGATGCGTTTCCGTGGCTCGATGAAAACAAGGGAACCTGGGATTTCATCGTGGTGGATTTTCCCGATCCCACCAATTATTCGCTTGGCAAGCTCTATACCAGCGCCTTTTACAGGCTGCTGAAGCGTCATGTCGCGCCAGGGGGGCTGGTGGTTGTCCAAAGCACGTCCCCCATGTTTGCCCGCCAATCGTATTGGTGCATCGTCGATACGTTAAAGCAGGCCGGGTTTGAAACGTGGCCGTATCATGTCTACGTTCCCAGCTTTGGGGAGTGGGGGTTCACGCTCGCAGCGCCCGCGGGAGGCTCCTGGTCGCCGCCCACCCGACTGCCCGAGGGGCTGCGCTTCCTCACCGTGGGGACCGTTCCGGAACTGTTCCACTTCCCCGCAGACATGACCCCGGTCGAGGCCGAGGTCAATCGTCTGAACGATCAGGTTCTGGTGCGTTACTACGAGCGCGATTGGAAAGATATCGCGCGCTGATTACTCCGAGGCCGTGGTCAACTCGAAGCCCAGCTCCTGCCCTTCGAGCCAGATGGTGTCGACTTGATAGCCGCCGCTTTCCATCTTCAGCGTGACCTTCGACCGGTCCGCCGGCTTCTGCCCGGTAATGCTCATCACGGTGACAAAGGCCGAAGCGCCTTTCTTGCTGTCTGAGCGGATTTCCAGCACGGATTTGTTCACTTCCTTGATGGAATATTTGCCGGCGGGGAGAGAAATATTTCCCACCTTCGCGTCCACCGGCAAAGTCACTTTCATCGACGCCATCGACTGCGCCGAAACCGTGCTCGCGAATCCAATCACCAAGCCAAGGCAGGCTACCGCCCCAAAAATCATCTTTTTCATTGTCCTGTCTCCTTAAATTGTTCGTTTTGATTTCGCTGGGATTTTGTTTTTCTCAGCGTGTCTGACTGTACAAACGCGAAAACCGGGATCGATGTTACGTGGCTTAAGAATGCTTTACAAAATGCCCAGCCGGGAGCTGTCCGGATAAGGCGCGCCCCTTGAGGTGAAGAACGCCGGTCGAACGCCGGCTGCGGCCCCACTAAGGCGCAGCCTTTGGAAAATGGCAAGATCGGGAGCTTTCCAACTTGCCCGCACTTTCAGAACGATGCGTGGCGCCGGGCACCACTTTCGATTGCCGGTCCGAACTGTGGTAGTCAAGAGCGATTATCTTGCTTAGGATCAAGACCTTGGTGCTCTAAGGCGAGCCATTTCGCAAGGGCTTCCTCAACAGAAGTTGACAATAACACACTAATATTGCATACTAAGAGCAGGCTAATGGAGCCTCAAGCTATTCGAGAGGAAAATTATGAGCAAGATCATTGGGATTGACCTCGGCACGACCAACTCCGTCGTCTCTGTTATGGAAGGCGGCCAGCCGGTCGTCATCCCCAATCAGGAGGGTGGCCGGACCACTCCTTCGGTGGTTGGATTTGCCAAAAGCGGCGAGCGTCTGGTGGGCCAGGTAGCCAAGCGCCAGGCGGTCACGAACGCGGAGAACACCGTGTATTCGATCAAGCGCTTCATGGGGCGCCGCTACAGCGAAGTCACCGAAGAGATGAAGCTGATGCCCTATAAGGTGGTTCGGGGCGACAGCGAAGATGTGCGCGTAGACATCTCGGGCAAGAAATACTCTCCTCCGGAGGTCTCCGCCATGATTCTCGGCAAGTTGAAGGAGGCGGCCGAAGCCTATCTGGGCGAGAAGGTCACACAGGCGGTGATTACGGTGCCGGCGTACTTCAACGACGCGCAGCGGCAAGCCACCAAGGACGCGGGCAAAATTGCCGGCCTGGAAGTGCTCCGCATTATCAATGAGCCGACGGCGGCGGCGCTGGCGTATGGACTGGACCGCAAGAAGAACGAGACGATCGCGGTATACGATTTCGGTGGCGGCACGTTCGACGTTTCGATCCTGGAAGTGGGCGATGGCGTGGTGGAAGTGAAGTCCACCAACGGCGATACGCACCTGGGCGGCGACAACATTGACCAGCGGATCATCGACTGGCTGATTACGGAGTTCAAAAAAGATCAGGGCATCGATGTGTCGAAGGACCAGATGGCTCTGCAGCGTTTAAAAGAAGCGGCGGAAAAGGCCAAGATCGAGCTTTCGACGCTGCTGGAGACCGAGATCAATCTGCCGTTCCTGACGGCGGACGCGACCGGTCCGAAGCACCTGGCGATCAAGCTGACGCGGGCGCGCTTCGAGCAGATGGTTGCCGACATTCTGGACCGCTCGGTCGAGCCGTGCAAGAAGGCTTTGGCGGACGCGGGCCTGCAGCCGTCGCAGATCGACGAAGTGGTTCTGGTCGGCGGGTCGACCCGCATCCCGAAGGTGCAGGAGATCGTTCGGAACCTGTTCGGCAAGGATCCGAACCGCAGCGTGAATCCGGACGAAGTGGTGGCGGTGGGCGCGGCTGTACAGGGCGGCGTGCTGGGCGGCGAAGTGAAGGACGTGCTTTTACTCGACGTGACCCCGCTGTCGCTGGGCATCGAGACCATGGGCGGCGTGTTTACCAAGCTGATCGAGCGCAATACCACGATCCCGACGCGCAAGAGCGAAGTATTTTCGACCGCGGCAGACAGCCAAACTTCCGTGGAGATCAAGGTCTATCAGGGCGAGCGGGCCATGGCCCGGGACAACCGGATGCTGGGCGTGTTCCAACTGGTGGGCATCCCTCCGGCTCCGCGCGGGATTCCGCAGATTGAAGTGACCTTCGACATCGACGCCAACGGCATTTTGAATGTTCTGGCGAAGGACAAAGCCACCAACAATGAGCAGAAGATCACCATCACGTCCTCTTCGGGCCTGAGCAAGGAAGAAGTGGACAAAATGGCGAAGGACGCCGAGGCGCATTCGGCAGACGACCGCAAGCGCAAGGACGAGATCGACGCGCGCAACCGCGCCGACTCGATGGTCTATCAGGTGGAGAAGATGCTGAAAGACCATCGCGACAAGATCGGCGAGGAAGACGCCAAGGCGGTGGAAGCGGCGCTGGAGACGGCGCGCAAGACCATGCAAGCGGGCTCGGTGGAAGAGATCAACAAGGCCGTGGACGCTCTGACGCAGGCCAGCCACAAACTGGCCGAAGCGATGTACAAGACGTCGGCGGGCAGTCCGCCTCCGCCGCAGGATGGCGCGGGTGCAAGCGGCGCGGGCACCTCGGAAAAGCCGAAGGACAACGTGGTAGACGCTGAGTTCGTGGACGTGGAAGACAAGAAGTAGGCGGAAAGCGCCGGAGCGTCGCGCGTCAGGAGAGAAACCGGCGCGCGGCGTCTGGCGCGTGACGCCTGGGCGGTCCTATGGACTATTACAAAACGCTGGGAGTGGCCAAGGACGCGGATGCGGATGAGATTCGCAAAGCATATCGCCGCCTTGCGCGGAAACATCATCCCGATCTGAATCCCGGCGACAAGGCCGCTGAGGACCGTTTTAAGACAGTTCAGGAAGCTTACGACATCCTCAGCGATCCGAAAAAGAAGCAGATGTACGATCAATACGGCTTCTATTCGGAAAACGGGATGCCGCATGCGGGCGGGCGTCCGGGCGCGGGCGCGGCGCGCGGGCCCAACATGGGATTCGGCGGATTCGACTTTTCTGACGCGTTTTCCGGAGCGGGCGCGGGTGCGGGCCGGCGCGGTGGCGACGCCTCCAACTTCCAGGACATTTTCAGCCAGTGGTTTGGCGGAGGACGGTCTGAAGGCGGGGCGGGTCCGCCGGAAAAAGGAGCCGATCTCGAATACGGCCTGAGCATCGATTTCTGGCAGGCGATCAAGGGTACGCAGGTGCGGTTAAATGTTTCGCGCCAGGAGACGTGTTCGACGTGCAGCGGAACCGGTTCACGGCCCGGGGCAAATGCGGTTTGCCCGGAGTGCAACGGCAGCGGCAACGTGACGCAGACGGCGGGCGCGATGAAGTTCAGCCTGACCTGCCCTCGCTGCGAGGGAACGGGCCGCCTGCGCAATAAGTGCTCGGCCTGTCACGGCGACGGAGTCATTGCGAAGAGCGAAACGGTGGACGTGCGCATCCCGCCGGGCGCGCAACAAGGCTCCCGTCTGCGGGTGGCGGGAAAAGGCAACGCCGGAACGCACGGGGCTCCTTCCGGAGACCTGTATATCACGCTGCGCGTGGAGCCTCATCCGGTGTTCCACCGCGAAGGCGACGATATTGAGATCACCGTGCCGGTGCGCATCGACGAAGCGGGCCTCGGAACGAAGATCGAGGTGCCGACCATTGACGGGCGGGCCTTGTTGAAGATCCCCCAGGGCACCAAAAACGGCCAGAAATTTCGTCTGCGCGAAAAAGGCGTGCTCAATTCGCGCACTGGCGCGAGGGGTGATCAGCTGGTGGAAGTCACGCTGGAAGCTCCCGTGGTTCACGACGAGCGCACCAAGGAATTGCTGCGTGAATACGCGACCCTGCATCCGGAGGATCCGCGAGCGGAGCTGTGGTCGAAGGTCTGACATGGCGAAAAAGAACAAAGCCGCCTATATGATTTCGGCTGTTGCCGAGCAGTACCAGATTCACCCGCAGACGCTGCGCCTCTATGAGCGCGAGGGGCTGCTGAAGCCGTCGCGCAGCGAAGGGAACACGCGGCTCTACACCGATCAGGATCTGGAGCGCCTGGAAGTGATCCTGAAATTGACGCGCGATCTGGGTGTGAATCTGGCGGGTGTGGAAATTATCCTCAACATGCGGGAGCGCA
>JBBIVT010000026.1:0-2824 GCA_037439565.1 Acidobacteriota bacterium | reverse complement strand
GATCTGGGTGTGAATCTGGCGGGTGTGGAAATTATCCTCAACATGCGGGAGCGCATGGCGGAGATGCAGAACCAGATCGAGCAGTTCGTTTCCAGCCTGAACACGGAGCTGTCGCACCGCTCGCGCCAGGCGGCGCCAGAGCAGGCATACTCGTTGATTCCGGTGATTGAAGTCCGGCGGACGAAGAAGTAAAGGGAACCCTGCTTCCCGGAGCACATTGCCGTCATAATGAACCATGATGCAGGTGGAAAGATGGGCCTTGCGCTTCGCTGCCGTCTTCGCGGCAGCTTGGACGATCCTGCGGGCTTGCTTGCAATCGGTCACTCAGGACGAAGGAGATACCTATTTCTGGTTCGCCTCGAAATCGCTTGACTACATCTGGCATCCATTTCCGAATAACCACGTTCTGAATACCGCCCTGATCTGGATCGCGACGCGGGTCTTCGGCGTGTCGAGCTTCACGCTTCGCCTGCCGGCGGTGCTGGGAGCAATCCTCTACATTTTCGTTTGCTATTTTTTATGCCGCCGCCTGACGAGCCGGTTCAGCCTGCAATTTCCCCTTTTTGTGTGCCTGGTCTACAATCCGTTCCTGCTGGATTTCATGGCGGCGGCGCGCGGCTATAGTTTGGCGAACGCATTTCTGGTGGCAGCCATCGCCGTGCCGGTGTGGCATCGCGTGGAGGGAGGCCCTTCGCTGCGGGCGTGCTGCGCGATGGCGTCGTTGGCGCTGGGACTCTCGTTCGCCGCGAGCTTCTCGTTCTGCTTTGCCGACCTGGCGGCGTTTCTATTCATTGTTGGCTGGGCCCTGGCATCGGCAAGGGCCGAATCCGTACCGGTGGTTGCGGCATCTTGCGTTTTTCCTGGATTGGCCGTCGTGGGGGCATTTTGTGCCTATCCACTGGCGCACTGGCCGAAGGGGGAGTTCTTCTACACCTCGCATTCATTGAAGGAGATGGCGCTCAGCATGGTGGACGTTTCGCTGTATAGGGCTCCACGCGCGTTCGCGAAGCTGCAACGCGTGATGCCAACGCTGCTGGCTCCGCTGGGAATTCTGTGCGCGGCGCAGGCTGCGGCGATGTGGCTCGACGGTTCCCCCCTCAAGCACGCCCGCGAATGGTGGGTAGGAAAGTTCGCTGCCGCGCTTGCCGGAATGGCAGCGTTCGCGGTGTTGCTTCACTGGATCGCTTACCGGATGGGCAAGCTGCCGTTGCCCATGACGCGGACGGGAACGTTCCTGATTCCCCTGTGCACTCTAACGGTAGGCGCGATCGCGGCTTCGCCGGCGCGATCCGCCGTCTCGCGATGGATTCGTCGGGGCATGACGGGCGCTCTTGTCCTGCTGGCCGGTTATTATGTTCTCTGCCTCCGCTTCACCTACTTCAAGGAATATGAAGACGACGCGGACACCAAGGAAGTCTATGCCGTGCTGGCGCGGTTGAACCACGCGTACGGCGTCACCGATACGGCCATGGACGGACTGTACGTTGCGCCCCTGAATTTCTACCGGATTCTATCGAAGAAAGAATCGTTCCCCGAATTTCCGTATGTTTCGTTGGACACTTTTCCCACCGGCAAGTCGATTTACGTCCTGCACGGAGGTTATTTTCGCCAGTTTATCCAGGCCCAACACCTTGCCGTTGTGTATCGCGGCAAGCGGAGCGAAGTTGTGGTGGCTGTTCCGTCCAGCGGGCCGATTCCGCCCGTAGCCGTCGCGCCTTGAGTTTTAGAGACGGCGGGCAGCGTTTGACGTGCGATAATCTCCTCAATCCACTCTTCGAGGAGACCTCATGCGACTCATCCGTTGGACCGTCCTTTTTCTCGCCGTCGCGACTGCTTCGGCGGCGCGCTTCGGTATCGAAAACGCCGGACACATTGTTCGGCTGAATGACCCGCAGATTTCGCCCGACGGCAAATCCGTGGCGGTGGTCGTTTCGCGCACCAATTTCTCTGAAGACCGTTACGATCCGGAACTGGTGCTGATCGACGTTTCAACGCGTGCACAGCGGGTGCTCACCCATGGCCGCCGGGGGTTGACGCAGGCGCGCTGGTCCTCGGACGGCTCGCGGCTGGCCTTTCTGGCGTCTGTGGACGGCAAGCCGCAGATTTTTGTGATGCCGATGAATGGAGGCGACTCTTGGCAGGTGACGAATTCGCCTACCGGGGTGCAGCAGTTCGCCTGGAGGCCGGGCCACGGCGAGATCGCGTATGTAGCGACAGATGAAGCCCCGAAGGTGACGGGAGAGGAGCGCCATAACCACTCCTTCGAAATTCAGAATAATCATTATCTACTGCAGGAGGCTCCGCGGCCTTCGCATGTTTGGCTGATCGCGGCTGACGGTATGGGCTCGGCGCGGCGGCTGACCAACGGATCGTGGACGCTGCCAGTGAGCTTGCCGCCGAGCGCGCCCTCGTCGCCACTGTCGTGGTCGCCGGACGGGACGAGGCTGGCGATCGTGAAGGTGGCCACGCCGTACACGGGCGATGGCGACAAATCTACCGTGCAACTGCTGGATGTCGAAAGCGGCCAGATGAAAGCGCTCACCGGACGGACGCGCAACGAATCCCAGCCTCTGTTCTCGCCCGATGGCGTTCACATCGCACACTGGTTTCCGCGCGACGGGGAGCAGAAGAACGTGAACGAGATTTATGTCGGGCGAGCCACTGGGGGAGATACGGCCAGCGTGACGCGCCTGGTCGACCGCAACGTGCAGCGCGCGATGTGGATGCCTGACGGCGAATCATTGCTTGTCAGCGCGAACGACGGTACGACGACGGGGCTTTGGATCCAGCCCATTGATGGCAAACCGAAGCGGATCGACTTGGG
>JBBIVT010000025.1:34181-47102 GCA_037439565.1 Acidobacteriota bacterium | reverse complement strand
CGAACCACGATTCACGGCTCCAAAGGCCGCTGTCCTACCATTAGACGACCGGGGAATGTCCAGGCGGGCGTTTACAAGCTCAGTGTACCAACTCAGCCTGCCCCGTCACCACTCGGAGTATGGAGTGCCCTCCATACTCTTCTGATCGGAGCGGCTGCGGACGTCCCAAATTCCTGGATCGGTCTGGTCCACCGCCGTCAGCGCGTCTTCCATGATCGTGATCCACTGGTCGTTTCCGGTGATTGGATCGATCGGAACAGCCCGCAGGTAACCAGCCGTCACCAGATCTTGCAATTGCTGCGGCGCTTTCTTTTTATCGAACGTGTACTCGTCGATCACCGTGCGCAGCGTGAAGAGATTATTCTTCAGCAGACTCTCCTTCGTGCGCAGAATCGACTTTTGATACAGCGGAACCGCGACCGACAGCAGGATGGAGATGATCGCCATCACGATGATCAGCTCAATCAGCGTGTAGCCCCTGCCGGCATGAGGGCCGCGGGTGTCAGTCCCAGTCCGAGTAAGGCGTGCCATCGCGCGCTCGCTCCGTGCTCTTGGAATATACGTCGAAAACATTTTGTCCGCCCCAGCTTTGCGATGTCGGATCGTCCTGCATGCTGCGCTTTCCCCAGTCGGCTTGGCCGGTCATCGGATCCTTCGGAATCCGCCGCAGGAACTTGATCTTTTTCCCGTCCGCCGATTGGGCCAGCTTCACGCCTTCCACTAGAATCTCCAACGACTCCGGATAACCCTCAGTGCCAAGCTTCACCTCGATTTTCCCCAGCGTTGAGGCGTCCTTATAGTCATCGATGGCCTTGCGAATCTCGCGCAGGGAGTAACGCAACTCACGTTCTTTGTCGCGCTTCACCTTGTAGGAGGCCAGCGGCAGCGCCATGGTCGTGAGCAGAGCCATGATCGTGAAGGATACGATCAGCTCCACCATGGTGAATCCGCGCTGGCGTTTTCTCTTCATTCCTCTAATTTACCTTTACCGCCAATTCAGCTGGCGAAGCGGGCAGCGGCTGCAACTGCGAATTTTTCAAATTGAACTCCGGCAGCGAGACGGTCCCGGCACCCTTGCCGACGGCGGTGAAATTCAACATCATCACCGCGCCGGAGCCTGAAACACCGGGCGAACCCGGTGCCCGCGCCACCGTGAGCGTCGCCTCGCCCACTTCGTTGCGAATGTCTTTCACGGAAGTGATCCGGACGCCGTCACGGGTGAACATCTCGCCCGGCGCGGCGTCGTTCAGCCGCAGGATCGACGCGTCGTATTTGACGCGCATCGGCGAGGCTGAGAAAAGATCCGCTGCGTTGTCGACTTGCACGGCAACCTGCACGGTGGCTCCCGTAACCGTCTGCACGGATTCCGGAGCAAACCGTACGCGCGCCGGCCCTGCGGCGGCAGCGGGCGCACCCGGCACCACCGGCGGAACCTGCCGCGTCGTGGGAGGCGGGGTCGCAAGAGGCCGCGCTCCAGCAGGCGCCGTGGCCGATGGCGCTGTGGCCGGTGGTGCAGTGGCCAGAGGCAGCGTGGCCGGAGGCGCCGTGGCGGGAGGCAGTGGCGCAGGAGGCTGCGGCGCAGGAGGATTGACCGCCGCGGCCGGATTCGAGGCCGGAGGATTGGCCGGCGCCGCGGAAGCTTCGTCCACCTTCGGCGCGTAACTCAGTTTCACCACCTGATCCGAACCCGCGTAAATTCCGCGCAGATTCTCCGCCGAATAATCCGGCGTGCGGACAATGTGCGGAATCAGGGCGATCATCAGTTCGCTGGTCTGCTTGTTCTTGGTCGAGCTGCCGAACAGGAACTGCCCCAAAATCGGAATATTTGTCAATCCTGGCAGGCCCGCCACCGTGGTCGCATCGGAGCTCTGGCTCAATCCGCTCAGAATATTGATCTCGCCCTCCTTTAACCGAAGGTCCGCCGTATTCTTCGTCTGGCCGATCACCGGCTGGGATATGCCGCCGATATTCACATACTGATCGACGCTCGAAACCTCCACTTCAATATGCAGCGTCACTTCCCCTTGGGAGTGCACCTGCGGCGTAATCGACAGGTTCAGGCCGACGTCGGCGTAGTTGAACTGCGTGGACACCAGCGGGCTGACGCTGGCCGCCACGGAAACGCCCGACGAAAAACTGCCCGTCGCGTACGGGATTCGTTCGCCGATCTTCAGCTCCACTTTCATGCCGTCGGATGCCCGCACCTGCGGCTTATTCATCGTCTTCGTCCGCGCGTCGGACATCACGGCGTTGAGAATCGCTCCCGGCAGCGACGTGCTGAATTGATTGATGGAAATATGGGGAATCTGGCTCAGCGTCACCACTCCCGTTCCGGAGTTTACGCCGGTTCCCGTACCCGTACCCGTGCCCGTGCCTATCCCTGTGCCGACCCCGGTGCCGATGCCCGTACCGACCCCGGTGTTGTTCAGGTTTGAGGCAGGGCCGTTGAACGAAATCGCCTGCTGCAATCCGGCCGTGCCGCCCGAGGCGAGCGTTGCCGCCAGACTGCGCGAATACGTGCTGTTCACCTGCATCACGATAATGTCGATGACCACTTCCGACTTGGGCTTGTCCAGATCGTGAATAAGCTTTTCCGTCAACGCCACCTGGTCACGGCTTCCGCGCACGATCAGAGCCTTCTGCGCGTTGTAGGTAAACACGCGCCGGATTTCGGCCACGGTGCGGATGGCGGTGGCGATTTCTTGAAACTCCTGCACGGAGGTCGCGTTGGTGACGTAAAACACCTTCACCACTTCGTCCTCATAATCGCGGCGCTTGGTAACGTTGTCCTCCGTCACGAAGATCGTATTCGGGGAAATCGGCTTCCAGAAGGTGTGCGTCAGCATCGCCAGGTAGTCAAACGCTTCCTCGATCGGCATATTCGCCAGATCGACGTTGGAATTGCGCGCCGGCGCGGTGTATTGCGGATCGAACACTACGTTGATGCCGGCCATCTTGCCGATGGTTTCGTACAGAACCTTGGGGGGCTGATTATTGATCTTGATGGTCTGGATCATGCCCACGATCGGCTTCAATTCCGGAGGAGCTTCCATGGAGGCGACCTTCCGGTCCGATGCCCGCCGCGCGCGCTCAGACGGCGTCAATCCCGCTTCCGATGAGTCGGGCTCCTTGACTCCCGACTTTTGCTGGTCCAGGATCGCCTGGGTCCGTCTCAATTCCTGAATCGCGATGGCCGAGGATGGATCGGCGATGATGGCCTTCTGAAACTCGGCCATCGCATCTTGCACCTTGCCCTCGACCCGCAGCTTCTGGCCGAGATTCACGTGCATCTGCCCGGCCTGAAATCGAGTCCGGCGCATCCCCACGATGTAAGCGGGATTGTTCGGATTTTTGTCCAGCGCGGACATGTAAAGGTCCAGCGCATGGTCCCAATCCTGGCGGATCGCCGCGTCCTGTGCCGCCTTGAAATCCTTGTCCCCCTTGTCCTTGGCCTCCAGAACTGGCCCGGGCCCCATCAAGATCAGCGCGAGGAACACAGATAAGTGTTTTCGGTTCATCATCTTACCGGATTTGTACCCTTCAGCTCGTGCTACAATAAGCGCTTGAGCCTCATAAGCTACTGACGCAGTTTGGGTTCCTGACGTGGAATCGAAAATCAAAATCCTCAGCGATAATCGCTCCGCCGGGCACAATTACTACCTCTCGGACCACATCGAGGCCGGTCTTGTCCTGTCTGGAACCGAGGTGAAAGCCGCCCGCGACGGCAAAATCCAGTTGAAAGACGCCTTCGCCGAGGTCGCCGGCAATGAGGCCTGGCTCTGCAACACCCACATCGGGCAGTATTCGCACGGCAACATCATGAATCATGAGCCGGTGCGCCGCCGCAAACTGCTGCTCCACCGCCGCCAGATCGACGCGCTGCATGAACAGATTCGCGAGCGCGGCCTGACGGTGGTCCCCACCAAGCTTTATTTGAAAAACGGCCTGATCAAGATCGAACTGGCCATCGGAAAAGGAAAGAAGCTGCACGATAAACGCGAATCCGAGCGCGCCCGCGAGGCCGACGCCGAGGCGCGCGCCGGTATGCGCAGAAAACAAAAGGAATAACCATGCAAACTAAAATCCTGTATCAGTCGCTGCCTCAAGTCGAGGCCGATGCCGCCGCCGTTGTCGTGTTCGAGGATGAATCCCCGTCCGCCGACCTGAAGTTCGCCTCCCCGTGGCTCGACGAGTTGAGAGCGTCCGGAGAGTTCTCCGGCAAACCGGGCGAGATGGCCGTGCTGCATCAGCCCCAAGGCATCAAGGCCAAAAGGCTCGCCGTGGTGGGCGGAGGGAAAAAGGCGGCGTTCGATTCCGCGGCGCTGCGCAAGGCCACCGGCTCAACCGTCCGATCCCTGAAGCAGAAAGGCGTGAAGTCGCTGGCCTGGATTCTGGAAGGGCGCGACGCGGAGGCGGCTGTCGAAGGTGCGCTCCTCGGCAATTTCGAGCCGGATCAACACAAGACGAAGTCCGACGCCAAGCCGCTTGAATCCTTTCACGTGGTCGCCGCCGCCAACGGCGCGGAAATCGAAAATTCCTTCGAACGCGGGGTGATCCTCGCCGAAGCGCAGAATTTCACCCGCGAACTGGTGAATGAGCCGGCTAACCTGCTCACACCCCTGGTTCTGGCGGCGAAGGCGCAGGAGATGGCCGCCGCCGCGGGCCTGGAATGCGAGGTTCTGGAACAGGATCGCATGAAGCAACTGGGCATGGGCTCGCTGCTCGGCGTCGCCCAGGGCAGCGCCGCGCCGCCCGCGCTGATCGTGGTTCGCTATCGGCCCGCCGCCGCGCCAAAATCGGCCGATCACCTGGCCCTGGTGGGCAAAGGCGTGACGTTCGATACGGGAGGCGTCTCGATCAAGCCGGCCGACGGCATGGAAAAAATGAAGTACGACATGGCGGGCGGAGCCGCCGTGCTGGGCGCGATGCGCGCGATTGCCAGGCTGAAACCGTCGATTCCGGTTACCGCGTTCGTGCCCGCCGTCGAGAACATGGTATCCAGCAACGCGCAGCGCCCTGGCGATATCGTCACGTCCCTGAACGGCAAGACAATCGAGGTGCTGAACACCGACGCCGAAGGCCGCCTGATCCTGATCGACGCGCTCACCTACGCCAAGCGCCTCGGCTGCACGCACCTCGTCGATGCCGCGACCCTCACCGGAGCCATCGTCGTCGCCCTTGGCCACGTCAACATCGGCGCGTTTACCAATAACGAGGATTTCCTGGCGCAAGTCATGGCCGCCGCCAAGGACCAGGGCGAAAAGATGTGGCACATGCCCTTGGACGACGATTATAAGGATCTGCTCAAGAGCGCCTTCGCCGATCTGGCCAACATCGGAGGACGCTGGGGCGGAGCCATTAGCGCGGCGTGGTTCCTGCGCGAATTCGTCGACGAGACGCCCTGGGTGCACCTCGACATCGCCGGAACAGCGTGGCTCGACGACGCCAAGCCGTTCCTGGCCAAGGGCCCAACGGGCGTGTGCGTGCGGACCTTCGTGAAGCTCGCGATGGGGTGGTAAGAAGGTATTTGATCAAAATTGGGGCATGAACCTGCGAGAGCGGACTGAGGCCAAACCCCAGGCGTCGGCCGATTGGCTGGCCGGCTACCCATGGCAATGCGCTTCCTGCCGGCGAGAATTTTCCAAAGCCGGTCATCGTTCGGTTGAGGCTTGCAGGCCGCTCTCCCGGCTACTGGGCTCTACCCCTCCGTGACGACCACCGATAACAGCTGATCCCCGCCCTGCACCGCGTCGACGACCTCCTTGCCCTTCAGCACCTTGCCGAAGACCGTGTGCTTGCCATCCAGCCACGACGTTTCGACGTGGGTGATGAAAAACTGGCTGCCATTGGTGTTCGGTCCGGCGTTGGCCATCGACAAGGTGCCCGCTTTATGTTTATTGGGATTTCCCTTCGTCTCATCCTCAAAACGGTAGCCTGGGCCGCCGCGGCCGGTGCCCGTGGGGTCGCCGCCCTGGATCATGAAATCGGCAATCACCCGGTGAAACACCGTACCGTCGTAGAACTTTTCCTTAGCCAGGAATACGAAATTGTTCACCGTCTTGGGCGCATCCTTCGCGAAGAGCTCGCAAATGATTTCACCGCGTGACGTGGTGAAGGTCGCGGTGTACTTCTTGGACGGGTCGATCGCCATCGCGGGCGGATTGGAGTATTGTTGTGACATTTGTTCCCAGTGTAACGCGATATTTTTGCCCATCCGGAGCCCGTTCGGCATCCACGCGCATCCAAGGAAACGTATCCGCAGTAAGAATCACCTATCGAAAGCGGCGGAAACTGCCGAAGAGTCAGGTTTAAGCAGGATCGCGGCGCACCGAAACAAATTGGCCGCCAGAGTGCTTAGGAAATAGAGAAGACAGTAAAACAAGAGAAAAGGGACGCACATGATTATCGGAGCCGCCATCGCAGGATTGCTCATCATCTCCTTATTTTTCGAGATGATCGGCTCCTCGCCCAAACCGAGCGAGGAACGTCCGGCCGAGGCAAGACACATCCACAACGCGTGAAGAATGGACACAGGGCTGTGTCGATTCGGCAGCCCGGCAGCGAACGAGCGATCCCGCCTCCTGCTCCGGCTCTAGTCTTTATCGGCCCGGCACAACCGAATGTTAAAATGCCCTGCGAGGATCGCCCCCATGGCATGTGCTCCAGAAATTCTCCGTGACATTCCCCTATTCGCCCTGCTGGACGACGATGAAATGGCTGTCCTGGCCGGTCAGGTCGAGCTAAAGACCTTCGCGCCCCGGCAACGCATCTATAAAGTCGGCGACCCCGGCGGCCAGGCCTACGTCATGGTCTCCGGCAGGGTCCGCGTCACCACCGTCGACGAAGATCATCAGGAAGTAGTCGTCGACGAGCCCGCCCGCGGCGAGTTCTTCGGCTTCGCCTCCATGCTGGATCGAACGGCGCATCAGACCGAAGCTGTGGCTATGGAGGAAACCGTCTGCATGGAGGTGGACCGCAACGACATCACTGTCCTGCTCGAACGTAAGCCCCACGCCGGCATGGATATGCTCACCGTGCTCGGGCGTCAGTTTCACGCCTCCCAGCAACTGGTCCGCAGCCGTTCCTCCCGCAACCCGAATGAGGTGATCGAGGAGGAAATGACCACCGGCGAACGCGTGGCCGACATGGTGGCCAAATTCGGAGGCTCCTGGTCTTTCATCATTGCGTTTTGCATCGTGCTGCTGATTTATAGCGGGATTAACGTCTGGCTCGGCAAGGCCGCATGGGATCCGTATCCTTTTATCCTGCTCAACCTCTTCCTGTCGATGCTGGCGGCGATTCAAGCGCCGGTCATCATGATGAGCCAGAACCGGCAGGACACCAAGGATCGGCTGCGCGGGGAAATGGACTACGAAGTCAACCGCCGGGCCGAGGCCGAGATCCAGGCCCTGTCCCGGAAGCTCAACCTGCTTGGTGAGAAGATGGGAGACGTCGAAGACGTCCTGCGCGAAAGGCTGCCGAAATAATGCTCAGGAAATTCGTTTTAATTGCGTTGGCCGCGCCATTTCTCGCCGCGCAGCCATTCGATCTCCTGATCGCTAACGGGCGCATTGTGGATGGCGCGGGCGGCCCGTGGTTCTATGGCGATATCGCGATTAAGGGCGATTCGATCGCCGCCATCGGCCATTTCGACCCCAAATCCGCCGCGCGTGTTCTGGACGCGAAAGGCATGATTGTGGCCCCGGGCTTCATCGATATTCACACCCACTCCCGCCGCGGCATCTTCATCGATCCGATGGCCCAAAACTACCTGCGCCAGGGCGTCACGACCTTATTGGAAGGCAACGACGGAAGCTCGCCCCTGCCGATCGCCGATTTTCTGAAGCGCGTGGCCGATGCCAGGCCCGCGCCAAACTTCGGCACCTTCGCCGGACAAGGCTCGATCCGCCAGCAAGTGATGCAACTGGTGAATCGACCGGCGACGCCCGGGGAAATCGAAGCAATGCGCGGCTTGATGCGGCAGGCCATGCTCGATGGCGCGTTCGGCATGTCCACCGGCTTGTTTTATGTGCCCGGAAATTTCACCCCGCCCGATGAAGTGATCGAGGTCGCCAAGGTTGCCGGGGCAATGGGCGGCATGCACATTTCCCACATGCGGAACGAAGCGGCGCAGATCGTCGCCAGTGTAAAGGAAACCATCCGTATCGGCGAGGACGGCCACATGCCCACGCAGGTGACGCACCACAAGGTGATCGGCCGGGCGAATTGGGGATTGAGCAAGGAGACGATTGAGCTGGTGGAGCAGGCCCGCGCGCGCGGCGTCGACGTGACCATCGACGCCTATCCGTACACGGCATCGAGCACCGGAACCGCGGCGCTGATTCCGCAGTGGGCGCAGGAAGGCGGGCAAAAGGCGCTTGTGGAGCGGCTCAACGCCCCGGCGCAGCGCGCCCGCATCAAGGCCGTGGTGGCGGACAACCTCCTCAACGACCGCGGCGCTGGCGATCCGGCCAACGTGGTGATGGCAAGCTGCGGGTTCGACAAGTCGCTGGCCGGAAAAAGCCTCGCCGATATCACGAAGGATCGCGGCCGCGCCGTCAATTTTGAGAACGCCGCCGAGACGCTGCTCGAAATTCAGACATCGGGCGGGTGTTCGGCGGTGTATCACGCCATCAGCGAGGAAGACGTCGAGCGGATTCTGAAATATCCGTTCACCATGATCGGGTCGGATGGGGAGATCCCGGAATTTGGCGTCGGCGCGCCACATCCGCGCAGCTACGGAACCTTCGCGCGGGTGCTGGGCCGTTATGTGCGCGACCGGCACACGATCACGCTGGAAGACGCGGTGCACCGCATGTCCGGCCTGCCCGCGGCCAGGCTGAAACTGTTCGATCGCGGCCTGCTGCGCCCCGGCATGAAGGCCGACGTCGTGGTGTTCGACGCGGCGACGGTGGCCGACAAAGCCGAGTTCGCCAAGCCGCATCAGTACGCCGTCGGATTCAAGCACGTGGTGATCAACGGCAGACCGGTGATCCTCGACGGTGCGATGACGGCGGAGAGGCCGGGGCGGGTACTGTATGGTCCGGCGAAGAAGTAGGATGAAGGTATGACGGTGATCGAGCTTTCCGATGAACAGGCAGCGGCGTTGAAGGCCAAAGCGGCGGCTGAAGGGCTGACGCTGGAGGCTTGGATTGAGAAGCTGGCGGCGCCCGAAAAGCCTCTTCAATCCGCTGCCGATATCGTCCTGAAGCACATGCGCAGGGTGCCGCCGGAGTCGCGCGGGACCATGCCCAAGGATGGCGCGAGTCAGCACGACCATTATCTTTACGAAACTCCAAAGCGTGACCTATGAGCTCCGTGTTCGCCGACACGTTTTATTGGATCGCACTGGCGGATTTCAAGGATAGCGCTCATGAACGCGCGATTGCCCTCACTGAGCAGTTCGGTTCATCCGGACTCGTGACAACGGATGAGGTACTGACAGAGTACCTCTCCTATTTTTCGTCCTCTCCAACGCCGCACCGCCGCGAAGTCGCCGGGAGCGTGTGGGAATTGTTAGAAAGCAGCGCAATTCGCGTGATTCCGCAAAGCCGGGAGTCATTTCTAGCCGGACTGCGCATGTATCATTCCCGTCCCGACAAAGGATACAGCCTGACGGATTGCATCTCCATGGCGACGATGCGGCGCGAAGGGTTGACCGATGTCCTCACCAACGACCGCCACTTCGAACAGGAAGGCTTTCGAGCGCTGTTCCGGGATTGATCGTATGACTTTCTTGCTATCGTGCATGTATGGCGAACCTTACTCTTAGCGTCGAGGCCTAGGGCAACGTGACCCAACCCCGAGGCATCTTCAAGAAAGGGAGCGAGAAGGACAACTGCTGGTGAAGTACCAATAGCTCCTCCACTCTTCCTCCATTTCCGCTATCTTGTCTTCAGATATGAAGATCCCCATTACCCTGGCCGCCCTGGCTGCCGCGGGGGTTGCCCAGATTTCTCCTTCGACGATGCCTCGTATCGGCTCCGTCGACGAACGGTTTCAGTCCTTCAACATCGAAATGGTCGAGGTCACCGGTGGCCGCTTCTGGAGGCCTTACAGCGAGGTCGGCTCCATTCTGAACGCGCCTCCCGCGCCCGGCGGGCCCGTGGGCCTGGACCCGAATCTCTATATGCAGCGGCCTCCCATCGACTTGGCGAGTCCGCGATTGCGCAAGCTGGCGGCTGCCTTGGGCCCCGCGTATGTCCGCGTCAGCGGGACGTGGGCCAACTCCACCTATTTTGGCGATGCGCCGAAACCTCCGGAGGGATTCGGCGGCGTGCTCACTCATGCGCAATGGAAAGGCGTCGTCGATTTTTCGCGCGCGGTGGATGCCAGGATCGTCACCTCGGTGGCCACCGGCGCGGGCGTGCGCGATGCCTCGGGCCTTTGGACACCAGCGCAGGCTCAGGCTTTTTTCGACTACACGAAATCCGTCGGCGGCAGCATCGCCGCGTCCGAGTTCATGAATGAGCCCACCTTCGCGGCCATGGGGGGCGCTCCCAAGGGTTACGACGCCGCGGCTTACGGCCGCGATCTCACCGTCTTCAACGCGTTCATCAAGAAATCCGAGCCGGCGACGAAGATCCTGGGGCCGGGCTCTGTAGGCGAAGGCGTTTCGCTGGGACCTCCTGGCCTGGCTTCGCGAATGATCAAAAGCGAGGATCTTCTCGCCAAGGGCGGCACGGATTTCGACGCGTTTTCCTATCACTTTTATGGCGCTGTTTCGAAGCGTTGCGCAGGTCCGATGACGCCGGACGACGCGCTCACCGCGGAGTGGCTCACCCGCACGGATCGCGTGGAGGCGTTCTATGCCGGACTGCGCGATAAATTCGCGCCGGGAAAGCCGCTGTGGCTCACCGAAACTGGCGACGCCGCCTGCGGAGGCAATCCGTGGGGCGCGACATTCCTGGACAGTTTCCGCTATCTGCATCAGCTTGGCAGCCTCGCGCGGCGCGGCGTGCAAGTGGTGGCGCACAATACGCTGGACGCGAGCGATTACGGCTTGATTGACGAAAAAACGCTCGCGCCCAGGCCGAATTACTGGAGCGCGCTCGTCTGGCGCAGGCTGATGGGCGTGACGGTGCTCGATGCGGGCGCGCAGCCGTCGGAAAACGTCTACGTTTACGCCCACTGCCTGCGCGGCTCCAAGGGAGGCGTGGCGCTGCTCGCCATCAACGCGGACCGCACGGCAGCGGCGGCGCTCGACGTCCCCATGAGGAGTGACCGCTACACGTTGACGGCGCGCAATCTGGAAGATTCACGCGTGCAACTCAATGGCAAGGATCTGCAACTCGCCGGAGACGATGTCCCCGCGCTGAAGGGCGCTCCGGAAAAGGCAGGCGCGCTGAAGCTCGCGCCGGCCAGCATCACGTTCCTGGCGATCCCCTCGGCGAATAACCCGAGCTGCCGCTGAGGCGCTTTCTTCGCCCCCCAATTCACGCTATCGTTGTCGAAGACGCATGACGTTCGACATCGGACAAACCGTCGGCGATTATCAGATTCTCGCCGTCCTTGGGCGCGGGGGCATGGGCGCGGTGTATAAGGTCCGCAACACGCTTACCGACCGCGAAGAAGCCATGAAAGTGGTGCTGCCCGGCAACGAAAGCTCCACCGAGGCGGCGGACCGCTTTCTGCGCGAGATCCGCATTCAAGCCAAACTCCAGCACCCCCACATCGCGGCAATCCGGACGGCATTCCGGTCCGCTGAGAGCGTTCTGCTCATCATGGAGCTGATTGAAGGCTCAGGTCTCGATGCCAAACTGCGCAACGGGCCCTTGCCCTTGGGTGAGACGTTCCGCATCATCGACGATATTCTGGGCGCGCTGTCCCACGCGCACGGCAAGGGAATCGTGCACCGCGACATCAAGCCCTCCAACATCATCGTGACGCCGCGCGGTGCGCCGAAGCTCACCGATTTCGGCATCGCCACGGCGGCAGGCGACCAGCGGATCACGCGCAGCGGCATGGCCATCGGATCGCTGGCTTACATGTCCCCGGAGCAGGTGATGTCGAAGCCTCTCGACGAGCGCAGCGACCTGTATTCGCTGGGAATCACCGTCTATGAAATGCTCACCGGGCGCAGGCCGTTCCAGAACGAGAGCGAATACCAGATCATGAACGCGCACTTGAAGGAAACGCCTGCTTCTCCGGGCTCCCTCGTGCGCTCGATTCCCTTGGCGATTTCCGTCGTCGTGTTGAAGTCGCTCGCGAAAGCTCCGGAGGACCGTTACCAGACAGCGGCGGAGTTTCAGGGCGCTTGGCGGCAGGCGTTTTTTGGCGGCGACGAAGCGGAAACGGTGGCCCTGGCAAAAGCGTCCGCGCCGCATAGTCCCGCCGCTCCCATCGACCCCAAGGATCTGGCGCGAATCGAATCCGGGCTGACGCGGGTGCTGGGACCCATCGCCAGGAACCTGGTGGCCAGGGAGGCCGCCAGGCACCACTCGCCCGATACCCTGGCGCGGCACCTCGCCACCCAGATCCCGCGCGAGGAAGATCGGGAGGCGTTTTTGAAGGCCTGCGGCACGGCCTCCGGTCAGGCGGCGACACCCTCGGGCTCCCAAAAAGCGCCCGCGCTCGATGAAAAGTCCATCCAGGCGGCGAAAAAGGCGCTGGCCGTTTCCATGGGCCCCATCGCGGCGATGGTGGTGGCCCGCGCCGCCAAAAACGCGCATTCTGCGGCGGAACTTCGCGATGCGCTGGCCGCCGAAATTCCCAGCGAAAAGGATCGCAAGGCGTTTCTGGCGGCGTTTCCCGGCTGATTTACTGGTCGCCGATCATCTTCATCGCCGTCACCAGACTGCGCCTCATGCGATTGAACGCCTCCGCCAGGTCGGCGATCTCGTCGCCGCCCTTCACCGGCAACTCGGGCACCTCCAAATCGCCCAGGCTGATGCGGTTCGCCATGTCGGATAGGCGCGCCGC
>JBBIVT010000025.1:0-34081 GCA_037439565.1 Acidobacteriota bacterium | reverse complement strand
TCCGCCTCCCATTCCACGGCCCGATCGCGCAGATTGGTGGGGTTGAGCGTCGCTTCCTTGTAACTGTACTCGGGAAACTGCGCGCGCAGGTACGCGAAATTCTCGGTCGCTGCGTATCCGGGCACGGTCTGCGGTAGAAAGGTCTTGGTTTGCGCCTCCACCGGTTCGAGCAGGGGCAGGAGTTGAACCGAGGTGTATTTCCGCACCGAGCTCATCGCCTGCATCATCAACTGGGCTTGCCCGAGAACCTGCGCGCGGGCGCCGTCCTGCAACATCCGGTAGGTGAGCGCGCCGATGATGGCCACTCCAATGCCGAACACCAGCGTAAAGATAGCGCTGAACTTGACCAGCAATCTCATATGTATGGATATTAGCGCGAAGAGGATTCGCGCAAAAAGTAAGGCGCACTGTCACGGTAAGGAGTATAGTGAGGGTAAGGAACCGACATGCCCATTAGCACCGTGACATCGAAGGGCCAAGTGACAATCCCCAAGGAGGTTCGCGCACATCTCGGCCTAAAACCAGGCGACCGTGTCGACTTCGTCACGGATCGCAAAGGACGGACCACGCTTCGGCCGATCAACACGAGTTTTCGTTCTCTGAAGGGGATGATCAAGTCTCCGCTGAAACGCCCCATCACGCTCAAGGAAATGGATGAGGCGATCGCGCGCGGCGCGCGCGGCGAATGAGGGCGCTGGACACCAATATTCTGGTCCGCTTCGTTACCGCCGATGATGCCGATCAGGCTGCCGTAGTGGAGCGCGTATTTGCCGAGTGCCAGCGCAACCGTGAGCGCCTCTTCATTTCAGCGCCGGTGCTCTGCGAACTCGTCTGGGTGCTCAGGAACGGCCTCCGCCAGCAGAAAGAGGAGATCGTGAAGGTCATCGAGAGCCTGCTTCAAGACGACCTGTTCCATCTCGACCACCCAACGCTGGCCGCCGCCGCACTGGAGAAATATCGCCATGGCCGGGCAGATTTCTCCGACTATCTGATCGGCCGGCTCGGTTGGAATGCCGGCTGCCGCGATACGGTGACGTTCGACAGAGCGCTGAAGAACTCCCCGGGGTTCTCCATCCTGTGATCTCCTCCGCGCGCGATCTCGCATTTCGAATCCTGCTGAAGGTCCACGGTGGCGGCTATGCCTCGGACCTTCTGCGCACCGAAGGAGCCTCGCTCGATACCCGCGATGCCGCGCTTGCCGAAGCCATCGTCATGGGCGTATTGCGCTATCGCGGACAGCTCGATTTCCTGATCCGCCATTTCGCCGGACGCACCATTGCCAAGCTGGATCTGGAGGCCCGCATCGCGCTCGAAATGGGCATTTTTCAACTGCGCTATCTGGACCGCATCCCGGCGCACGCCGCCGTCGCTGAAAGCGTCGAGCTGGCGAAGTCCCGTAAGCCTTCCTCGGCTGGCTTCGTCAACGCCGTTTTGCGAAAAGTGGACCGGATCCCCGTGAAATGGCCCGACCGCGCCACCGAGTTGAGCCTGCCAGATTGGATGCTGGCGCGATGGGACAAGCAGTTCGGCGGGGAAATGGCGGGAAAAATCGCCCGCGCCGCCCTGGAGCAGCCGGAAACGGATGTGAACCCCGTCACCGGTCGCCACCAGGACGTGGGAGCGCAGACCATTATCCCGCTGCTGGGCATCGAGCCGGGAATGACGGTCCTGGACCTCTGCGCCGCGCCGGGAAATAAGACAGCGCAGGCGCTCGCGATGGGCGGGCGCGTGGTCGCCTGCGACCGCTATCTGAAACGCCTGGAAGAAGTTCCGGCCGCGGCGATGCGCGTGGTCCTGGACGCCGCCCAACCGCTCCCCTTCTCCCGGAAGTTCGACCGGATTTTGGTGGACGCGCCCTGCTCCGGCACCGGGACCCTCGGGCGAAACCCGGAGATCAAATGGCGATTAAAGCCGGGCGACGCCAACCTCTTCGCCGCCCGCCAGCGAGCCATCCTCGACCAGGCACGGCGCTTCCTGAAGCCGGGCGGCCGCATTGTCTACGCCACCTGCTCCCTGGAAAAAGAGGAAAATCAGAACGTCGTTCAATCCCTGCGGCTGCGCGCCGAAGCCCACCTGCGTCTGCCCGGACGCGACCCTGGAGATGGCTTTTTCGCCGCCGTGATAAACTCAGTATGATCCCCTGAATTTTGAACCGCTAAGACTGAAGCATGACCCATGGTTGAAATTCTCCCCTCCATCCTCGCGGCGGATTTTGCCCGCTTAGGCGAACAGGTCGCGCCGCTCGAAGAAGCTGGATGCCGGATGCTGCACGTGGACATCATGGATGGCCATTTCGTGCCCAATTTCACCATGGGCCCTCCCGTGGTCCAATCGCTGAGGAAGGTCACGCGCATGAAGCTGGACGTGCACCTGATGATCACGGATCCGGACCGTTACGCGCCCGTGTTCATTGAGGCCGGTGCGGATCAGATCCTGGTTCATCAGGAGGCCTGCCTGCACCTGGATCGGACGCTGCGCATGATCCAGAGCGAAGGTGCCCTCGCCGGGGTCGTGATCAATCCCGCCACACCCGTGGCGATGCTCGACGAGGTGCTCGACGTAGCCGATTACGTGCTGGTAATGAGCGTCAACCCCGGGTTCGGCGGACAGAAATTTATCCCCAATTCGCTGAACAAGGTACGCCAATTGGCGGCCAGGAAAAGGGAACGCGGATTGCACTTTCCCGTCGAGATCGACGGCGGCGTGGACCTGGAAAACGTGGTCCCGGTGGTGGATGCCGGGGTGGAGTGGGTGGTGGCCGGATCCTCGATTTTTCACACTGTGAATCCCCGGGCCACTTTTGAGCAGATGCGGACGCTTGCGCAAAACGCGCTGGCCATTAAGGTATAGTCTTAAGGATTCTTTTTTCTATGATTCGTTTTTCCCGATTGACTGTGGTGACTGCGGCGGTATCCGCGATCCTGTTGACGTCCGCCTGCGGCTTCAAGCGCAAGAAGTATGAGAACCCCATCACCAAGGACACGCAGCAGCCGGACAAGATCCTGTTCGACAAGTCCATCAAGGATATTGAAAAAGGCCGCTATGAACTGGCCCGCCTGACGCTGAACACGCTCATCAACACCTACGATTCCAGCGAATTCCTCGCCAAGGCCAAACTCGCCATCGCCGACAGTTGGTACCGCGAAGGCGGCACGCACGGCCTGGCGCAGGCCGAAGCCGAATATAAGGACTTCATCCTGTTCTATCCGGCGATGGAAGAGGCCGCCGAATCCCAGAAGCGCATTTGCGATATCCACATCGCCCAGATGGAGAAGGCGGACCGCGACCCGAACAACGCCCTGCGCGCCGAATACGAGTGCAAACAGCTGCTCACGCAATGGCCCAATTCCAAGTTCGTGCCGGAGATCGAGCAGAAGCTGCGCAATATTCAGGAAGCGCTGGCCGAGGCCGAGGTGCGCGTCGGCGATTACTATCACAAGAAGGGGTCCAACGCGGCCGCCGCCAACCGCCTGGGTGGTGCTGTGGACCAGTATCCGCTCTATAGCCGCGCCGATTATGCGCTCTGGCAGGAAGCTGATTCCTATCGCAAGATGGGAAAACCCGCGCGGGAGAAGGAAGGCGAAGCGCTGTCCAAGATCGTCCGCGATTATCCGCTCAGCGGCTTTGTGGAGGGCGCGAAGAAGCGCCTCACCGAATTGGAAATGCCCATTCCCGAGGCGGATCCCAGGGCCATTGCGCACATGAAGTACGAAAAGGAGAATCATAAGAAGGAAAGCCTGCTGGCGCGCGATTCGCAGTTCCTCAAGCGCGGCCCGGATACACACAACGCGGCCCTCAGCGGCATGCCGACCATGACCAATCCCAAGCAGTCGGTTCCTCTGAGCGTGCCCGTTGCGGCCGCGGCCGCGGCGGAAGCCAAGCCCACCACTGGCGTGAACGACGTGACGATCGCGCCGGTAGCCAACGGCGCTTCCGCGCTCGATACCAAACCCGACGCTCGCGCGACCTTGAACTCCTCCACCGGCGCGAACGCAGATGCGGCGAAGACGGGTGAAGCCGCCCCCGCGGCAGCGCCGGCCGCTCCCGCCGCCACCGCCAAGCCGGACCAGACTCCCGCCACCGATACTTCGAAGTCGAAAAAGAAGAAAAAGAAGACCGCGAAGACCACCACCCAGACCACCGCCAGCCAGGAATGAGCATTATCCTTCTGGCCGACGACAGCCCTCACGCCCAGCGCATGGGCGAGCGCATTCTCCGCGAGGAGGGCTTCGAGGTGGTCAGCATCACCAACGGCGACACCGCGTTGGTGCGCCTGGAAGACGTCGACCCGGATCTGGTCATCGCCGACGTGTTTCTTCCCGGCTGCAACGGGTTCGAGTTGTGCCGCCGCGTCAAGGCGGCGCACCGCCATGTGCGCGTGATTCTCACCGCTGGCCTGCTCGAACAGTTCGAGGAGGCGGAGGCCCGCCGCGCTGGCTGCGACGCGATTCTCAGAAAACCATTCGAAGCTTCGGTGGTCATGCAGACCATCCGGCCTTTGGCTGCGGAGGCAAAAATGGCTCGAGGATTATTCGCCGAAGCGATCGCCGAATCGGCCGCCGTTCCCAGCGATGGGTCGTCTGCGCCGCCCACCCCGGTGCCCGCCGATCCGGAACGGATTCAGGCCGCGATCACGCTGGCGCTCGACGCCGCGCTGCCCGCGCTGATCCGTGAAATCACCGAAAAAGTTTTGATAGCATTAGGACACTAAGAGATCCGAGTGGGACGGACCACTCTGTCCCCTTCGGTACTGAAAAATATGCCAGATAATAGCTTCGACGTCGTCTCGAAAATCGAACTCACGGAAGTGTCTAACGCCATCCAGCAGGCGCTCAAGGAGATTCAGCAGCGCTACGATCTGAAGGGCTCTCATTCCACCATCGAATTGGTCGAAAAGGACAATAAAGTCCTGCTCGCCAGCGCCGACGAGTTCAAGCTCAAGGCGGTCATCGAAATCCTGGAGCAGAAGCTCATCAAGCGTAAAGTGTCGCTCAAGGGCCTGGAGTACGGAAAAGTCATCCCCTCCGCGGGCAACACCGTGCGGCAGGAGATCAAGCTCCAGCAGGGTATCGACGCGGACAAAGCCCGCAAGATCGTGCAGACCGTGAAGGACTCCAAGAAGAAAGTGCAGATCTCGATCCAGGGTGACCTGTTGCGCGTCGCGGGCAAGGACCGGGATACGCTGCAGGAAGTGATGCAACTCCTGCGTTCCGGCGATTTCGGTCTCGACTTGCAGTTTACGAACTACCGCTCGAATTAAACAACACGCGTTCATCGGCGGCCATTCATTTTCTTTTAAGATCGAATGAGTGCGTAAAATCGAAACTCTCTTCCTCCCCGGCCCCGCCGGACGCTTGGAAGCTTTGCTCGAAGAGCCCGAGCACGGCTCGCCCGCGGAGGCCGCGCTGGTCTGCCATCCTCATCCACAACACGGCGGAACCATGCATAACAAGGTGGTCTATCGGATCGCCCGCGGACTGCGCGCCACCGGAGCCGTGGTGCTGCGCTTCAACTACCGGGGAGTCAATTTGAGCGAAGGCGCCTATGCCGATGGCGAGGGCGAGTTGGAGGACGCGCGCGCCGCGCTCTCCTATCTGCGCGCACGCTATCCCCATCTGCCGTTTACCGTGGCGGGATTTTCCTTCGGTTCGAGAATCGCCCTGCGGCTCGGCTGCGGAATCGCCCGGCGCGTGATTGCCGTGGGCTTCCCCAACGCCTACCGGCAGAACACGCCCCTGGCAGACTGCCTGACGCCGAAAGTCTTCATTCAAAGCACCCGCGACCAGTTCGGATCGGTGGAGCAGATCGAATCGATCGTCGAGGCCCTGCCAGAACCCAAGGAATTGCTCTTGATCGACGCGCAGGACCACTTTTTTGCGGGATCTTTGGACGAGTTGGAGGCGGCTGTAAAGGGGCTTTAGCTGGCCGCGAGGCGCAGTTCGCGCTGCATGCGCCGGGTCGCCCGGTCGCTGATCAGGTAGGCGACTTTGCTGAGGAGTTCGGGAATATCTTCCGGCTCAATCAGAATGTGCCGCTGGTTCCGGGCCACCGCCGGACGGGCATTTTGATAGGTCGTCAACAAAGCAGTCGCCGGCTTGTAGTCCTTCATGCGAGCGTGGGCGATGACCTTTAGCCCTGCCTCCGGCGATTCCATCTGTAAGTCGCTCAAAACAAGCTCGTAAACGCCAGCGTCGAGCTTCCCCACGGCTTCCGCCGCGCTGGCCGCCGCATCCACCTTATAGCCCCCGGCCCGAAGAACGGTCTGGAGGGTCAGCCGGGACGTGGGGTCGTCATCAACCAGCAATACCCTTGCCAATTCGTAATCGAAAATATCTGTCCGGTAAGTCAAGGTAAGGCTACTTCCGGTTTACAGTTTAACCCAGAAGTCCTGATTTCCGAGCCGGAGATTTTCCCGAAAATAGAAGATTAGTACTAAACCCGTTGATTCTAAAGCTCGTTTTCGCCGAAGACGCGGGCGAAGATCCGGTCCACGTTAGCCAGGTAGCGATCCAGCGAAAAGGCCCGCTGAATCTTCTCAAGCGGCAGATAAGAAAGGATTTTTTCGTCCGACTCCACGGCACCCCGAAAATCGCCGTCCGTTTCCCAGGCCTGCATGGCGTGCTTTTGCACCGTGGCGTACGCTTCCTCCCGGAGCATTCCGGCAGCCGCCAGATCGAGCAGAAGCTGCCCGGAAAAGATCAAACCCCTGGTACTCTCCAGATTTTTTCTCATCCGCTCCGGATAGACCCGCATCCCGTCCACCAGCCACAGCGTCTTCGCCAGCAGGTAATCCGCCAGGATCGCCGAATCCGCCAGAATAACCCGCTCCACCGACGAGTGGGAAATGTCCCGTTCATGCCACAGCGCGATATTTTCCATCCCCGCCTGCGCATTTGACCGGACAATGCGCGCCAAGCCGCAGATCTGCTCCGAGGTGACCGGATTCCGCTTATGCGGCATCGCCGACGAGCCTTTTTGCCCCTCGCTGAACGGCTCTTCCGCCTCGCGAACCTCGGTCCGCTGCAGGTGGCGCACTTCAAGGGCGATCTTTTCGAGCGTCGCGCATAGAATCGCCAGCGCGTTCACCCACGCCGCGTGCCGGTCCCGCGCGACCACCTGGGAGGCGATCTCGGCCGGCTTCAGCGCCAGCCGCAGGCAGATCTTCTCCTCGGCCTCCGGTCCGATATGTCCGAACGTTCCCACCGCCCCCGAAATCTTGCCCACGCGCAGATCCTCGGCGGCGGCCGAAAGGCGCGTGATATTGCGCCGCATCTCGTCATACCAGAGCGCGAGCTTCAGCCCGAACGTGATCGGTTCCGCATGGACGCCGTGCGTGCGTCCGATCTGCGCCGTGTTCTTGAATTCGTGCGCGCGGCGGTTCAGCGAAACCGCCAGCGTCTTGGCGCCCTTGATCAGCAGCACGGAGGCCTGCTGCAGCACCAGCGCCTGCGCCGTATCGACCACATCGTTCGAGGTGAGTCCGTAATGCAGCCAGCGCGACGCGTCGGCCTCGCCCGCCGAGGCCATTTTCTCCGCCACGGCGGTGGTGAAGGCGATCACGTCATGCTTCACCCTCGATTCAATCTCGTGAATGCGAGCGACATCGAAACCAGCGTGCGCGCGCAACGCCTTGGCAGCCGCGGCCGGCACTTCGCCTGTTTCAGCCAGGGCCTCGCTCGCCGCAAGCTCCACTTCCAGCCATTGGGCAAACCGGTTCTCGTCGGAAAAAATGCGGCCCATCTCGGGCCGTGTGTAACGGGCAATCATGTTGGCAAGTCCTATCCTAACCTGAAGCGGGTGAGTGAGAGAGCAGCGGACTCGATCGGGCAGTCCCCTTCGCTCCCCGCCGGAGGCCGCAGCCTCGTCCCGTAAGGGCGGGGATAAATCAACGCCTCGGCAGCCGCGGTCAACGAAGGGAAGCCGGGAAGCCAGGACGGACGAGACCGTCCCAAGTCGTTTGACGCCTGATCCCAAGGGACGCTCTCGTCCCGGTTTACTGCCCCTTCGGCCGCTTTTCCGCCGGGTCAACCCGCAACTTACCTCTGGAAATAAGTTGATATACGTAGTGCTTATATATCTTCGGATATGTAATATCGAGATGCAGTGAACTCGTTTAGGGAACAATACCATTAAAGACTAATATGAAAACACTAAAACGGTTAATTTTGAAAGCTCAAGTCTGGCACGACATCAATGGCCAGGATCTTATTGAATACGCGCTCATGGCGGGGTTCGTGGCCGTCGCGGCCGGCTCGACGATGCCGGGCGTCTCGCGGAGCATCAGCACGGTATTCTCGAAAGTCGCGTCAGTGATGAAGGGCGCAGCGTCGCAGGGAAGCTAGCAACGGGTGACGTGCACCCCTAAGGCGTCTCAATAGAGAACCCGAAGACGGTCCGGCGTGCGATAAACTTGTTCGCGAACGCTGCGAACGAACGAGGTCCGTCCCTAAACTCTTTAGAATAAATCCAGAGAAGTCTGGAAATCCGAGACTAGCCCGCTCACAATAATTCCACAAAACAAATAGGCTTTCCCCGCGTCCGCCTTGTGCTTGCCGAGCTCTTCCTTCTGGAAACTACTATATTGGGTTCTACCAGTGGGTTTTCCCACTACAACTTCCCTATGATCACTAAACTCACTCTCGACCGGGCCGGGCGCGTTCTCATTCCCAAATCGTTGCGCCAGGAATGGCGTCTCAATCCGGGCGACACTTTGCAACTCGAAAGTCAGGGCGAAGAGACCATCACCTTGCGGCCGAACCGGCCCAAGGCGCTGCTCAAGAAAGAGTTAGGCGTGTGGGTTTACCAGGGCGAGGCAACCGCTTCTTCCATCCCGGCGTTAATTGATCGCGAACGCGAAAAGCGATTGCGTGAGCTGATGGGATGAAAGAATTCTTCGACACGCCCGTGCTGATCGGTGCGTTCTGGCGCGGTCATCCCCATCATGAGACCAGTCTCAAGCTGGTCAGCGCGGCCAACAAACGGAAATCCGCCTGCGCCGCCCACACGCTCGCCGAGGTCTATGCGACGATGACGGCTCTGCCGGTCAAAGACGTGATCCCGCCCGAACAGGCGCTCCTGTTCGTCGAGGAGACGCGGAAACGCTTCACCATCGTCTCGCTTGGCGAGGATGAATACTTTCAGACAATTCAGCAGGCAGCCGCGCAAGGCTTTGTCAGCGGCCGGGTTTACGACGCGCTGCTGTTGCAGTGTGCCGCCAAGGTCAAAGCGGAGACGATTTACACCTGGAACCTCAAGCATTTTCGCGCCATCCGTCCCGAAGCGGCCGGCCGGATGCGCACTCCCTGACAACCGGTGCCGCGGAAAAACTCCCCGTGCGTCACCAGATAGCGAATTCAGAGGCTCACCTCCGCCGCCCGCCGCGTCCATGCTGTGGGTGTGATGAAGCGTGATGGGTCTAAAGAAGCCGCGCTCGCGTTATTGGGGCGTTATTTTAACGCCAGAGCCCTCGGCGGCCATTCCCGCGGTCACAGCTCAATAGGTGAACGTTTCCGTCGCCCGCCGGGGATCGGCGATCACCAGTTTGGTAAACAGGCTGCGCCCGTCCAGCGCCTGGGACGCGCACAGCCGCACGATTTCAGGGTGATTATTGCTCTCGCTGATATGGCCCAGAATCAGCGTCGAGGTGCTCGTGTCCAGGTCGTCCTTAATAAAGGAGCAAGCCACGTCGTTCGACAAGTGCCCGTTGCGTCCCATCACCCGCTGCTTCACCGCCCACGGATACGGGCCGACCTTCAGCATCTCGATATCGTGATTGGATTCGAGCAGCAGCAGATCGGAGCCGCGCAGATGGTGGCGGATGGAATCGGGCAAATAGCCGAGATCCGTGGCGATGGAAATCTTGATCCCTTCGGCGCGGAAGGAAAAACCCACCGGATCGGCTGCGTCATGGGGGATCGTAAAACTGGTCACGTCGATATCGCCGATGGTGAAGCTCGCCCCGGCTTGGAACAACTCCAGGCGCGGAGGATTCTCGTCCCAGGCAATCGCCGGCGCAGTGAGCCGCGACAGATACACCGGAATGCGCAATTTGCGCGCCAGCACCTGAAGACCCGCCACGTGATCGGAATGCTCATGCGTGATAAGGATTGCATCGAGCGTTTCCGGAGCACATCCCGCGGCGTTCAGGCGTGCAAACGTCTCTTTGCCGGAGAGTCCAGCGTCAATGAGAAGACGGGTCCGCCCGGTCGCGACCAGCGTGGAGTTGCCGGCGCTCGAAGAGGCGAGAACCGAGACGTTGACGATTGGAATGGCCTCCTTGAACCTCTACTATAGCGTCTCGCGGCCAGGAGCGACTCCCCGCGGGCGATTGTATAGGTGTTATATACGAGATTCCGCGAGGCCAAACGCAAGCATGGCGTCAGCTTGGAAGAGGTACGGGAGATTTTCGATCAGGCGTATCTGGTCGACCAGAAATGCGACGATCCGGAGCAGTACCGCGCCATCGGCTGGTCGTGTGGGCGGCTCTGCTCTGTGATTTTCGAAGTCCGGCACGATGAGGAAGGGGAGTACGATCGCCTCATTACCGCATGGAAGGCGACCGAGCGCGAGGAGCAAAGCTATGCCGAAAACATCTAAACTGAAACGGGCGGCGGAGGAAATCGCAGAGATGGCGACCCGCGGCGAGGACGTCTCCGCATTCTTTACGAATAGGTTCACGGTAGTGCGGCCGGTGCGCCGCGTCAACGTCGATTTGACGCAAGGAATGCTGCGGGAATTGGACGCACGTGCGGCTCGGTTAAACATCAGCCGGCAGGCAGTGATCAAGACGCTGCTCAGCCGGGCGCTGCGCGCAGAGCCGCGGGAGTAACGTTTCGGACCGGACGCGGCGCAAGGTACCATGAAACATATGAAGGCTCGCGTCTATGTGTCGCCGAAGACGACCGTTCTCGATCCGCAGGGGCAGACGATCCGGATCTCGCTCAACGGGTTAGGACATCGCACGATTACCGAAGTGCGGCAAGGGAAATTCTTTGAGGTGGAACTGACCGGCTCGGACAAGGCCGCGGCCGCGGCCGAAATGGACCAGATTGCCCGCGATGTGCTCTCCAACCCCGTAATTGAAGACTACCGGGTGGAGTTTTTCGACGAAACGCCCGATAAAAGGATCGTCTAAACATCTATGTGCGGAATTGTTGGTTACATCGGGCCGCAAAAAGCCGTTCCCATCATCCTGGACGGACTGCGCCGGCTGGAATATCGCGGCTACGATTCGGCCGGCATTGCCGTGCTCGAACAGAACGGCTGCCTGACGGTGCGCCGCGCCTCGGGCAAGCTGCGTAACCTGGAAGACGCGCTGAAGCTGAGCCCCATCGACGGCGATTACGGCATCGGCCACACGCGCTGGGCTACGCACGGGCGTCCCACTGAGGAAAACGCGCATCCGCATCGCGATTGCCATGGCGACATCGTCGTGGTGCACAACGGCATCGTCGAAAATTACCTGGCGCTGAAGCAGGAACTCACCGAAGAGGGCCACCGCTTCGTCACCGAGACCGACACCGAGATCATCGCGCATCTGGTCGAGAAATATTACGACGGCAATCTGGAAAACGCCGTGCGGGACGCGGTGCGGAAGCTCACCGGCGTGTTCGCTCTCAGCGTGATTTCGCGCAAGGATCCAAATAAAATCGTCGCCGCGCGCTCCGGCCCTCCGGTGGTGGTAGGCCTGGGCGACGGCGAATACTTCGTCGCCAGCGACGTGCCCGCGCTGCTGAGCCACACGCGCGACATGTTCTTCCTGGCCGACGGCGACGTCGCCGTGCTGACGCGCGACGGCGTCCATCTGACCGATTTCAGCGGGCGGCCTGTGAAGCGCCAGGTGTCGCACATTCTGTGGGACCCCATCATGGCCGAAAAGGGCGGCTACAAGCACTTCATGCTCAAGGAAATTTTTGAGCAGCCGAGGGCGGTGCGGGATACCACTTTAGGGCGCGTTGGGCAGGAGTCGGGACGCATTTTCCTCGACGAGATGGATATTTCGGTCAAGGACTTCAAGGCTTTTTCGAGCGTCCGCATTGTCGCCTGCGGCACCAGCTGGCACGCCGCGCTGGCCGGAAAATTCATGATCGAGCGCCTGGCGAGGATTCCGGTCGAGGTCGATTACGGCAGCGAGTTCCGGTATCGCGACCCCATCGTACGTCCGGACTCGCTCACCATTGTGATTTCGCAATCGGGCGAGACCGCGGATACGCTGGCCGCGCAGCGCGAGGCGAAATCGAAGGGATCCAAGACGCTGGCGATTTGCAATGTCGTCGGCTCCATGATCACGCGCGAAGCCGCGGGCACGTTGATCACGCACGCCGGACCGGAGATCGGTGTGGCGTCAACCAAGGCATTCACCGGGCAGTTGACGGCGCTGTTTCTAGTCGCCATGTATATGGGGCAGACGCGCGAGACGCTTTCCGATGCGGAATCGCACAAGCTGGTGGATAAGCTGCTGCACATCCCGGCGCAGATGGAGGATCTGTTGCGGCGCGACGCGATTTACGAGGATCTGTCGAAGGCTCTGTTCCGCGCGTCGGATTTCTTGTACCTCGGCCGCGGCGTGCATTTCCCCATTGCGCTCGAAGGCGCGCTGAAGCTGAAGGAAATTTCCTACATCCACGCGGAAGGCTATCCAGCGGGCGAAATGAAGCACGGTCCGAACGCGCTGATCGACGGCAACCTGCCCACCGTGGTGTTGGCCACGCGCGATCCGCACGATGAACTCAGTCAGATTTTGTACGAAAAGACGCTGTCGAATATCCAGGAAGTGAAGGCGCGCGAAGGCATCGTGGTCGCCGTCGCCTGCGAGGACGACCAGCAGGTGCGCAAGGTCGCGGATCATATCATTCCCATTGGAGCGACGCACGACCTGCTGCTGCCGATTCTGGAAGTGGTGCCGTTGCAAATGCTCGCTTATCACATCGCGGTCCGCCGCGGCTGCGATGTCGATCAGCCCAGGAATCTTGCGAAGAGCGTCACGGTCGAGTAAGTGAAAACTCGACACTTTATGGAGATCTCCAGGTGGACGGGAGCGGTGGCCGCCACCCATCGTTTTTCCCGCCGGCCTCTACCGGGAACGCTTTAACGATTTGACGCAATTTACGCATACTTTGCAGATTTCGACGCGCGGCAAGGGCCTGTATCCGTTTACGCAGGAGGTGGCGCAGTGGGTCTCGTCGCTGAATGTCTCGACGGCGCTGCTGACTGTTTTCGTGCAGCACACCTCGGCGTCGCTCACGATCCAGGAGAACGCCGATCCTGACGTGGTGCGGGATCTGGCCGACTTTTTCGAGCGACTCGCGCCGGAAAATGATCCGCGCTACCGTCATCAGGACGAAGGGCCGGACGATATGCCCGCGCACATCCGCTCCGCGCTAACACAAACCCAGCTGACCATTCCCGTCGTCAATGGCAGCATGGCCCTCGGCACGTGGCAGGGTCTATATCTATTCGAGCACCGCTCGGTGCCGCACCGGCGCAGCGTGATTCTGCACGTGCTCGGATAAAACTGCGCTATTGCACAAACCGCCGGTCGCGGCGCAAAATCGCTGGCACGTCCAAATCGTCGAACATCGGCGCGGCGGGAGGCGCGGACGCATTCGCGGAGGCGGCCATCGCCATCTGCTGCTGTGGAGGCTCAGGTTCCATCGGCGTCTCGGCGGCTTCGGCGTAAACGGGTTCCGGCTCGGTCGCGAGTTCCGGCATCTCCATCTGCGCGCTGGGAGCGGGCGCGGGTTCCCCAACAACCTTCTTGCGCTCAATCGCGGGAAGATTCTCCCGTTCGAATCCCGTAGCGATTACAGTGATCTTCACCTCGTCGCCCATGGCTTCATTCATCACCACGCCGAAGTTGATCTGCACGTCTTCGTTGACGGCGGCGTTGCGGATCAGCGTGCAGGCCTCGTTGACTTCGTGCAGGCCCAGCTTGCTCGATCCCATGATGTTGATGAGGATGCCGCGCGCGCCGCGCACGCCTCCCGCCTCCATCAGCGCGCAACTGATGGCCTTCTCCGCCGCCACCGCGGCCGCATTTTCGCCCGTCGCGGACGCGGTGCCCATCATGGCATAGCCCATGCCCAGCATGATGCTGCGGATGTCGGAGAAGTCGCGATTGATCAGGCCCGGCGTGGTGATGATGTCGCTGATGCCTTGCACCGCCTGGCGCAACACATCGTCGGCGACGCGAAACGCTTCGAAAAAGCTGGTGCCTTTCGGGACCAGATCGAGCAGTTGATCGTTGGGGATGGTGATAACCGTATCCACCACGCTGGCCAGCTCGCTGAGGCCCAGTTCGGCCTGCTTGCGGCGCTTCGGCCCTTCAAAGGCGAACGGCTTGGTCACCACGGCCACGGTGAGCGCGCCCAGTTCCTTGGCGAGCGACGCCACCACCGGCGCGGCTCCGGTGCCCGTTCCGCCACCGAGACCCGCGGTGACGAAAACCATGTCCGCGCCTTCCAGCATGTCGATGATTTTTTCGGTGTCCTCCAGCGCGGCCTGACGGCCGACCGACGGATCGGAGCCTGCGCCCAGCCCGTTGGTGACCTTCGAACCGATGGCGAGCTGATTCGGAACCGGCGAGGCCGACAACGCCTGCACATCGGTATTGAGCACGCAGAACTCAACGCCCGAAAGGCCTTCGTTCAGCATGCGCGCGACCGCATTGCAGCCGCCTCCGCCGACGCCGAAGACACGAATTCGCGTTTTGGGCGCCACTTCTTCCTGAATCACGAATTTCAAGGTATCGAGTGCCATCTGTGTGCTCCTTATCTCAAAACCAAGCCCATGAGGCCGCTCATCCGCCGGCGAGGCGGACGATGCAGCTTCAGCTTTCCGGAATACATCGCCAGCCCGGCGGCGGCGGTCCATACCGGGCTCTTTAACTCCTCGGGCCATTCGCCGATGTCATTCTCCGTGGTCAGCCCGTTGCCTGCCTGGCAATTCAGCACGCGCTCCGCCATATCGCACATGCCGTTCAAAAGCGCTCCCCCGCCCGTAAGCACGATGCCTTCCAGCAGATTCCGCTCCATGCCGACGCGCTGCAGTTCCGCGCGCACGTAATGGAACAGCTCCTCGGCCCGAGCCTCCAGAATTTCGATCAGATCGCTGCGCCTTGCCTCGCGCGAAGGGCGGCCTTCGGGCGACGGCACTTCGATCAGGCTGGAATCGGCGGTGAGGCCGAGCAGCGCGCAGCCGTACTGCTGCTTCAGGCACTCGGCATCTTCATAGGTCACCTTAAACACCGCCGCCACATCGCGCGTGAAATGATCGGACCAGACCGGGATGCTGGAGGCCAGCAACATCGCGTCGCCGCTGTACACCACCAGGTCCGTCGAATCCAGGCCCATATCGAGCAACGCCACGCCGCGGGCACGCGTTTCCTGGGTGAGACACGCGTAGGCGGCAGCCATCGGCTCGAATACGGTTTCCTCCACGGCAAGATGCGCCAGATGCACCGCCGCCACCAGTGCCTGATGCTCCAGCGCGGAGGCGCTGATGATGTGGACGTTCGCCTCCAGCCGCGAGCATACGCTGTTATGTGGCTTGCGGTATCCGGCACGGCCATCGAGGACGAAGTCCTGCGGCTCCGCGTGCAGCAGCATACGATCGCGCGGCAGGCCGACCTCGGAGGCCATCTCCACGGCGTAGGCCATATCGTCGGCGTCCACCGCGCGAGGCCTTCCGAATTCGTAGGGCCAGCGGCTTTGGGCCCCGCTGATGTGGATCCCGCCGATGCCTACCGTCACTGCATCCACGGAAATCTGCGCGCCGCGCTCGGCGTCGGTCACTGCCGCGCGGATCGACTCCGCCACCGCGTCCTGATCGGTAACCCGCCCCTTGGCCCATCCTTGCGCGGGCGCGAGTCCGTGGCCCAGATAGCGGATATACCCGTTCTCCAAAGCGCAGATCACGCACCGGGTGCGGGAGCTACCCGCATCCAGACCGACCACGAGTTGGGTTTTCGAGGCCATGTTATTCCACCACCGTGATCCGGTCTTCCAGGCGCAAATCGAGCGTCGCTGCATTGGGCAGACGGCGCTTGATCTCCGGGTAGTGATTCAAAAAATTCGCGTAACGCTGCGCGAAATCGCGGTCGCCCAGCAAAAGCGTCACGATGTGGCCGTCGCGCGGTGCGGTCACCTTCAGGTTGTCGCGGTCGGAAACGTCGACCTCGGAAATATTGCGCGATTCATCGCCCAGATCCTTGGTCAGGCGCAACATGCGGTGGACGCATTCGCGGCGGTCCGCGACCGAATCGGAGGCGCGCACGCCGGACAGCACCGGCAATTCGAAACGGTCTGGCGCGGGCGGCAGAATCACGCCGTCTTCGTCGATCAAGGCAAAACGCGAGGGAGCCAGCGTGACGAACGCCACCGGCTTCCGCTCTTCCACCCGCACCACCACGCGATTCGGCCACAGCCGTGCGATGGAGGCGTCTTTCACCCAGTCCACCGTGCGCAGCGAATCACGGCGGTCGGTCATCGGCAGAAGGTACACGCTGCGGCCCAAATCAATGGCAAAAACGCGTTCGATCTGCGCGCGCGAGGCGTGCGCCGCGCCATGAATCTCCACGCCCGGCGCTTCGCCGTCCGCTCCGGCGAGCGCGAAGCGCGGATCGCGAATCAGGAACAGTTCCAGGCGATGGAACACGTAGAACGACACCAGCAGCACCGCACAGAACGCCACGGCGATCGTCACGATCCGCGCCGTGGGAACCGCCGCGCGTGACGCTGCGCCGTTTCGCGCCCGCGGCCGCTTGCTCTCGTTCTCTGCTTCTGGCGACATCCTGTTCCTCAAGTTCTCAACCGCGACAAAATTCCTTCTCCCGCGTGCGAGACGCTGCCCGCGCCCAGCGTGACGATGGCATCGCCCGGCCGCGCCTCGGCCGCCACTGCCTCGATTCCCTTTTCCATGGAACCCGCATAGTGCGCGCCGCGGTGCCCGAAGGCCGCCATGCGGGCGGCGAGCGCCTCCGCCGTGACGCCTTCAATCGGCTCCTCGGACGCGGCGTAAATATCCAGCACCTGCACCGTATCGGCCTGATGAAAGGCGCGTGCGAATTCGTCCATCAGCGCGTCCGTGCGTGTGTAGCGGTGCGGCTGGAACAAAACGTGAACGCGCTTATACTGGCAGGCGCGCGCCGCGGCCAGCGTGGCGCGAATCTCCGTCGGGTGGTGCCCATAATCGTCGATCACCGCGACGCCGCGCTCCGTGCCGCGAATCTGAAACCGCCTGTCCACTCCGCTGAAGGATGCCAGGGCCTCCCGAATCGTTTCGAGCGGAACCTCCAGTTCCAGCCCCACCGCGATGGCCGCGGTCGCGTTCAGCACGTTGTGCGAGCCGGGGATGCGCAGATGAAAACAGCCCAGGTCCTTGCCCTGGTATTCAAGCTGGAACTCGCTCGCCAGATGACCCGCGTTCGAACGGACGACGCGCAGATCGGCCTGCGCACTCCATCCATAGGTAATCGTGCGGCGATTGACCGCCGGCAGAATCTGCTGCACGTTTTCATCGTCGAGGCAGAGGATCGCCACGCCGTAAAACGGCACCTTGCCGACGAACTCGGCAAAGGCGCGCCGGATCTCGCCCAAGCCGGAGTAGTGGTCCAGATGCTCGCGGTCGATATTCGTGACCACGGCCACGATCGGCGCAAGCTTGAGAAAAGACCCGTCGCTCTCATCGGACTCCACCACCAGATAATCCGACTTACCGAGCCTGGCGTTTGCGCCGCCCATCATGCCTACGCGGCCTCCCACCACGATGGTCGGGTCCAGGCCGGCATGGCTCAGGATCGCCGCCGTCATCGACGTGGTGGTCGTCTTGCCGTGGCTCCCCGCCACCGCGATGCCATACTTCTGGCGCATCAACTCGGCCAGAAGCTCGCCGCGCGGAATCACGGGAATCGCCAGACGCCGCGCCTCGGCGACCTCCGGATTCGACTCCTGCACGGCGCTGCTGACGACGATGGCCTTCGCACCTGCGATATGCTCCGCCTTGTGCCCCTGAAAGACCGCCGCGCCGTGAGCCGTCAGACGCTCGGTGATGGGCGAAAATTTCAGATCCGAGCCGCTCACCCGATACCCCAGTTCGAGCAGCACTTCGGCGAGTCCGGACATGCCGATCCCCCCGATGCCGACGAAGTGTACATGCTGAGGTTTAAAAAACATTTCAATAGGTTATTGTTTCGGCTTTTGGCCCGGAAGTCAATCGGGAATAAAGCCTTCCAGCACGTCCGCCGCCCGTTCGGCCGCGCCGGGCCGGGCCAGCGCCCGAGCCGCGTGGGACATCCTTTCGAGGAGGCCCTCCCCGGACCGCAATTTTGTCACTTCCGCCACCAGCCTCGTGCCCGTCATCTCCGAATCCGGCACCAAGCACGCCGCACCCGCTTTTTCGAATGCTTCGGCGTTGCGCAGTTGATGCTGATCCGCCGCGCCCGGGAACGGAACGAGGATTGACGGCTTTCTCGCCGCCGCGATTTCGCTCACCGTGCCGCCGCTGCGGCTGACGATCACATCGGCCTCGGCGAACGCCTTCGGCATGTCGTCGAGAAACGGCGTGATCTCGCCCGCCATCCCCGAAGCTCGAAATTTCGCGACCAATGCCTCGTAATCGCGCTCTCCCGTCTGATGAATCAGCCGGACAGAGCCCTTCTCCCACAGCGGCCAGCTCTCCTCCGCCGCCCGATTCAGGGTCCGCGAGCCCTGGCTGCCGCCGGTAATCAGCACTGTCAGCACCTCGCCCGGCAGCTTCGGCGCGATGGCGAAAAACTCCTCGCGCACCGGACGCCCCGTCACCTCCGCGCGGCCCGGCGGAAAAGAGCGAACCGTTTCCTCGAAGCTCACCAGAGCCTTCGCAATGTAGCGAGCCAGCTTGCGATGCGTGAAACCGGGAACCGCGTTCGGCTCCATCGCAACGACCGGCAAGTGTTTCCACAGCGCGGCAAGCAGCACCGGCCCGGCCACATAACCACCCATGGAGAAGACCGCAACGGGCCTGGCGCGGTCGATCGATTTCGCCGCCTCGAAGATGCTGAGCGGCAGCTCCGCCATCGTTTTGAGCGTCTGTATGAATCCCACGCGATTCAGCCCGCCGATTTCGATCCAGTCGACGGGGAATCCGGCCGCCGGCGCCAGCTTCGCCTCCATGCCGCGCCGGGTTCCAATGAAGCGCACCGAATGCCCGCGCGCCCGCAACTCTTTCGCCACGGCGAGCGCGGGAATCACGTGGCCCCCAGTGCCGCCGCCGGCCATCACGAAACTGGAAGGCCGTTTCATCCTTCATGTTCGCTGACGCTCAACAACATCCCCAACGAAGCCAGCGTGCTCAACATCGAACTGCCGCCGAAGCTGATCATCGGCAGCGGAAATCCCTTCGTCGGCCCCATGCCGAGCACGACGCTCATGTTGATCAGCGCCTGCACCACGACGGACACGGTGACGCCCAAGGCCAGGTATTTCCCAAATTCCTCGCGCGAGAGAATGAACAGCCGCGCGCCGCGCCACAGAATCACCACGAATCCCAGCAACACCGCCGATGTTCCCCACAAGCCGAGCTCTTCGCCCACAGTGGCGTAAATAAAATCCGTGTGCGCGTCGGGTAAAAACATCAATTTCTGCTTGCCCTGCATCAGACCGACGCCGAGGACGCCGCCCGCGCCGACGGCGATCTTCGACTGCCGCGGCTGATAGGTGGGATCCTGGGAGATCGTCGAACGTTCCACGTAGGCGCGCACCCAGCCGTGCGTATCGATCGTTTCGATCCTGGAATAATCCGGATCGAGAAACGCCACCACACGGCGGACGCGCTCGCCTTTGGACACCACCGCGATCAAGGCCAGCGCCGCGCCCAGCATCGCCAACCGCATCATGTGCCTCTTTTCCAGGCCCGCCACCCAGCACACGACAATCGCCGTGATCACCGGCACCACCGCCGTACCCAAGTCCGCCACCACCACCATGAAGCCGAGCATTACCACGGCCAGGGCCACCTGCCGGATGGTGCGGTGGTCGTTAATCACGTGCGCCCTCCGCGCGATGAAATGCGCCAGGAAAAGAATCAGCGCCGGCTTGGCGAATTCCGACGGCTGCAGCGATCCCACGCCCGGAATCCTGAACCAGCGATGGGTGTGCGGATCGGCGAAATACACGAACACCAGCAGGCCCAGCACGATTCCCAACCCAGAAAACGCCCATGCCGGGGTATTCAAGCGGCGGTAGTCCATGCGCTTGAACTTCATCAAAATCAGGAAGGAGAGGATCGCGAAGCCGATCTGGCGCACGCAGAAATAATACGGCTCCACTTTATAACGCAGCTCCGCCACCGCCGACGACGTGCTGTACAACATCACCAGTCCGAAGCCGACCATCGCCAGAATGGTGAGAAACAAGATCCAGTCCGTTTTCAATTTCGCCATTACAAGTCCCCCACCAGGCGCTTGAATTCGCGCCCGCGATGTTCGTAGTTTTGAAATTGATCGAAGCTGGCGCAGGCGGGCGCAAGCAAAACCGTATCGCCGCTGCCGGCGCGCGCTTTGGCCTCCTCGACCGCCGCCTCCAGGGTGCGGCAGGAAATCATGCGGACCCCGCCGCTCGACTCTTTACTCAACTGGGCCCGGATTTTCTCGGCCGCCGCGCCGATCAATAGGGCGGCGTGCGCTTTTTGCTTCAAGGGCGCGGCCAGCGGCGTATAGTCGCTATTCTTATCCTTGCCACCCAGGATGATCCAGAGGCCTCCGGGAAACGCCGCGATCGCTTTTAGCGCCGCGTCAACGTTGGTGGCTTTCGAATCGTTATACCAGGCGACGCCGTTGCGCTCCCGGACAAACTCCAGCCGGTGCTCGACGCCCGGGAACGTCATCACCGCGGCGCGAATCTGTTCGTTGGACGCGCCCGCCAGCCTCGCGATCGCGGCCGCCGCCATGATATTTTCCAGGTTGTGCATCCCGCGAACCGGCGCTTCGGAAGCCTGCATGAGAGGCGCGCCGTCGAGCAGAATCCGTCCCGCGTCGAGATACGCGCCGGGGCTCACCGCATGCGTGGAACTGAACCAGACCGTGCTCCCTTTGGTCCGGGCCGCATAGCCGCGCGTGATGGCATCATCGTAATTCAGCACCGCGAAATCGTCCTCGCGCTGATTCACGAACAGCCTGGCCTTGGCCTCAGCGTAGTTTTCCATTGTGTAATGCCGGTCCAGATGATCCGGTGTGACGTTCAGCGCCGCGCCGATGTTCGCCCGGAACGTCTCCGCCGTCTCCAGTTGAAAGCTCGACAGCTCCAGGACGTTCCACTGACCGGCGCGCGAGGACGCCACCATGGACGCGGGAGGCGTACCGATGTTCCCGCCGACTTGAGCCGCGATGCCGCTCTCCTTCAAAATGTGACCTGTCAATGCCGTGGTGGTTGTCTTTCCGTTCGATCCGGTGATGCCGATGATCCTGCCTTGCAAGAACCAGCTCGCCAATTCCAGATCCCCAATGATCTTCACTCCGCGCGATCGCGCTCCGCGCAATTCAACAATGTCCGCCGGCACGCCGGGCGAGAGCACGATGAGATCCGCGCCCTCAAACGCCTGCTCGGTTTGCGGCGCGACCTCAATCCCTTCGACCGGTTCCGGCTTCTGATCCACCGCGCGCACCACCGCGCCATTTTCGCGCAGCAGTTCCACCGCCGCCACGCCGCTGCGCGCCATGCCCACCACCACCGCGTTTGCCCCGTCCAGTTTCATCGCAGTTTCAAGGTCGTCAACGCGAACAGCGCCATGATCAGGCCCGCGATCCAGAATCGCGTGATCACCTTCGACTCCGCCCATCCGATCTGCTCAAAGTGGTGGTGGATCGGAGCCATTTTGAAAATCCGTTTCTTGCGGATCTTGTAGCTGCCCACTTGCAGGATCACCGATACCGCCTCGATGACATACACTCCGCCGATGAACGGCAGCAGAAGCTCCTGCTTCAACAACACCGCGACCGTTCCCAAGCCTCCGCCCAGCGCCAGGGATCCCACGTCGCCCATGAAGATCTCCGCCGGATGCGCGTTGTACCAAAGGAAGCCGAGCGATGCGCCCGTCAGCGCGCCGCAGTATATGGTCAATTCGCTCGCGCCCGGAGTGCGGGCTAATTCCAGGTAGCGCGCGAAGTCGGCGTTGCCGCTTAAAAACGACAGGACGGTCATCGCGCCGGCGGCGATGATCATCAAGCCGATCGCCAGGCCGTCCAGGCCGTCGGTCAGGTTCACCGAATCCGAGGATCCCACCAGCACCAGAACCAGGAAAACAAAAAATCCCACGAATGCCAGCGGATAGGTCCACGGATTGTGCAGCCACGGATGAATCAGCAGGTCCGGCTTGAAGTTCTTCGCGAACGGCACGTTCAGGCTGGTGCTGTAAGCGCCGACGGTGCTCATGGCGAGCAGGAAGATGCCGACCAGCATCGCCGCCATCACTTCCAGCGTAAACTTCTGCGCGACGGTCAGCCCCTGGTTATGCTTGCGCTTGATCTTCAGATAATCGTCGAGCAGCCCGACCGCGCCGAAACTGATCAATCCCGTCAAGGCCACCCAAACCGACGGCACCCGGAGGTTTGCCCAAAGCAGCGTCGGGACAATAATCGATAAAACAATCAGCAAGCCTCCCATGGTCGGCGTGCCCGCTTTCTTCTGATGCGACTGCGGCCCGTCCTGACGGATATGCTGGCCGATCTGATACTGGCGCAACCGCGCGATGAGCCACGGTCCCAACAGAACCGACAACAGAAATGCCGTCAGACTCGCCATCGCCGTCCTCACCGTCGAGTATTGAAACAACCGGAACGGCGAGTAATAATGAAACAATTTTTCGTAAAATAGCCAGTAAAACATCAGGCGGCGCTCCCTTCCACGGGAGCGAGGAATTGTTCCAGCGCGCGCTCCACATGAACGCCGCGCGATCCCTTGAAGAGCACCGCATCGCCGGCTTGCGCGATCTCGCGCACGGCGCGGCCTGCGTCCGCCGGGTCGTCAAAAAAAAGCGCGGCGCCGGCACTGTGACCGGCAAGTCTGGCTGCGTCCACCATACTCCAGGCGGCGCCGCGTATCCCTACAAGCACATCAATTCCCTGTTCGGCGGCGTAGCTGCCCACGTCGCGATGCAGGGGCTCGGCCCAGCGGCCAAGTTCGAGCATCTCCCCCAACACGGCGATCCGCCGCCGCGCCGGCGTGTCCCGCAACACGTCCAGCATGGCCTTCGCCGCGTCCGGATTGGAGTTATAGCAATCGTTCCGCACCAGGATTCCGCGATGCGTCAAGGTCTCTCCGCGCATCTTCCCCGGCTTCAGATTTCGCACCGCATTCACCAGGTGCTCCGGCGCGATGCCGTAAATCCGCGCCACGGCCAGTCCGGCCAGGATATTCCGCACGCTGTGGCGTCCACTCAGCACCGTGCTGAATCTGGTCCCGCCGACACGAAACGCCGCGCCCTCAGAACGAAACTCCACGTCCTCCGCTCGGACACCGGCGTCCTTGGACATCCCATACAGCAGGGCCTTCCGTCCGCTTCCCATGGCCTTCACGCGAGCATCGTCGGCGTTCAGAACCGCCGTGCCTTCGGGCGGCAGCGCGTCGATCAATTCACGCTTCGCCGCCGCGATCCCCTCGATGGATTCGAAATTCTCGATATGCGCGTAGCCGACGTTGGTCACCACGCCGTGATCCGGCCTGGCGATCTCCGCCAGATCGTGAATCTCCCCGGCGTGATTCATGCCCATTTCGATCACGGCCACGCGCGCCGATTCCTCCAGACGCAGCAGGGACAACGGAACCCCAACGTGGTTATTGAAGTTGCCCACCGTCCTGCCCGTCTTCATCTGGGTCGAAAGCATCTCCGCGATCACGTCCTTCGTCGTCGTCTTGCCCGCGCTGCCGGTCACACCGATCACGACGCCGGCCCACATCTCCCGCGCCCGCGCCGCCACGGCCTGCAGCGCCTTCAGCGAATCCCGCACCACCAGCACCGGGCCCGCCGCGCCGGCGGCATGTTCGGCCACTACCGCCGCCGCGCCCTTTTCGAACACCTCGGAGATGTAGGCATGCCCGTCGTGCGTCTCGCCGCGCAGCGCGAAAAACAAATCTCCGGGCGCGATGGTCCGCGAATCGACGCTCCATCCCTTCGCCGTTCCCCGCGCCTCCGCCTCCAGGCCCAGCGTCCGCGCCACTTCCTTCAACTCAATCTCCATCGCGCCCGAACCCGAGAGACGCCAGAACCGCGCGCGCCGTTTCCCGATCGTCGAAATGAATCGTGCGATCCTTCAGCACCTGATATGGCTCGTGGCCCTTGCCCGCAATCAGGACGACGTCGCCCGGGCGGGCCTCGCCAAGCGCCAGGCGAATGGCCGCCGCGCGATCCGGCTCGGCGATATGCGGCGTATCGAAGCGCCGCAGCCCCACCAGCGCGTCGTTGATGATCCCCAGCGGATCCTCCGACCGCGGATTGTCCGATGTCAGCACCACGTAATCGCTCAACTCTCCGGCCGCCATCCCCATCAACGGCCGCTTGGTCCGGTCGCGGTCGCCGCCGCAGCCGAACAGCGTGATCACCCGGCCGCGCGTCATCTCGCGCGCCACCTGAATGACATTTCGCAGCGCGTCGTCGGTGTGCGCGTAATCCACGGCCACCAGAAACGGCTGCCCGCAGTCAATCCGCTCGAAGCGCCCCGGGACCGCGCGCAACCCGGAAACTCCCCGCGCGATCGTCTCCAGATCCAGGCCGTAGCTCAGCGCCGCGCCGCCTGCCGCCAGGATATTCAGCACGTTGATGCGCCCGGCCAGCCCGGATTCGACGGGCTGTTTAGCGCCCTCATAGTGCAACTCAAAGCGCAGCCCCTCGAAACCCGTGACGATTCTTTCCGCCCTGAGTTGCGCGCCGGAGGAGAGCCCGTACCACACGACGCGCGATGCCTCGTTCACCATCAGGGCACTGGCCGCATCCTCGCGATTCAGCACCGCCCACTCCGGCGCAACTCCGCGCTGCGGCGCGAACAGCAGGCGTTTGGCCGCGGCATACTCCTCCATCGTGCCATGGAAGTCCAGATGGTCCCGCGTCAGGTTCGTAAATACCGCCGTGTGATAGTGAAATCCATACACCCGCCCCAAGGCCAGCGCGTGGGACGATACTTCCGCCACCAGATGGGACCCTCCGCGCTGTTCCAACTCCGCGGCGAACCGCATGGTATCGAGCGATTCCGGCGTCGTGTTCGGCGCATTCCTCACCTCGCCCGCCAGCCGGTACTCGATGGTGCCCATCAGTCCGGTCACAAAGCCCGCCGCGCGCAAAATCGCGTCGATCAAAAAAGCGGTCGTCGTCTTCCCATTCGTACCGGTGACGCCGGTGAAGCTCACGCGCTCATCGGGGCGCCGGTAAAAATTCCGGGAAGCCGCCGCCAGAGCCTGACGGCCATGGCCCACCTGGATCCAAGCGCCCTCAAACCCCTCGGGGCGCGGCAGCTCGCTGACCACGGCGGCCGCGCCCCGCTCCTGCGCCTCCCTGGCGAACGCTCGCCCATCCAGGCGCGAACCCGCAAACGCGAAAAACAAAAAACCCTTCCCGGCGTCCCGGGAATCATAGGCCAGCCCGGCCACATCCGCCCGCGCGATCTCCGGAGTCAGCCCGCCCCGCAACTCCACTCCGGCGAGAACTTCTTCAAGGATCATCGCGTAAACTGCACCCGGACCCGCGTACCGGGCGCAAGCACCGTTCCCGCGGCCGGTTCCTGATTTCTCGCGAGCCCGTTCCCCAGCACCTCGATGGGTACGCCCGACGCAGCCGATTCCTGCAGCACCGCACGCAGCGTCATCCCCCGGAAATCCGGCACGCGCGGACCCACCAGCGCCGAATTCAAAAAAGGCCGCCGGTCCAGGCTTGTGCCCTTGGTGTCCGTGGACGTGGATTCCCCGGTCTGACCCGGGGCATCCGCCAGAACCGGCGGCGGAGTGACGGAGGATACAGACCTTGAGCGCACAGCGTCAGCGTTGTGCGCGTTTGAGCTTGGTGAGCGCACAGCGTCAGCGTTGTGCGCGTTTGAGCTTGGTGAGCGCACAGCGTCAGCGTTGTGCGCGGAACCTAAATCCGCGATGGATAAATCGTTCGCCGCGTCGCCCACCGGCGCGGGGCCGGGCGCAAAGCTATCGGGCAGATCTTTCGGCACGTCCAACATCCGCAGAGCCGTCATCGCGACGCTTCTGAACGGCGGACCGGCCACCGGACCTCCGAACGCCGCAGTGCCGCCCTTGGTGCCGTTCAACGTGACCGCCACCACGATCTGCGGATTGGTCACCGGCGCGAACCCAACGAAGCTGGCGTTGTAGCTATGCGTATATTCGTGCGCCTTCGAATCGTAAATCTGCGCCGTGCCCGTTTTCCCGCCCGACGTGTAGCCCTTTAATGTCGCGTAGCGCGTGCCGGTGCCGTGCAGCACCACGCCTTCCATCATCTGGCGCATTTGGATGGCGGTTTCGGGCTTCATGATCCGCTCCGGCTGCTCGTCGGGAACGCGCTCCATCGCCTCGCCCTTTTTCTTCCGCCCCAGAATCAGCTTGGGCTTCGGCAGCAGGCCTCCGTTGGCCACCGCGGCCCCGGCCAAGGCCAGTTGCAGCGACGTCACGCTCACTTCCTGACCCATCGCTACCGAACCGATGGACGTCGGAGTCCACGCTTCAACTTTGCGCAGGATTCCGGGCGATTCACCCGGCAGATCCACGCCCGTCTTGCGCCCGAATCCGAACTTGCGCACATAGCGGTAGAGCTCACGGTCGCCCACCCTCAGACCGATCTGGATCGCGCCGATGTTGCTCGATTGCGCCAGCACGTCGGCCATGCTCAGCGTCCCGTGGGCGTGTGTATCGTGAATCACGCGGCCCAGGAGGTTCAATACTCCGTTGCCGCAATTGATCGGCGTGTCCGGACGCAGCTTCGTCGTCTCCAGCGCCGCCGTCAGTGTGACCACCTTAAACACGCTGCCCGGCTCGAACGGTGTCTGAACGGCCAGATTCGTGCGCGCGCCCGGCGGCTCCGACGCGCTCGGAGGCTCGTTCGGATCGAACGTCGGATAATTCGCCATGGCCAAAATCTCGCCGTTGCGCGGATCCAGCACCACAATCGACCCGCTCCTGGCGCTGCTGGCCTTCGCCGCCCGCTCGATCTCTTTTTCCGCTTCGTATTGCAGATTCTGGTCGATGGTCAGCAGAATGTCCGAGCCCGGTTCCGGCTTCCGAGCCACCACTTGGTCATAAGCGTTCTGCTTTACGTCGTTGAACACGCGGACCTGGCCCGGCGATCCGGCCAGATCGTCGTCCATGCTCATCTCGACGCCCGCCGTGCCGCGCTCCACCGTATCGTTGGGATTGGCGATGCCCACGGTGCCCACCACGTGCGCCGCCAGTTGCCCGTGCGGATAGAAACGGCGCGTCTCCGGCGCGAATTCCACGTACGCCAGGTTGTAGCTGCGCACGCGCGCGGCCTCATCCGCCGTCACCTTGCGCTTCAGCCACATGAAGCCGCTGCCCCGCAGGTTCGCCGAGCGGATTCGCTCCGTCAACTGAGCCTCATTGAGCCCCAGAACCGGCGCAAGCAGCTTCGCGGCCACAGCCGCGTCGCTTACCTTCTTCGGATTGATCAGCACCGATTCGGCCGGCAGACTTTTCGCGAGCGGCTGCCCCGCGCGGTCCAGAATCGAGCCTCGTTCCGCTTGAATCGGCACCAGCTTTTGCTGTTGAGCCTGCGCCTGCCGCAGAAGATCGTCGTGTTGCACCACCTGCAGCCAGATTAGGCGCAGGAAGATCGTCACCACCCACAGAATGAGTGCGCGCAGCAACCAAAGCAGCCGTTTGGTGGATTGAGTTTCCGCCATGACGAGAGAATCCTGTCCAAGCGCGCCGTTCGGGGCGCGCTTACTTCTTATTCATCGCCACGGTGCCGGACTGCGAGGTCTCCAGGTACACAACCTTCTGCGCCGGAGGATCGATAAACTGCTGCATCCGAGCGAGTTCTTCCATCCGCGCCGGAGACAGCAGTTGCGCCTCCTCCAGTTCCAGCGAGGCGCGCTCCGCCGCCAGTTTCGCGCCTTCCTGCCGTAGCGTCTGGATCTGGTAGCCGGCCAGCAATCCATAGGCGCTCGGCAGCAGCACGGAGATCAGCAGCACCACCGCCGCCACCACGCTGCCGATCAGCTTCCAGCACGTCCCGCGCGCTTCCGGGTCGGCCTCCCGCACGACGCGGGTGTTATCGATCCGCTTGACGTAAAAATAGATGTCGTCGTTCGCAAAGGACCGCAGCAGAACGCCGCCCGTGCCGCGCACATGGTCCGGGCGCGCGCTCGCGGCCTGTTCCATACTTCCTGAAAAGAACCTGTTGTACACCGTCGCCAAAGTTGCCACAGAATTTCTCCCTCTTCGCTCGAAGGTCAATCCTCAGCCCCGGACACTGGGGGAGGATAGTGTCCGCGGCTGACGATTGACTGCTTATGCCTATAAAACCTCCACCGCCCGCAGCTTCGCGCTGCGCGACGGCGGATTCTCCCGAATCTCTTCGTCCGTTGGCTTCACCACGTGCTTGGTCAGGATCTTTATCCGGCCCTCGCGCGCCATCGCCACAAATCCCTGCTTCACCCGCCGGTCCTCAAGAGACATGAACGTCAGAATCACCGCCCGTCCGCCCGGCTTTACCAGATCCGGAATCGCGCTCAGCAGCGCGTCCAGTTCCTCGTTTTCCTCATTCACCGCGATCCGGAGCGCCATGAACGTCTGCGTCGCCGGATGAATTTTTCCCGTACGGGGCACGGCCTGTTCGATCAGCTTGGCTAACTGACCGGTGGTACGGATCGGCCGCGCCCGCACGATTGCTCTTGCGATTCTTCTGCTTCTCCTTTCCTCGCCCAGTTGATAAATCAAATCGGCGAGATTTTTTTCCGTCTCGAAGTTGACGATGCCGGCTGCGGATCGCTGCTGCCCGCGATCCTGGCGCATGTCCAGTGGGCCGTCCGACATCAGCGAGAAACCCCTCTCGCCCGTGGTCAACTGATAACTCGAGACGCCCAAATCGGCCAGCAGTCCGTCGGCTTTCAAAAGCCCTTCGGCCGCCAGCGTCTCCTTCAACTGAGAGAACGAGGCCTGGCGGAAGCGAATCCGCTCCGCGCAGTCCGATGCCTTTTGCCGGGCCAGTTCCAGGCTCTCCGCATCCCGGTCGCACGACAAAACAAACCCAGTGGTCAACTGCCGCGCGATCGCGGCCGTATGTCCCGCCATACCGCACGTTACGTCCAGGAAGACCCCGTCCGGACGGACGTTCAGCCATTCCAGGCACTCCCGCAACATTACTGGCGTATGCATACATGGCTACAAACCCAACTGCCGGAACGTCTCGAACTTGTCTTCCAGACCCGACTCGGCCTCCTCGATCAGCTTGTCGTAGACTGCCTTGGTCATCAGGTCGATCCGCCCCGATACGTGCTCCACCGCAACCGTCTCGGCCTCCAGGGAAAGCAACGCCCTCAGTGCCGACGGCAGCAAGATCCGCCCCTGCGCGTCGATCTCGGCGTCGCCGCCGTACTTTTTCGCGATCCGCGCCAAGTCCGCGCCCTTCCGGGCATTCTCGCCGGGGCTCTCCAGCAAACTTAAGGTGGACTTCCACACTGGAATCGGGTAAATTCGAACTGTCCGTTTGTCCAATGTCGTGATAAAAACGTTCAAAATATTCGACTTCTTGCACCAGTCGAGCGATTCGGAAGGCAATTTGAGCCTTCCCTTGTCGTCGACCTTGGCCTGGGCGGTCGAATGGGGCGGCTCGGCGAAGTTTGCGATTTGGTCGGCAAGGGCGGCCATTCTTTTCCACTCGACTCCAGACTACTCCACTGAGCGAGTGTAAACCAACACTTCAAGCAAATGCAAGAACTTTCGCGGGCAGAAAGACTTGCGCCTTGTCTTCGCCAGTCCCTGGTGAAGTGTTTCCGGTGCCAAGCCGCAATTTATTCCCCGGGATTCCAGCACGATGCGTATTTCAGGGAACGCGGGTTGTAAGCGAATGGATTACCTTACAGGCAAGAGTCTTGGGGTTTCCCAATAGACACCAAGGCCGCGGCTCCCAAGCAAGTTCTCGAGACCCCGCGGGAGTCGTTCACGCGAATTGGGAACCGGGGCCCCATTTTTTTCGATTGTGAGTGAGTAAGCCGCACCGAGTCCAAATCGTGACGATCGAAGTGCGCCCGGCGAGGACTGACCAAGTCCGCCGCGTGGAGGGAGGGACTCACCGCGATGGGCCGCATCACCGCGTTTGAAGCAGTCCCTCCACCTTCACCAGCCGCGATTTCCACTCCGCCGGTAACTCGTAGTACAGGTAACGGCCGTTCTGCGCCACATGCGGGTTCATCGCACCGCTTGGCAAGGGGACCAGCGGCGGCCTCGGAATCCTCTCGTCGCCAATCAGAGTCAGCCTGCCAGTGGCGATTTCTAGCAAGGAATAGCTGGTCTTGTAATCCTTTTCCGTCCGAGCAATGTACACAGTTCCGTTATCGAACCAAACGGGAGCGCCCCCGCTCATCGAACAATCTGCCACTTTCCTGAGACGTCCGCCGGAGGAAGGAATGAGAAACAAGCGCGCATCATTGACGCCATGTCCGATACCCGGCTGTGTCATCAGCGCAATCCACGTCCCATCCGGCGACCAGCTCAGACGATCCACCCCTGTCCGATCTCCGTACTCGACGAACGGCGGAATGGTCGCCACCAGCACGCGGGCGTCGCTTCCATCCAGCCGCGAGATCCAAATCTGCGCCTCGCCGTTGCGAACCGTGGAGAACACCAGTCGCTGTCCGTCGGGGGACACGGCCAAATCCTCATCCGTCCAGGGAACGGTTCGGACTCTTTCGGGCACCAGCGGCGTGGCATTCAAGTCGAAGCGCCACAACGCGGAGCGCTCGCGCGCTTCGACTCCCAGGACGCCGCCATCACCCAGGATCTGAGTGATTTCGATCGGCGCGCCGGGATTGATAAGACGCATCACCCCATCCGTCAGCGCCTTCGTGCAGTTCCCAACCTGATACACAAGCGTGCGCCCGTCCGCGGACCAGAGCACCGAGCCAATCGCATGCGGCTCCTTCGCCACCTCTACGGGGGTAGAGGCAAAGCGATACTCCGGATCAAGGTTCACCATCTTAACGACGTTTCCCGCCGCATACGCGAGACGCTTTCCGTCGGCCGTGAGCGCCAGTTCATCGCCTTCCTTCGCGAGCCTCACACGCTGGCCGCCATCGAGCGGTATCAGCACCACTCGGCATGGCCCCCAACCCGGATAGCCTGAGGCCAATTCCGTAGCGATCAAGAATCGCCCATCGGGTGTCCAGGAAGGCGCACCGCCGCACACGTTGCCCAGCAGCTTTTCCGGGCCGCTGGGATAAGGCTTCACGAAGAGCTTCTCGTCGCAGTTGTGGCAATAAAAGCGGAGAAACGCCAGCTGCTTGCCATCGGGAGACCAGCGCGGAGTCCCAGGAAAGCCGTTGCGCGGACTGATTCCCGCGAATGAGACAGCCCTGCCTCCGGCCACGGGACGTACAACGATGGAGGCCTCCACATCGTACGCCAGCATCTTCCCATCAGGCGAAAGCGCAGGAGACGAGAGCCCCTCAGCGCGTTCGCTCAAAGGCACAATCGTCTGCGCCAAGCAAATTAACGCCCCAACGAAGATGCCAGCCACTCTCATACGCTCATCTTACAGCCTCTTGTCGGGCGAGCTATTCAACCGCCAGCCGACTTTCCGCCGGCTCTTGCCTGATTACGCCAACTCCCTCTCCAACCACCCCAACAACTCCCGCTGCCGTTCCAACTTTCCCAACGCGCACTCTAAATTGATATACCTTATCCCCAGCTTCGCCGCGAGTCTGGATAATGATCCGTCATCCTCGGCGGCCGGGGTCTGCTGGAGCACCACGTTGCAGCGCAAAGCCGCGAGTTTTTCAAAATCCCGCGCATCCGTGGCCAGGAAAAATTCGTGCGGGTTCCGCGCGTCTTTCAACGATGTTCTGTCGCTCGCCGCGATCTCCGCTTCCACCGAATATCCGTTGGCGTTGTTGTGCAGCGCGACGATCCGTCCGGCCTTAGGCGGCGTGATCGCTTTCAGAAATTTGTGGCGATCGCGATCCAGCATATCCGCGGCGTTCTGAACCTGCGCCTCGGTCCAGTCCTTATTCAGAGACCGCAAGCTGCGTGCCGCGCCTTCGCGCGAAAACATGCGGTTCGGGTCGATTTTCCCGCCCGCGATCGGCACATTGCGCGTGCCGCCGATAATATCCAGCCCGATGCCTCCACGCGCGGCGATCGTTTCCATGAACACCTGCCGCGCCGTGGCCTCGTCGCCGTGAATATGCAAATAGCGATGCGGCGATTTCTTCCCGCGCACGATCTTGAACGGAATCCCCGCCATCACCAGGCGATCTGCTCGCGCGAACAACGGCGCGGCTGCGCCAGCGAGCAGAAATTCCCGGCGTGTGCTCATTTCACTCCACTCGCCTGCCGAGCCGCGAGAAATTCGTCGCCTTCGCGCCAAGTGGGCATCTTCGGCCCGTTCGCGACGTTCATGCCGATCGTCATGGCGAAGCGCGCGTAATGCTCCATGCCCGAAAAATCCCAATCGTCGCGATATTCGTCCGATGGCTGATGATAGTGTTTGTCCTCGAACTCGTCGAACAGCTTCTTGCCCGTGCCCGCCGGCCTGCCCATCAAATCGATTCCCTGATCGATGGAAAATGCCGGGATGCCCACGCGCGCCATCGAGAAATGATCGGAGCGGTAATAAACGCCCGCCTCCGGCCTCGGATCGGGCGTGATGGTCAGCCCGAATCGCCGCGCGGCGTCTTCAATCACCGGGTAAACCGTCGTCCGCTCCGCTCCGGTCACGTTCACGTCGCGCGCGCGGCCGTAAGGCTGGAACATATCGAGGTTGATGTCCACGGCCGTCTTGCCGGCAGGCACCGCCGGATGCTGGCCGTAATATTCGCTGCCCCTTAGTCCGGCCTCTTCCGCCGTCACCGCGACAAAAATCGCGGAGCGCCTCGGCTTCTCCGCCAGATTCGCCCACGCCCGCGCGATCTCTATGATCATGCCGCAGCCCGTCGCGTTGTCGGCCGCGCCGTTGTAGATGGAATCGCCATTCACGGGATCGCCGATTCCCAGATGATCCCAGTGCGCGCTGAAGATCACGGCCTCTTCCTTCATCTTGGGATCGCTGCCTTCGATCTTCGCCACCACATTACGCGTCTGGATCTCGCGAACTTTCGCCGGAGCGCGCCCGCTGATTTTCATGGGAAGCGCCATCGCGCGGAAGCCTTTCGTGCCGGCCATTTTCAGCAGTTCATCGACGGAGCGGCCCAGCGGCGCGGCCAGTTTTTCGCCCACTTCCTTCGTCACCCACCCGGCGAAGGCCAGTTGCTGTTCTCCCGGCGCAAGCTTCACCTGCTGATCTTCCCTGCCCCAACTGGACCGCACGACCTCCCATCCATAGCTTGCCGTAGGCGTCGTGTGAATGATGATCGCGGCTGCCGCGCCGTGCCGCGCCGCTTCTTCGTATTTATAGGTCCAGCGTCCATAGTAGGTCAGCGCGGGCCCGGTGAAAAACTTCGGATCGTCCGAAGGAGGTTCGTTGGTGAACAGCACCACCACCTTGCCGCGCACGTCGGCGCCGGCGTAATCGTCCCATTGATACTCCGGCGCGACGATGCCGTGGCCCACGAACACCGCCTCCCCATCAAAAGCGGCGTCGGTCTTTTGCTGCAGCGTCACGCCGACGAAATCGTCGAGCCACTTCAACTGCGCGTCGCCGATCTTCAGCGTGCTCGACGCCTTTGGCTCGACGCCCACCAGCGTCAAATTCTGGAAATACGTCCCGGCATCGCCTGCGGGTTTTGCCCCGGCCAGGGCGAACTGGGCCGCGATATACTCCGTCGCGATGTCGCCCCCGCGCGCGCCGACGCCGCGGCCTTCCAGAAGGTCGCTGGAGAGAAATTTTACGTGAGCGCGGATTCGCTCTCCTGAAATATCGGCCGGCTGCGCGAACGCCGCCACGGCCA
>JBBIVT010000024.1:42372-47836 GCA_037439565.1 Acidobacteriota bacterium | reverse complement strand
CAGCACGCGCGTCATGTGACGGAAGCCGATTTCGTTCCACCCGCCTCTGAGATTCTTACTACCATCGGGCAGGGGAAAGCGACCACAGTGACGATGCATGATGGCAGCGTGGTCCGTTTTCGCCGGGTGCCTGCCGATTACGACCCCACCGATCGCCGCCGCGTGGTGGAATATTTGCAGGTGCATCAAACGCGAGGAGAGGTCGTCACCGGCCTTCTGTACCTCGATGAAAACGTCCCGGACATGCACGAAATGAGTAATTCGCCCGATCTCGCCCTCATCAAGACGCCCTACGAGGAATTATGCCCCGGCGCGGCTGAATTGGCGCGATTGCAGGAAGAGTTTCGGTAACTTGTATGATCAGAAAACGTCTACTTAGAAGAGAGGTTCCTTCCCGTTGGCACTAACCGTTGGCGTTTTGAAAGAGACGTTCCCCGATGAGCGCCGCGTTGCCCTGACCCCAAAAGTTTTCGACGTGCTTCAAAAGCTCGGCGCGGAAGTGTGGGTGGAGACCGGCGCGGGCGTCCAGGCTGGATTTCCCGATTCCGATTACGCGGCCAAAGGCGCCCATATGGCCCCGGCGGACGAAGTTCGCGGCAATGCGTCGATTCTGTTACAGGTTCGAGCGCCCCAGCCAGACGGCTTAAAAGGCCGAGCCTGTATCGCTTTCTGCGATCCTCTGTCGAATCCCGACATTGCGGCGAAATACGCCGCCGCTGGAGCGACGTTGATCTCCATGGAGATGGTCCCGCGCATTTCGCGCGCCCAAAGCATGGACGCGCTTTCGTCCATGGCCTCCATCGCCGGATATAAGGCGGTGATCCTGGCCGCCGCCTCGCTGCCCCGCTTGTTCCCGATGATGACCACCGCAGCAGGCACGATACCGCCGGCGCGAGTGCTGGTCATCGGCGCGGGCGTCGCCGGCCTGCAGGCCATCGCCACGGCGCGCCGCCTCGGCTCGGTCGTCAGCGGATTCGACGTCCGCTCCGCCGTGCGCGAACAGATCGAAAGCCTCGGCGCGAAGTTCGTCGACATCAATTTGGGTGGCGCGAAAGCCGAAGGCGAGGGCGGCTATGCCAAGGCCCTCGATGAAGAAGCCCTGCGCCTCCAGCGCCAGCAGATGGCCACCTTCATGGCGGAGCAGGATGTGGTGATCACCACCGCCGCCGTGCCCGGAAAGAAGGCTCCGGTGCTGATTTCCGCCGAGATGGTGCGCGCCATGGCGCCCGGCTCGGTGATCGTCGATCTGGCGGCCGAACGCGGCGGCAATTGCGAATTGACCAAATGCGGCGAAACCGTGGTTGAACACGGCGTCACCATCCTCGGCCCGGCGAATCTTCCGTCCACGGTTCCCTATCACGCCAGCCAGATGTACGCCCGCAATATCGTCACGCTGCTGAAACATCTGGTGAAGGACGGCGCGTTGAACCTCGATACCAGCGACGAAATCACGCGCGAATCGTTGATGACCAACAATGGCGAGGTCGTCCATCCCAAAATTCAAGCCCTGCTCGGAGTAAACGTATGACCGCCGAAACAGAGATGAGCCTTTATGTGCTGATCCTGGCCGTTCCGCTCGGCCTGCAACTGGTCCAGCGCGTCTCGCCCCTGTTGCACACGCCGCTGATGTCGCTCACCAACGCGATTTCCGCCATCTCCGTGGTCGGCGCGATTCTGGTCGCCGGCTCCGGCGACGCTACCGCGTTCACCAAGACGCTGGGATGCGTGGCCGTGGTGGCCTCCACCATCAATATCGTCAGCGGATTTTTGATCACGGACCGGATGCTCAAGATGTTCCGGAAAAAAGAAAAGTAAATGGAACAAATCTGGCAGATTGCCTACATCGTCGCCGCGCTCTCCATTATCGGCTCCATTAAATGGCTCAGTTCTCCCGCGACCGCGCGGCAGGGCGTGTGGGCCGGACAATTCGGCATGTTGTTCGCCGTCATCGGGACGCTGCTGCGTCACGAGGTCGTCAGCATGGAATGGATCCTGATCAGTATTTTCATCGGAGCAGCCATCGGCGCGCCCCTTGCCTACCTCATGCCGATGACCAGCGTGCCGCAGTTGACCGCCCTTTCGCATGCCTTCGGCACGCTGGCCGCCGCGCTAGTCGGCACGGCGGAGTACTACCGCACCACTCCCACCGGTTTCGTGATGGCGGCGCTGGTCATTGAAACCGTGCTCGGCTACTTGACCTTTACCGCCAGCCTCATGGCCTTCGGCAAATTGCAGGAGATCGTCCCGACGCGGCCCATCACGTACAAGGGCCAGAATTTTGTCAATCTCGTCCTGCTCGCCTTCGCCGTCGCGCTGGGCGCATGGATGATCGTCGAGCCCGCGCCATTCTGGGTATTTCCCGCCTTCGCCGGCCTTTCCTTGCTGTTCGGGGTGCTGCTGATTATTCCCATCGGCGGCGGCGACATGCCCACCGTGATCGCGCTGCTGAACTCCTATGCTGGAGCGGCCTGCGCTGCCATGGGCTTCGCGCTTTCCAACCGCCTGCTGATCATTGCCGGCGCGCTGAACGCCGCATCCGGCTTCATTCTCTCGGTGATCATGTGCAAGGCGATGAACCGCTCCTTCACCAACGTGTTGTTTGGAGCATTTGGTCAGGTGCAGCAGACCACGTCCGCGCAGGCCTCCACCAAACCTGTCCATTCGGCCACCGCCGAGGACGCCGCCGCCATCATGGCCGGCGCGCGCAAGGTGATCGTCGTCCCGGGCTACGGCATGGCCGTGGCGCAGGCGCAGCACAAACTTCGCGAACTGACCGACGCGTTGACCAAGCGCGGCGTCGAGGTCCAGTTCGCCATTCACCCTGTCGCCGGCCGCATGCCCGGCCACATGAACGTCCTTCTCGCCGAAGCCGACATCCCCTACGACAAGATGCATGAGATGGAGGATATCAATCCGGACTTCGCCGAAGCCGACGTGGCTCTGGTGATCGGCGCAAACGACGTGGTGAATCCCGCCGCGCGCCACGATACGGCCAGCCCCATTTACGGCATGCCGATTCTCGATGTCGATAAGGCGCACACCGTCATGGTGATCAAGCGCAGCATGAACCCCGGTTTCGCTGGCATCGACAATGAGCTGTATTATATGGATCGCACGCTGATGCTGTTCGGCGACGCGAAATCCTTCGTCGGCGAGATCGTCAAGGAACTTCCGGCGGTTTAGATGATCTGGGCGGCCACTGGCGCAATTCTCATGGCCCTGGGCGTGGCCTTCGGAGCCTTCGGCGCGCACGCGTTGAAGGATCGCCTGGACGCCTATTCCATGGGCATCTGGGAAAAGGCCGTCTTTTATCACTTTATCCACGCCCTCGGCATTCTGATCGCCGCTGCGCTCACCCGCGCCGCCGCTCTTTCCGAGTCCGCCGGAGCCTCTGTTTCCGCACTGCTGCTGGCGGGAATCGTGCTGTTTTCCGGCAGTCTCTACGCGCTCGCGCTCAGCGGCGTAAAGATACTCGGCGCGGTCACTCCGTTCGGCGGCGTGGCGTTCATCGCCGCTTGGCTGATGCTCGCGTATCACCTGCTGAAGGCTTCTGCGAAATAGGCACCACCGCGATTCCTTTGCGCTTCAACCCGTCGTGGTAGCTCTGCCTCCGTGTGTCGTTTTCCCTGGCCAGATGAGCGTCGATCTCCGCGTCCGTCGCCCGGCGATGTGAACCGGCGTGCAGCAAAGGCGCGGCCTGCCCGGCGCCCACTTCCGCCATGCGCCCTCCCACCATGCCCCGCTGGGGATCGTCCATGCTCATCAGCCAGACGAATTGCGGCAGACTCTTTTGCAGCATCCGGATCTCCTGCCAGTAAACCCGTAGATCTTTCATTGGTCCTCCCGCAGCACGCGCGCGATTTCCTGAAGCGCTTCCATTCGCGTTTCCTCGCTCATTCCCGGCTGAATGTGCTCGATCTTGATCGCGTGTTTCTGCCGCCGCTCATTCACTTCCTCCACCACCGACCGCCGCAGCTCATCGAGCCCTTCGCGATCCAGATTTTCCACCAGTTCCTTGAACTTGCTCATCGTGTCTCCTTTGCCGTCCGCGCGGTGTAGGATTTCCCGATCCGGTCCGCGTTTTCCGCCTGCGCCACGGCCAGCTTTTTCAGACCGCTCGCGTGCGCCAGCAGAGCGCCCGCCACGCCCTTCGACATGTCCACCGGCAGCACGATTTCCTCGCTGACCGCGCCGCGCAGCTGGCCGAGCACTTTCTCCGCCCGCTCCTGTGCGATCTTCTCGATGATCCGCGCCCGCGTCATTAGTTCGTGCGAATCAGCCCGCAGTTGGGCGATCTGCGCCAGCGGGATCAGGTGCTCCACCAGTCTCTCGATCGCCCGCCCCGCGTAGCGGCTGCGCGATTCCATCGCCGCCAGCTCGTTCAGGCCCGCAAACGCCGGCGGACCCTCCGCCGCCGCGCCGATAATTCCGTCCAGCGCCGCCGCCGAGGCGCGCTGCAACTCCTCGCCCGATTCGCGCGCGTAGCGGTGCAATCCTCGCTCGGCTTTCTTCAGTTGCTCCAGCCGGTCCGCCGCCGCCCGATGCAGCTCCGCAGCAGCCGTCACCTCCGGCTGCTCTTCCGCCTGCTTCAGCGACTCTTCGAGCCTTGCGTGCAAGTCTTGCGACAGCTTTTGTTCGTCTTCGGTGGAGACAAATTGCAGCGTCGGCGTCTCGGTAATTTGGAAATCCGCGGGGGAATTCATAACGTCCTCTTGCCCGCACCATAACGCCGCGGCTCGCGCGCCTGTGCCGGTTGGAAACGCCAACGCACTGAAAACCTGCGTTATTTCGGTTGCGAAAGTTCGCTCATGATGGCCGCCAGCGCCGTCCGGAACCCGGCTGGGGTGGATACGTCGAACCGCCTTGGCGACAAAGGCTTCAGCGTCGCCGCCAGCGAGTCCTCGAATCCCGCCCCTCCGCGCCCGGCGGTGAGCGGCTGCGGAGGCCCGATCCCGCGTCCGCGGCCCGGTATCCCGCCGAAGGATCCGGGCGTGGGGGGAAAGTAGCGGATGTAAAACACCTTCGTTCCCGGCTCGGCTTCAATGGGTCTTAAATCCTGCCCCTTGGGAAACGCCATCGGCCCGCTTAGCACGATGAGCGCGCCATCCGGATTTGCCTCCAGCCGCTTCCTGACCTCGGAGAGGAAAAACTGCGCGTTCTGCTCGTGATGCTCCAGAGCCTTCACGTCGATGGTATTTGGATCGTTTTCCTGAAGCGCCTCTCTCAGCCTCGCCCAGTCCAGCGTGCCCGCGTTGCCCTGCTCGAAACTCACCTTCCGCCGTTCCAGATCGAGCAGGGCGACGTTCACGGTCCCCAACTGGATCTCCATTTGCGTCAAAACCTTCAGCGCCGGAATCAGGTTGCCCATATGCCGCCGCGTGATTCGGCCCACCGGCTGCGTCGCGCGCTCCGTCGGCGACTCGTTTACCACCACGTCTATCCGCACCGGCCTGGCGGTTTTCAC
>JBBIVT010000024.1:30822-42272 GCA_037439565.1 Acidobacteriota bacterium | reverse complement strand
GCCGCCGCACAGGAGCCTCCAGCGGCCGTGATTTACATCTATCGCGAGCCGGTAAAGCCGGGGAAAATGGCTGCGTTGATAGGAATCGAGGAAAGGGCAGCCCGATTCTGCTCCCGGATCGGCTGCCCCAATCCATATTTAGCCATTTCCACGGTTAGCGGGCCCTCCGAAGTCTGGTGGATCAATGGCTTCGAATCGTACGACGCGATGGAGCGAGTCCAGGCCGCATACGCGGCCAACCAGGAAATCACCAACGAGTTGAATTCGGTTGCCGACAGCAAGGCGGACCTGGTGTTTCCCGCCGAAATCTGGCTGGCTCGATTTCGGGGCGACCTGAGCTCGTCGGCGGGCGCGGCGTTTGCCTATAGCCGGTATCTTTCCATCTCTATCCAGCACGTCCGGCCCGGACAACTCGCCTCATTTGAAAAAGCCAGGCAGCATCCGCCTCTCGGCCGCGCCCAGTGGATCTATCAGGTGACTTCGGGGACAGCCGATAACACGTTTCTGGCGATCGTGGGTGGACGCACGATCGCAGAAGCGATGGAACTGGCCGAGCACCGCCCGTCCGCTGCCGCCGACCTCTTTCAGGCCAATCTCGATTCGTCGGAAACCCGCCTGTTCGCCGTGACTCCTACCATGAGCATGCCCGCCCAAAGTTGGGTGGAAGCGGACCCGGATTTCTGGAAGCGCCCGTAAGAATTTGGGCGATCTATCCCTTTTGAAGAAGATCCTTAGATCTTCTTCAAATTCACTCCGCCGTTAGTGGTCTCCACGTGAATCGTCGGCCCGCCGGAACCGAGGTCCGTCGACAACCTCTTGTTGCTGATATTGCCGTGAACCGTCATGGGGAATGCAGTATTCAGGTGCCCGTTCACCGTGGCCGTTTCGAAGTGCGCCGAATAATTTTCCGGCATCGCGATGTTGATTCCGCCGTTGGTGGTGCGCGCGTCGAGCTTGGTTCCATCCCAGCGCGCGCCAGCCAGTTCGATATTCAGACCGCCGTTCTGCGTTTTGCCTTCTACGTCTCCGCCCAAGCGCTTTAAGTTGACGCCGCCGTTCAAGGCCTCGAACTGGATGTTTCCGTGTACGTCGGCAATGGAAACGCCTCCATTGTGCGTTTTCAGCGAAAGATCCGCGTTGCGCGGAACGAAAATCTCGTAACTGACGGACCAGTTCCGGTCATGCGTCATCTCCGGACCGGACGCGCGAACCTGGCCAGCCGATGCGTCCACGCGGATCTGCGACGCAACGGCCTTGGCCGCGCTTTCGTCCACGCCCTGCGCCTCCACGCGGGAGCGGACCAGTACGGAGCCGCCGTCCCATCCCTTTACCGACACGCCTCCATTCATTCCTCCATCCACGCTGAGGCGACCCGCGAAGGCGACCGTCTGCTCGCGTATTTCGCAGTTGTTCACCAGCCGGTCCCATTGGCGATTGTTCTCGCCGCAGCTCAGCGACTTCGTCTGGCCGATTGCCGCACCCGCGGCCAGCAAGAACGGTAACAGTGTTTTCATATATTCTCCTTGCAGCTTTTTGTTATCGTGGCGAGTGTGGATCCATTGCACTCCGTTGAAGTGCGCGTTCTGGGCGCGCTCATTGAAAAAGAAATCACCACGCCAGAGTATTACCCGCTGACGGTGAATTCGTTACAAAATGCCTGCAATCAGAAATCGAGCCGCGATCCGGTGGTGGCGTATGACGAGCAGACCGTGGAGCAGGCCCTCGAACTGCTAAAAACAAAGCATTTAGTCATGCGGATCAGCGGCGCGGGCCATCGCGTCGAGAAGTGGTCCCACCGTCTAGGGGAGACGCTGAACCTGGGCCGGCGCGAAATGGCTTTGCTGTGCGTGCTGATGCTGCGCGGGCCGCAAACCGTCGGCGAACTGCGCGGCCGCACGGAGCGCATGCACGATTTTGCGGATCTGGAAGAAGTCGAGCGGGTGCTGGAATCGCTTGAGAAACTCAATCTCGCCGCCCGCGCCTCGCGGGGACGCTGGCAGCAACTGCTCGGCGATTCTCCCGAGCCCGAAGAGCATGCCCCCGTGCCGCGCTCGACGCTTGAATCGCGCGTCGAAACACTGGAACGCGACCTCGCCCGCCTGAAACAGCAATTGGAAGAAAAACTCGGTGAGCACTTTGACTAGGGCTGTTTACGTCCATCCCCCGGCTGACGCCGGGGGATGCAAAAGGGCGGGGATAAAAAACGGTGACGCGCGGAAGCCCGCGTCGCGGCGACGCTGCGCCCTTGAAAGGATCAGCCCATGCAAATAGACGACCGCCGACGCGTGCAAGTTCGCCGCGTCGACCAATGCGACACTTTAGACGATCTTTTTACCCACTGCCTGCCGGCCTTCGGCGGGGCGTTCCTGCGCCGCATTTATAAGATCCTCGATCATGCCATCAGCACGGGATGCCCGTTCACGCTCGCCATCGCCGGTCCGGTGACCGTTTCAGGCCAGCATCAGACCTGGCTGCTTCCCCTGCTCGAGACCGGCTGGATCGCGTATCTTTCGACCACCGACGCGGTCTGCTATCACGACGGCCACCGCTCGCTGGACGGGCGGAAGAATCCGATCTTCGAGACGCCTATCTGGGGCGACGACGGCGCCCTGCGTGACGAGCGCACCATTCGCGTCACCGACATGGCGTTCGACGAAGACGTCCTGCTGGACCAGGACCGCTTCCTTTCCGCGGTCCTGCAGCGCCCGGAGTTTCAGCACAAAATGACGGGCACGGAACTGCGCAACCGCCTGGGCGAGTTTTTCGCCGCGCAGGAGAGATTTAACGGAGTCCCCGAAGGCCTGCTGGCCGCCTGCCATCGCCTGGCGATTCCCATCTTTGTCGGCGCTCCCGGCGACGGCAGTGTTTTCCTCAACTCCATGAAGCTGTGGGCCATGAAGCAGGCGGGCCTGATGCCCGATTATTCCTTCGATCTCGACCTGCACGCCGAAGTCTTCGAAGCCTGCGCCTATCACCGCTGGGGACTGTTTGACCAGGAGCCGAACGCCCTGGCCACGCTGATGCTGGGCGGAGGCGTGCCCAAGAATTACAACCTCCAGCCGGAGCCAGCGCTGGGCCAGATCCTCGGTATCCCCAACGTTCGCGGCTATAATTTCGACGTCCAGATTGTCAGCGCGCCGGTGACGGATGGGTCGCTATCGTCCTGTCCTCCGGGCGAAGCCGTCACGTGGGGCAAGGTCGACAAGGATACGTACTTGCAATCGACCGAGAGCATGCAGGCCGATTATTCCATGCTGATGCCGTTCATCGCGAAGGCACTGCTCGACAATCGCGCCCGCTACGAAAGCCGCGCGTCGGAAATCGGCGAAGAGAAATTATTCGCGGAGCAGCCGAAAGCTCGCGGATACTTGCGCCCGCGCGCCGGATACCGGCTCTTTGAAAATCGCGAAGAACTCTGCCGTCGCCTGACGCAGGACGTCCGCGCAAACAAGGAATGGCTGCTCGATACGCTGGCCTATCCGCTGGCAGCGAGGTAGTTACTGATCCCCCAGATACTCGACGTGGACGTAGGTTCCGAGCCTCGGATTGTACGCCAGATACCAGCCGTCGTGGTCCGGGTCCTCAAAAATCACGATCTGATCGCTGGTCCACATCCAGTCCGAGCATAGGCTGGCCTCGAAGGGCGCGACCGAGAAGAAAAATCCGCCGAACCAGAAGCGCGCCGGACCGCCGCCCGCCAGCACAAAGACATGCTGCCGTCCGAATCCGCCGTTAAAGCGTCCGTGAGCCCAGGGACGATCGAGCCGAAACCGGGGATCGTTCCGGCCGGTATCGTGGCCGATCCATTTATCGCCTTTTACGTCAACGTGCGGAGCGTTCGGATGGCCGTCCCGGTCGTTGTAGTGCATCTGCTGACCCGGCTTTGGCGGCGCGGCCGATTTCTTCGCCGGCGCCGGGCCATGCGCCGGAATGTGCCCGCCGCCCGCCGGCGCTTTGGTTCCGCGCTTTTGAGCCGCCGCCGGCAGCGCCAGCAGTGCCGCCATCGCCAGGAACACAATCGTTTTCTTCAAGGATGGCCTCCGCTTCCTAACTTACCACCTGGGCCCTGCGGCAGCCTTCCCCTATCCCAGCCGGGTACCCAGTGATCCGATGATCAGGGCCGCCACGTTCCAGGCGACGATCACGGCGAAGAGGATGTTGATTTTTGTCAGCAGCTTATCTCGCCCAGCCTTCCAGCAGTAAAGTCCCAGCATAACGGCCAGGAGTTTCACCGCCAGCAGTCCTCCCAAAGGGTTCGGCGCATATCGCAAAGCGACCCGCACTAAGGGATTTCCCTCCCGGACGCCCTGTAGGAGGAACGCTACGGTAGTCATAAAATCAAGCACTTGCAGGTATGAGTATTGCAAGAGAAGCTGATTCATCAAAAGGACCCCTCTCGGGGGAATACACTTACAACTCTACGCGGAATCACCTAGTGAGTAAATAGGCCTAACCGATGGTACACCTATACCGCTGGTCCTAGAACCTCTACCGACCCACGACTTCCCGGATCACCCGCAAATAATTTCCGCCGAGGATTTTCTTGATGTCCGGCTCGGAGTAGCCGCGCTTGAGCAGTTCCGCCACCAGGGCCGGCATTTTGGAGATATCCTCCAGCCCCCGCGGCGGCGCGGTGATGCCGTCGAAGTCGCTTCCGATGCCCACGTGATCGATGCCTGCGACCTTCGCGATGTGGTCGACATGATCGGCGGCCTCGGACAGGGTCGCCAGGCCTGTGTGCATCGCCGCCAGATCCTTACGCTCCTCCTGATTGGCGTAGTTGTCCAGGATCTTGCCCGCCAGGTCCGGCGGCGCGGCGGAATTCGAGGTGATCGCGGCCCGCAGCGCCGCGACATCCTTCTGGCTGATAAAGCCTTCGCCGAAGTTGATGCCGATGACGCCTCCGTTCTTGGCCAGCGCGCGCAGCATATCGTCGGTGACGTTGCGGGGAATGTCGGAGATGGCTCGCGAGGACGAATGCGAAACGATCACCGGCTTGGTGGAGACCGCTAGCGCGTCGTAAAACGTCTTGTCGGAGACGTGCGAGACGTCCACCAGCATGCCCAACCGGTTCATCTCGCGGACCACTTCCTTTCCGAACGGCGTCAGGCCGTTGTGCTCCGGCTTATCGGTGGACGAATCGGCCCAGTTGTTGTTCTTGAAATGGGTCAGCGTCATGGCGCGGATGCCCATGCGGTAGTACATGCGCAGCACGGCCAGATCGTCGTCGATCTGGTGGCCGCCTTCGAGCGCCAGAAACGCCGCGATTTTCTTCGCTTTGACGATGCGTTCGATGTCGCCCGCGCCGGTGGCCAGCTCGATCTGGTCCGGATGCGCGTCCAGCACGCCTTGCATGGCGTCGCGCAGGTCCAGCGTGCGCCGGACCGCCTCCGCGCCCTTGTAATAGACGGGAACCCAGAGGGCGAAGAACGGCGCCTTCATGCCCCCTTCGCGAAGCCGGGGGAGATCCACGTGGCCGTTCGGCAGGCGTTTCGCCAGATCGACGCCGTCGGCGATCACATGCTGGATGGTGTCGATGTGGCTGTCGATGCCGATCGCTTCGGCGGAAATCCGACGCGCGCGGGCCATATCGTCCTGAGCCATCAAGGTTAAGGTAGCCGCCACCGCTGGCGCGAGAACTCGGAAAAAGCGCATGGGGCTATTATCCGCTAAAGTCCACCCGATTGCTCGCCGATTACTGATATGTGACAGATTCCACGGCGCTAGACCGCCTGCGCGAGGCTCAAAACGCCGACGGCGGCTGGGGCTATTTCCCCGGCAAGCAATCCTGGCTGGAGCCGACGGTATATGCGGCGGCCGCCCTGGCGGGCGAACCGGCGGCGGATCGCGCCTGGGCTTTACTGAAATCCTGGCAGGGGCCCGATGGCGGCTGGCGGCCTTCGGCCAACGTCCCGATCCCGGGCTGGGGCACGTCGCTGTGCGTCTCCCTGGCGATCGCGCGGGGCGAGTTCGGCGAGCCGTTTCAAAAAGGCGTTGCCTGGCTGCTGAGCGCCAAGGAAGTGGACATGGCGCTATGGAAAAGAGCTTTGTTTCACACCGGCCTCTTTGGAGCGCACCGCAATTTTTCGCTCACCGGTTGGCCCTGGATTGCTGGGGAAGTCTCCTGGGTGGAACCGAACGTCCATGGAATTGTGGCGCTGAAGCAAGCCGCGATAAAGCAGGCGGAGATGAGGTTGCCGTTGAACCGGATGAATGAGCGCGTCCGCATGGCCGAGGCGCAGCTGATCGACGCCCGGTGTCCCGATCACGGATGGAACTACGGCAATTCGAGCACGCTGGGCTACGCTCTGGTGGCGTTTCCCGAGACCACGGGCCTGGCGCTAATTGGACTGCAGGGGCACGCGGACATCGAAAAATCGCTGGAACTGGCGGCGGCCATGGCGCGGGATACTGTTTCGCCCCTGGCGCGCGCCTGGCTCACCATCGCTCTGCGGGTGCATGGGCGGGACGTTCCGCCATCCGCCGTCACGATCGCTTCGACGCCCGAAATCACCGTCGCAGCATTGAACATCCTGGCCGAAACTAACCCGCAATTCTTCCGCACAGGAGCCGTCACATGAGTCCGAACCGCCGCGAATTTTTGGCCGTCGCCGGAGCCAGCCTGGTGGCCGGCTATGCCGGATTCACCGGCGCGCCGCGCCGCAAACCGCCGCTCCCGCCTTCCGCGGTGGCGATCGTCAAGGCAAAGTCGTATTCCGAGGATCTGGTCAGCCGCATTCTGGACGGCATCAAGCAGTGCGGCCTGAACGTGAAGGGCCAGCGCGTGCTGCTGAAGCCGAATCTGGTGGAGTTCGACCCCAACACCTGCATCAATACCGACGTGGCCGTGGTTGCCGCCGCTTTGGAAGCATTCCGCTCCCTCGGCGCGGCCCACGTCGCCATCGGCGAAGGTCCAGGCCATCGCCGCGATACCTACGCGATCGCGGAAATGACGCGCTATCGCAGCGAAATTCCGAAGTTCGACGATCTGTTCACCGATCTGAACCGCGACGATGTCAGTCCGGTGGAGCGCTTCCTCGATCGCGACGAGTTCTATTTTCCCAATACCGCGCTGCGCGCCGATCTGATCGTTTCCCTGGCGAAAATGAAGACGCATCATTGGGCCGGCGCGACGCTCTCCATGAAAAACTTCTTCGGCCTGGTGCCCGGATCCGTCTACGGATGGCCGAAAAATGAATTGCATCAACTGGGCATCGACGAATCGATCGTGGAACTGAGCCGGATCTTCCGTAGCACCTTCGCCATCGTCGACGGCATCGTCGGGATGGAGGGGAACGGCCCGATTCAGGGCGTTCCGAAGCCGATGGGCGTACTGGTGATGGGCTCCGATCTGCCAGCCGTCGATGCGACCTGCTGCCGGATCATGGGCATCAATCCGCTGCTGGTGGCGTACCTGACGGGCGCCTCCGAACAAGCGCTGGGCAACATCGAGGAGCCGCGCATCGCGCAGCGCGGGGAAACCATCCGCTCCGTGGCTGCTCCGTTTGCGCTGATCGACTCGAAAAAGCATCTCCGCCTGGCCTGACCCGCTTGCTATTCTGAAAGAGCAATGCGAAAACCCGTCATGGCCGGCAACTGGAAGATGTACAAAACGCCCGCCGAAACCTCTTCTTTCTTTGAAAAATTCGTTCCTCTTGCCGCGGGCGCGGCTCACGCCGAAGTGGTGATCTGCCCGCCGTTCGTCAATATCGCCGCCGCCGCCGCCGCGGCCAAATCCACCGCCATCGGTATTGGCGCGCAGGATGTGTTCTGGCTGAAGGAGGGCGCGTATACGGGCGAGGTTTCCGCGCCGATGCTGGCTGCCGCCGGATGCGGCTGGGTGATCATCGGCCACAGCGAGCGCCGCCAGTATTTTCACGAGACCGAGGAAACGGTGTTCAAGAAAACCGTCGCCGCGCTGGACGCGGGCCTCACGCCGATCGTCTGCGTGGGCGAACGGTTAGAGGAGCGCGAGTCGGGCTCGACCGAAGCGGTGCTGCGGACGCAGTTCACGGGAGGAATCGCCGGCCTCGCGCCGGAGCAGTTCGCCAAGATCGTCATCGCCTATGAGCCGGTGTGGGCCATTGGCACCGGCAAGACGGCGACGCCGGAAATGGCCGCCGCGGCGCACAAGTTCCTGCGCGGCGAGATCGTGACGGCGTTCGGAGCCTCGGCCGCGGCGGCATGCCGCATTCTCTATGGAGGCAGCGTGAAGCCGGATAACGTGAAAGGCCTGATGGCCCAGGAAGACATCGACGGAGCGCTGGTGGGCGGCGCAAGCCTGGACGCGGCCTCCTTCGGGGCGATCGTCAATTTTTAGCGGCGGGACGGGTATCGCCCGCTATTGCTTTTCGAGCGGCACTTCGAAGTACAGAAACTCTTTCCCGGTCGACGCATCGGAAATGCCTGTCAGAAGAACCTTTGCGCCAGGCAGATAATCCGTCTGGAAGTAGAAAAATCCAAAAGCCTTCTCTCCCACCGGAAGGATTTTTGCGGCGAAGGCCCGGCCTTCAATTTCCCAGGTATTGAGCGGACCTTTTTTGGACTTTCTTGGAAACGGAATCGGATTCGAACCGGGCAGCGACGGGGGCTTGCTGGATCCTCCGATAAACGTCACATCGGAGGCCGGCGTTGCGTCGATGTGCTTGCCGTCCGGGCGGATGTAATCGGCGAGCAGATCGAGCTTCAGCGCCTTGCCCGTGTTGTTTTCCAGCACCACCAGCACAGGCAGAACGCCGTACTTGAGCGGATTTGTTTTTCCGAAAGCGCTGCGGATCTGCTCGTCGCTGACGTACGGCACGGCCGCCATGGCGATCTTTTCGATGGTGGTGGCGCCCTTATAGCTGGCGGCCGCGCCAGGGGCGAAGCGATCCTTGTCCTTGTCGTCCGCGGCCCACGCCGCTATACTCAGAAGAAATATCCACACGGTCGAGATAACCGCTACGCGTCTCATTTATTTCCTTTATCAGGTTCTCCAAATCGCCCTCAGTCCGGCGCTGGCCCTGTATTTACTTTACCGGGGAATGCGGGACCGGCGGTACTTCGCGGGGCTTGGTGAACGCCTGGGTTTCCTACCGGGGTCCATTCAATCGACGGGCGCGCCCGCTATTTGGTTTCATGCCGTCTCCGTGGGCGAGATTCTCTCCTCCATCGAATTGATGCGCCGCCTGCGCGCCGCGCATCCCCACACGCGGATGTATGTTTCGACGGCGACGCTGGCCGGACGCGCCATGGCCGATCAAAAACTGGAAGGGCTGGCCGACGCGGTGTTCTTCGCCCCGCTCGACTACCGCGCCATCGTGCGCCGCGTCCTGCGCCGCTTGCGGCCCTCGGCGGTGGTGGTGCTGGAAACCGAGATCTGGCCCAATCTCTATCGCGAATCGAAGCGGGCGGGCGCGTCCCTGCTGGTGGTGAATGCCCGCATCTCGGACCGCGCGCTGCCGCGTTACCGCCGCTATCGCTGGTTTTTCCAGCATGCCCTGAGCTTCCCCGACGCGATCCTCGCCCAGAGCGCCGGGGATCGCAGCCGGTTCCTCGAGGCCGGAGCGCCTCCGGATCGGGTACGGGTCGCCGGCAATCTGAAGTACGATTTCACGCCCCCGCCGGAAATTGCGCCGGATATTGTAGAATTCCTCGAAAAGACAAAGGCGGCGAATCTCTGGATTGCCGCCAGCACGATGCCTCCCGCCGGCGCCTCCGATGTCGATGAGGACGACGAAGTGCTTCGCGCCTTCATCCAGCTTGCGCCGTCGCATCCAGGCCTGCTTTTGGTGATCGCTCCACGGCGGCCGGAGCGATTCGACGCAGTCGTGGAGAAATTAAAACGGGCGGGCGTTCGCTTCGTCCGGCGCACGAAATTGCGCGGCCTCGAACTGCCCGGCGTCCTGCTGGTGGACACCATCGGCGAACTGGCTGCGTTGTTCGCCCGGGCCGGGGTGGTGTTCATGGGCGGCACGCTGGCCCGCCGTGGCGGCCACAACATCCTGGAGCCAGCCTATTTCGGCAAACCCGTCATTGCCGGCCCGCACATGGAAAATTTCGCGGAGATCGCCCAGGAGTTTCAAGCCGGCGGAGCTTTGCTGCGCATCGAGAATGGCGATCGGCTGGCCACTGCCGTCGCGCGCCTGATCGATGAACCCGGGGAATTTGGCGCGCGCGCCCGCGAGTTGGCCATGGCAAAGCGCGGCGTGGTGGATCGCATTGCCGCCCAGGTCTGGACGGCCTGCGTGAACGGCGTTCCGGATCGTCCGCATACTCTGTTCGAGCAAACCGTGCTGCGGCCGCTCTCCTGGATCTGGGGAGCGGGACATCGCGCCAACGTCGCGCGCCAGTTGACCCGTCGCCGCAGCCTGTCGACCCGCGTCGTCAGCATCGGCGGCCTGACCATGGGCGGCAGCGGAAAGTCGCCGATGGTGGCCCACTTGGCTCACGTGCTGAGGGAGCGCGGCCGCAATCCTGCCATCCTCACGCGCGGCTATCACCGCAAATCGCACGACCAGATGGTGATTGTTCCGCGAGGCGGTAGCGCGTCCACCGAACTCACCGGCGATGAGGCGCAGATCTACGTCCGCGCGGCCGATGCGCACGTTGGCATTGGGGCAGACCGCTATGACGCGGGCGTGCGGATGGAACAAACGCTGCAGCCCGATATTTTCCTGCTCGATGACGGTTTCCAGCACGTTCGCCTGGCGCGCGACCGCGACGTCGTGTTGATCGACGCGTTGGATCCGTTCGCCGGCGGGCTGTTCCCGCTCGGCCGCCGCCGCGAGCCCCGCAGCGCGCTGGCCCGCGCGTCCGCGATCGTCGTGACGCGCGTCGAGCCGGGCCAGGACATCGCCGGATTAACAAAAATCCTCCGCCGTTTTAACGCCTCCGCGCCCGTCTTCCTCGCCCACGTCACCCCGCGGTTTTGGATCGATTACGAAACGAAGATCGAGCGGCCCGCGGCGGAAGTGAAATTCGGCAAGGTCGCCGCGTTTTGCGGCCTAGGCAACCCGCGCACTTTCTGGCGCACGTTGGAGGAACTGGAAATCGACGTAGTCTTCCGCTGGGCCTTCGGCGATCATCATCAATATAAGCCCTCGGAACTGGAGAGGCTGGCGAAGCAGGCCGCCGACGGTGGCGCGGACACGCTGGTTACCACCGAAAAGGACATCATGAATTTTTGCGAGCAGGCGCCGCGGATCGTCGCGCCTCACAAACTGCTGTGGCTCAAGATCGGGGTCGAAATCGACCGGGAAGAAGAGTTTCTCCGGCACATTCTATGAGGACAGCGATTTTTGGAGGCACGTTCGACCCGATCCACAGAGCTCATCTCACGGTCGCGCGCGAAGCGGCCGATGCTTTTTTGCTTGATCGCGTGTTGTTTATTCCCGCCGGGAATCCGCCGCACAAGGAAGCCGGCGCGAGCTACGAGGACCGCTACAAAATGGTGGAACTGGCCTGCGCGG
>JBBIVT010000024.1:0-30722 GCA_037439565.1 Acidobacteriota bacterium | reverse complement strand
GAAGCCGGCGCGAGCTACGAGGACCGCTACAAAATGGTGGAACTGGCCTGCGCGGACGATCCCCGGTTTATCCCATCTCCCATCGAGCAGGGCAGGGAGAAGAGCTATTCTATCCACACCATCGAGCGAGTAAAGGCTCTGCCGGACTCGGGGGAAGTCTTCTTCGTGATCGGTTCAGACGCCTTCGCTGACATCCGGTCCTGGCACCGGTGGCAGGATGTAGTGCGGGAAACCGAATTCATCGTTGTCTCGCGCCCGGGCCACGCCTACTCTATTCCCGCCGGCGCGCGGGTGCATCGGCTGGAGACGGTGGCGCTGCCGGTCTCCTCCTCGGAGACGAGGCAGGCGCTGGCGCGCGGAGAATCGCCCGCGGAACTGCCGGAGGCAGTGGCGGCGTACATCCGCGCCCGCCATCTCTACGGGTTTTGACGCGCGCCTCGTCGCGATCTCTGTGTCGATTTACATCCCTTCGTCAGCCGATGGGCCGTAAATCGACGGCACCGGGATGTCATTCAGGCGCAGATAAACGCTCAATTGTCCACGGTGATGATAAAGATGATTCAACCCCATTCCACGCAGCGCCACGACGCGCGGCTCGTCGAACACCTTCTGGCCCTTATAAATCATGTGCCAGTGCTTCATCAGGTGCTCGTCGCTGGCGGCGGCGATGGCCGCGCGCGCCTCCGCGGTTGTTTTTTCGAACAGGGCCAGCAGTTCCTCGCGCGTGTTTGCCGTCGCGGGCTTGTATTCGCCCTTGTCGAAGTCGATCCCGTCGGTCGTAAGCATCCCGGTCCCGAAGGAGGCCAACTCCGCCACGTGCGTCGCAAGCCTCCCCATCGGCATCGACTTGGCGTGGGGCTTCCAGTCGAACTTGTCGTCGGGAACGCGCTCCAGCAGTCTCCTGGTTGTTTTCATCTCGTGGTCGAATTCACCTAAAAGCGCCTCGTTCATTGGCATTCGGAATACATCCTCCGCGTCGATTGTACCGCACGATAATATAAAAAGACTCACGTGCAACAGGTCGGGCGCTACCAAATCATCGGGGAACTGGGGAGAGGCGCCATGGGCGTTGTCTACCAGGCCCTCGATCCGGCAATTGGCCGCACCATCGCCATCAAGAGTATCCGCCTGCAGGACCTGACCGACGCGGTCGAGCGCGACCGCCTCCGGGAGCGCCTGGTTCGCGAGGCACAATCCGCGGGCATTTTGTCGCATCCCGGAATCGTGACCATTTACGACATCGCCGAGGAGAACGGCGTGGCGTATATCTTCATGGAGTTTGTCAACGGCCCTCCGCTGGAGAAAATGCTACTGCGGGAGCAGACCCCGGACAAGGAAACGATCCTCAGCATCCTGCGGCAGACCGCCGCCGCGCTCGACTACGCGCACAAAAAAGGCATTGTTCATCGCGACATCAAGCCGGCCAACATCATGATCCACGAGGACGGCACGGCGAAGATCACGGACTTCGGCGTGGCGAAAATCATCTCGCAGCAGATGACGCTGGCTGGGGCCATGATGGGCACGCCGAGTTACATGTCGCCGGAGCAGGTGCAGGGCGGGGCCATCACCGGCCGCGCCGATCAGTTCTCCCTGGCCGTGATCGCCTACGAGGTGCTCACCGGCGAAAAACCCTTCGCCGCCGAATACCTGCCCACGCTGCTCTTCAAGATTGTCCGCGAGGATCCCATTTCGCCGCAGCGTTTGAACCCTACGCTCGGCCCCCTGGTGGAGGCCGTGTTACGGAGGGCGTTGGCCAAGAAACCGGACGACCGTTACGAGAGCTGCTCGGAGTTCATCGCCGCGCTCTCGACCGCGCTGAACGCCACGCACGGTTGGATGCCGATACCGCGTGGCGCGAGCCTGAATATGCCCACGGGCGGATCTGTCGACGGACTGGGTGCGACCATCGACGATATCCGCGCGCCTGTTCCTCCGCTGCTTGCGCCGCTCCCCCCTCCGGCCGCCGCCGCGCCGCCCCCCATCGCGGTTCCTCCGCCGTTCGAGCCGCGCGCCCGCCGGGCCGCATCGGAAGGGTCGAGCCGCGTTGTTCGAAACGTGCTGTTTTCCGCCGCCGCCGTGGCTTTGTTGATGGCGGGAGTCTTTTTTGCGATTCAGAAATACGCGCAGCGCCCCGCGGCCCCTCCTCAACCGCAAGCCATCGCGGCTCCGCAGCCGGAGACCTTACCGCCGCCTCCCGTTGCGGAGCCCTCGCCCGAGCAGCCGAAGACCGAGGAGCCAAAGCCCGCCGAGTCAAAACCCGCCGAGTCAAAACCCGCGGAGGCCAAGCCGGAAGAATTCAAAAAGACAGAAGAGCCGCGGTCTGAGCCAGTACGCACCGCTCCTCAGAAACCCGTCGAGGCGGAGTTTCAAGTGACCACGACGCCCTCCGGCGCGAACATCACTTTTGACGGCGATCCCGCCACTCGATGCAAATCGCCCTGCACTCTTACACTCAGCGGTGGGCGCCACACCTTCGTCGCGCAGCGCGCCGGCTACCGCGACGCGCACCGCATTGTGGAGATCCCTCGCGACGCCGGCCTCATCGTCGATCTTGAACAGATGACGGGCTCGCTCAGCCTGGTTACCAACCCGCCAGGCTTAACCGTCGTCATCGACGGCAGGGAGCAGCCGCGGAAAACGCCGGCCAATCTGCGCCTCAGCGTCGGCCCCCATCGGGTGCAGGTTTTCAAGGGATCGGAAAAACAGGAATTTACCGTCGATATTCGTGATAACGCCCTGAGTTCAAAGTTCATAGAATGGAACCAGTAATTTCCGGCAGGGCGCGCTGACATGGGACTCGAGCCGGTTCGCCTCAAGACGTTTCGTGTTGTCGCCGAGCAGCTTAGTTTTACGCATGCGGCCGAACGGCTGTTTCTGACGCAGCCCGCCGTTACCCTCCAAGTAAAGTCCTTGGAGGAAGATCTCGGAGTGCGTCTTTTTGACCGGACGGGACAGCACGTCGCGCTGACGGCGGCGGGCCACGTGCTTCTGGATCATGCCGTCCGGCTCGCTGAGGTCTGCGCCGAGGCGGAGCAGGCGATCGGCGCTTTGCGGGGCGAGGCGCATGGGGGCCTGGCGCTGGGCGCGTCCAGCACGATCGCGCAGTATCTGCTTCCGCGGCTCGCGGGCGAGTTTCTTGCGGAGAATCCCCACATCGCGTTGTCGATGTCCACGTCGAATACCGCCGGCGTGGTCTCCGCCCTGGTCGAGGGTCGTATCGACCTTGGGTTAATTGAGGGTCCCTCTGGGCGAAGCGATTTGAAGGCGGAGCCGTTTCTTGAGGATGAAATCGTGCTCGTCGCTCCGCCGTCACACGAGTGGGCCGTTTCGGGAAATCCGATCTCGTTGCAGGCCCTCGCCGGCGGCGCGCTCATCTTTCGAGAGCGCGGTTCCGGCACCAGGCAGATTGTGGAAGCCGCGCTCGCCAAGGTACGCGTTCTTCCGAAAAAGCTGCGCATCGCCATGGAACTCGATTCCACCGAGGCGGTGAAGTCGGCGGTGATGGCCGGACTCGGCGCGGGCTTTGTCTCGCGCTGGGCGTTGACTGGAACCGACGCCTATCTGCGGATCGTGGCGGTTCGCGGGTTGCGCATCCGCCGGCAGTTTCAGTTCGTATACCCTCACGGTCCGGAGCCCGGAGGCTCCGCCGGCGCTTTTCTCAAGTTCGCGCGCGCCAAGGCAGCCCGGATTCCCCCTCGTTAGTCAATTTGTAACCTGACCGAAACTTATCGGTCATGAGAATGAATCATTGGACGCGCTCCCGTTTTTGCCTCAAAGTGGAATTGCCGGGCGATGAAAGATGCAACCCGGCGAGCCAAATACTGGAGTTTTGAAATGCATAAACTATTTTTCGTTCCTGTGATCCACATCTGTTTCGCGCTAGCCGCGATGGGCGCCGCGCCCGCTACCGAAGACACAACCGCTGCTGTCAGAAAGGCGACCAACGGATATACTCATACGGTCACGATTCCGGCGGACTCCGATCTATCCTCGATTAAATTTGAGGGCGTCAGGAAAGTAAAGACCGAGGAGCGCCTCACTGCGTATCGAGTCGCCTATTCCTATCAGGGGCAGCCGCTCGCCTCGGACGAGTTCGGCGACCGGAATTTCAGGTTCACGGTTGACTTCGCGCCCGGGGAGTTGAGCCCGGCCCTGAGGGAGGCGCTGGCGGAACGCAAAATCGGAAAGGCCGCGGAGGCCGCGTATTTTCAGGTTGCGCCCTCACCCGCCTCGCCCTCGGCCTATGTAGCAATCACGGTGAACGCCGTGCAGAAATAGCAAAGATCGAACGCAAAGTTTGTAGAATAGACTAATGACTTTTTCCAGGCGCAATTTTTTTGCTCTGTCGGCGGGCACCGCTCTGTTTGCCCAGGATCGCGCAAAGGTCGGCATGAAGGTGCTCTCCCGGCGTCCCGAGGATCTGGAAATGCCGCTTTCGGGCTTCGGGGACTATCTCACGCCGTTCGAGCATTTTTTCGTGCGCACACACGTCTACGTTCCCACCGTCGATTTGAACGAATGGCGCCTCACGGTGAATGGCGAGGTCGGCGCGCCGCTGACGTTGACCATGGATGACCTGAAGAAACTGCCTTCCGTCGAAATGGTCAGCGTCGTCGAGTGCGCCGGCAACGGGCGTAGCTTCTCCGATCCACCGGTGCCCGGGCTGCAATGGTCGAATGGAAGCGTTGGTAACGCGCGCTGGCGCGGCGTTCGCCTGGCCGATGTGCTGAAGCGCGCCGGCATGAAGGACTCGGGCAGGGAAGTGCTGTTCAATGGCGCGGACGTGCCCCTCGGCACGATGCAGGATTTCCGCCGGTCCATCACGGTGAAGAAAGCGCTCGATTCCAATACATTGCTCGCCTACGAGATGAACGGCGTCGCGCTGCCGGTCAAGCACGGTTTCCCGCTGCGGGTCGTCGCTCCAGGGTGGGCCAGCGATTCGTGGGTGAAGTGGCTCACCACCATCACCGTCCTCGACAAGGAATTCGACGGTTTTTGGATGAAGACCGCCTACCGCAAGCCGGATCACGCCATCGCTCCCGGCTCGGCCATGGCTCCGGACAAGATGGTTCCGGTCACCAGCCTCAAAGTGAAGAGCGTCATTGCAAGCCCTTACGACGGAACGGCCGTGCGCCTCGGCGAAACGGTCACGGTAAAGGGCGTGGCATGGTCGGGAGACAAAGGCCCGGTCACGTCGGTCGATGTCTCCACCGACGCCGGGCGGACCTGGAAACCTGCCCAGCTCGGCACGGAAAAATCGCAATTCGGATGGCGCCAATGGGCATTTTCTTTCCGCCCGGAGCGCGAGAGTTATTACAACATTATGGCCCGCGCCACGGACGCGAGCGGCGACACGCAACCCTTCGCCGCGGACTGGAATCCCTCCGGTTATGGCTACAACGTCGTGCCGAGGATCGGCGTAACCGTTTCGGTGAATCCGGAAAATGCCGCTCCGCCCGCGGGAACGCCGCCCGCCCTGCCCGCGCCCGACCCGGCATTCCGAAGCGCCTGCCTCACCTGCCACGAGGAGGACGTTATCCGCCAGCAGCACCTCACCCGCGCCCAGTGGGATCGCGAAATCACAAAAATGACCAACTGGGGCGCACCCGTGACTGCGGAGGGCCGCAATTCCCTTTTGGATTACATCGTCCAGCGTTTTGGGCGCTGAGGTCCAAGGATGTTTATTCCGCGCCCGCAACGCCTGTGGGAAAACTATTCGTGTAGCGTCGTATCCAGGAAAGCCCGTAGGCGGTGACTGCGGCTGGGGTGCCGGAGTTTCCGCAGAGCCTTCGCCTCAATCTGTCGGATGCGCTCGCGCGTCACGGCGAAATGCTGGCCCACTTCCTCGAGCGTGTGCTCGCTGCCGTCCTGCAGTCCGAACCGCATGCGGATGATCTTCTCTTCGCGCGGGCTGAGCGTCTTCAAGACTTCCGCCGTCTGCTCCCGCAAATTTAAATTGATCACCGCTTCGGAAGGCGACACCACGCGGCGGTCGATGATGAAATCGCCCAGATGCGATTCTTCTTCCTCGCCTACCGGAGTTTCCAGCGAAATCGGCTCCTGCGCGATCCGCAGCACCTTGCGCACCTTGCCCACCGGCAGCTCCATCTTCACGGAGAGCTCCTCGGTGGTGGGCTCGCGGCCCAGATCCTGCTGTAACTGCCGCTGCATGCGCACCAGTTTGTTGATCGTCTCGATCATGTGCACCGGGATGCGGATGGTACGCGCCTGGTCGGCGATGGCGCGGGTGATGGCCTGACGCACCCACCAGGTCGCGTAGGTCGAGAATTTGTAGCCGCGCAGGTAATCGAATTTGTCCACGGCCTTCATCAGGCCGATATTGCCTTCCTGAATCAGGTCCAGGAATTGCAGGCCGCGGTTGGTATAGCGCTTGGCGATGGAAACCACCAGCCTGAGGTTCGCTTCGATCAACTGCTTTTTGGCGATTTCGGCTTCCATTTCGCCGCGCTCGACGATTTGCAGCGTGCGCCGTAGTTCTGTTACGCCTGCGCCCGAGTCCTCTTCCCGTTGCTGGATGCGCTGGCTCTGGGTGCGCAGTTCCTTGCGCAGCGCGCTGGCGTTCGCCGCGCCGTTTTGGGATTCCAGCTTCCTTTGGATACGCGCGATGTCGCGCTCCATCGGCTTCAGTTCCTCCACCGCGTTGCGCAGCCTTCCGGCGAGCGCGCGGCGCGTGGTGGAGCTGAAATGGATCCCCCGGATCAGCCGCGAAATGTTGACCATCGTCCGCGCCAGGCTCCAGCGCAGGGAGCGGTGCATCTTCGGTTTCATGCCTCGGGAAATGGCCTGCAGCTTCTGCCGGAATTGCTGTGCCTTGCGATAGTGCTTCTCAATTTCCCGGATCGTTTTCACAAGATCCTCGGCCTGCTCTGCGACATTCTCGTCGGTCACCACCAGATCCGGCATCACCAGCATCTCGCGGACCATGAACGAGTCTTTTTCGAGCGTGTCGGCGAGCGTCAGAATCTCGCGGATCACCAGAGGTGAGCGCGATAGCGCCTTGCGCACCGCGGTCTGGCCGCGCTCGATGCGTTTGGCCAGTTCGATCTCTCCTTCGCGTGTGAGCAGCGGGACCGTTCCCATTTCGCGCAGATACATGCGCACGGGATCGTTGGTCTTGTCGATGAACTCCTGGGCAAGCTCAAGGTCGCTGGGTTCCTCGCCTTCCTCCAGCTTCTTGTCGAAGTCGATTTTCGGCTCTTCCAGGATTTCGACACCCGCGCCGTCGAACTCGGTGAGGATCTCCTCGAGTTCCCGCCCGCCCGGGAAACCTTCCGTCAGGAGCTCATTGACCTCGTCGTAGAGAACATAACCTTTCTCTTTTCCGGTGTCCATGAGCTGCTTCAGCCGGCCGAATTTTTCTTCAAGTGCCACTCTACCCCGATTGCCCCAGCCGCTTTCCTTCCCCGGCAGTTTCTCGCGGATGCCGAGGGCGATTTGATTCAGTGTACAACACTGGCCGCGGCCGATTCCCCGCCGTCGCGCCTCGCTTCTTTCTCCAAGCGTCCTAATTCCGCCATCCAGGCCAGCGCCTGTTCCACTTGTCCCTCGCGCTCCGCCGATTTCACCCGCGCCCGCAGTTCGTCGATGCGGCGCTTTCTCGCGCTGCCCTCCAGCCGCCGCAGGCAGGCCCGCGCCAGTTCAAGCGAACGTGCCTCGTCATCTATATCATCGGCGGCCACCATATCATGCAATAGAGCCTGTTGAGGGGGCTCCAGCCTTGCTTCCAGCGCGGAAAACGTCACACTGGACCCCGCGTCGATCATCAGGCGCAGGGCAGCGAAAATGTCGCGGGTGACGAATTCAATTGTAAGATCCGGCGTGAGTTGCGGAAGAATTTCCAGGCGTACCTCGGCGCTTTCGATGGCCGCATGCAGCAGGATTTTCTCGATCGCCGGCGCCGAAGCCGGCTCGCGCGCCGCCTGCGGTTTTCCCCGCCGGTCCACGGCCGTCTTCCTAAATTGTTCCCGCACCAGCGCCGCGTCCACGCCCAAGTAGCCCGCCAGATCGTTGACGACTGCCGCGCGCTCCAGCTTGTCGGTGAGCTTATTTACCGGACCCATCAGGAAACGGAACGCCTCCATGCGCCCTTCGGCGTGGCTCATGTCGAATTTCTGCCGCGCGCGGTCCGCCAGCCAGTGAAAATAGGTCGTGGCCGCGTCCAGTTTCGCGCGGTAGGCGTCCGCGCCATGCTGTTTCACATACTCATCGGGGTCCAGCCCGCCGTCGAGACCTAGCACGCGCACATGCATACCCTGGTCGAGCAGCGTCTGAATCGCCGCTTCCGATGCTTTCGCCCCCGCGTTGTCCGGATCGAAATTCACCACCACATGATCCGAATGGCGGTGAATCAGCCCCGCCTGGGGAGCCGTGAAACCGGTGCCGCAACTGGCGACCACTTCCTTGACTCCCGCCGAATATACACCGATCACGTCCATGTATCCTTCCACCAGCACGGCGCGGTTGGACTTGCGCATCGAATCGCGCGCGCGGTGCAGGTTGTATAGAACGGATGTCTTTTTATAGATGGGCGTTTCACTCGAATTCAAATATTTCGGCTGATCCTGGTCCCGCATGGCGCGGCCGCCGAATCCGATGGTTTTTCCTGACTCGTTGTGAATCGGAAACATCAGCCGGCCGCGGAAGAAATCGAAGTAGCCGGAGCCGTCCTCGCGCCGGCGCACGATTCCCGACGCGTCCAGATGCTCGCGGCTGAACTGCCGCTCGCCGAGCGCGCGCACCAGCGCCTGTCCGGAAGGATCGGAAAAACCCAGTTCGAAGGTTTGCGCCGCTTCCGGGGAGACGCCGCGCATTGCCAGATAGTTCCTCGCCTCCGCGCCCAGCGGCCCGCGCAAATTCTCCTCGTACATCTTTGCCGCGATGGCGTGAATCTCGAAGATCGCCGCGCGCAGCTTCGAATCGGCGTCGGAGTAGTCGGCGCGCTTCGGCATGGGGATGCCGTGGCGTTCGGCCAGCGTCTTCAGGGCCTCCGGGAAGGTGTACCCTTCGATCTCCATGACGAACTTCAGAACGTCGCCGCCCACCCCGCAGCCGAAGCACTTGTAAAACTGCCGCGTCTGGTTGACGTTGAAGGAGCCGGTCTTTTCCTGATGAAACGGGCACAGCCCGACATAGCGGCCGGTGGCGCCCAGGCGCTTCAGCCGCACGTATTCGCCCACCACCTTGACGATGTCGATCGAGGACTTCAGCTGCTCGACAAAATCCATCTCTCCTTCGATGCTACCTCGGAGTGAAAAAACATTTTTGTGTTAACATGTTCTCGTGCAGATTACGGTGGACGAGTTCAAGGAACTCACCGCTTCCAAGCTTCGCGGCCTTGTTTGCCCTGTCCATCATCAGCCGCCGCGCCTGAAATTCCGCGGCGCTTCGCTCAGGGATATCGACATCCAGATGAGCGCCTGCTGCGCGAAGCTCATCGATCTGGCCAATCGGAAGATCGCGGAGAACTTTTCAAGGACGGAGCTTCCAGGGTTATGAACGGGTTGACGGAAGAGAGATACGATTCACGCCAAGACGCCAAGGCGCAAAGCTAGCCGATCAACCTGGCTAACGCCGCTGCACGGTCCGCGAACCGGTTCTTCGCGGCAAATTCCCTCGCCGCAATCCCCATCGGGCCAAGGTTACTGTTCAGCAATCGCGTGATCGCGGGGATCAAGCCATCCGGTAGCACGATGGCACCGAAGTCTTCATGAATCACGCCTCTTGCTCCGTGATGGTCCAGGCACACCGCGGGGACGCCAGCCGCCAGCGCTTCCATCAACGTCAACCCGTAGCTCTCGTGGCGCGATGGGAAAACATAGAGGTCAGCCAGCGCGAAGAAGGCCCGTTTGCGCTCGCCTGTGACATAGCCGGGGAAGATTACGCGCGTCCTTTTGAGGCGCGCCGCCAGCGCGCGCAATCGATGGAAGAACTTTACGCCCTGCATGAACGCCGCATCGCCGCAGAGGAAGAGCCAGAGCGGCTCGCGCGGATAGTCCCCGCGCCGCTCCCACTCGATCAATTTTTGGAGCAACAGATCCTGCCCTTTTTCGGGAGAAATGCGGCTTAGCGTCAGCAGCACGCGCGCGTTCTCCGGAATCCCGAACTCGCGGCGCAGAGAATCCGCATCGCCCGCCGGCCCCGGATCCAGCGCGCCCCACGGAATCACGTGGATTTTCTGCGCCGGACAATCCGGATAGCAGCGCAGCATCGTCTCCTTCATTCCTTGCGACGGCATGATCAGCCCGCGTGAATACCGCACGCTCGCCTCCTGCTTATCCCAGACCAGCTTTGAAATCGAAGGCAGCGCCCACCCGAGCCTCCGGTAAAGTTTCACCGTCGTTTCCGGCCGGATCCAGCCACGGAAATAAATACCGGCCACGTATGCCACCACGTCGACGTGATAAATCGTGAAGACCCGATAGTTTTGTATCGCTTCGAAATCCGGGCCCTCGGAAACGTCATTTACCAGGACAGTGGTGGTCTTCGGATCGTGGCGGAGAATTTCCTCTGTCGTCTTCTTCTCAAAGGCGCGGGAAAACTTCGCATACTTGCGCTCGCTGAAGGATACGATCTCGCGCGCCGCCGCATCGGGCCGGATCAACTGGAATTCAAACGGCTTCGTTCGCGACCATTCGTCCACCAACTGGTCGCAGATCGCCGCGCCTCCGCCGAGCGGAACGGCTTCGCGAAATCCTCCATGCGCCGCGGTGTAGAGGATCACGACGGCTGGTATTCCAGCACCAGCGCGGTGATGTCGTCGCGAATCACGCCGCCTTCGGTGAACCGGTCGATGGCGTCGAGCAGCGCCGCGTGCAATCCCGCCGCGTCCAGTTTGGCGTTGTCGCGCAGGCACACCCGCAGGCGCTCCGTGTCGAAAAACTGTCCGTTGGCGTCCTCCGCCTCGGTTAGGCCGTCGCTGTAAATCACCAGTTTGTCTCCGGACGTGAGCTGGGTCTGCACCATCTGAATCGGCGCGCCTTCGATCATGCCCACCGGCATTCCCGACGTATGCAGTTTCCGGATCCGGCCGTCTGGACCGACCAAAAACGGAGCGCAGTGGCCGGCGTTGGCGTAGCTCAAAAAGCCCGCTGAATCGAGCTCGCAGTAAAATACCGTGGCGTACTTTTCGCCGCGCGTCCGCTCCAGCAGAAAGTCGTTGATGCGGACCATCATCGGCTCAATGTTGGGCGGCCCTCCCAGCGCCATCAGGAACGCGCCTTGCAGCAGGCTGGCGAGCAGAGCCGAACTGACGCCCTTGCCGGAAACGTCGGCCACCACGGCGGCCCAGGCGTCGTGCGGCAGCGGACGCACGTCGAAATAATCGCCTCCCACTTGCGTCGACGGGATGCTGGTGCCGGCCGCGCGGAACCAGCCTTCCTTGGGAAGCGACGCCGGCAGCAGGCCTTGTTGAATATCCCGCGCGACCTTTAACTCGCTTTCCATGCGAACCTTATCGCGCGTTTCCTCCAGTAGCCGGGCGTTTTCGAGAATCGTCGAGGCCTCGATCGCCAGCGTCTGCAACAGTTCGCGATTACCGGAGGAGAGGTCGGCCGGGTTGAGGCGCGAATCCATATACAGCAGCCCGACGGTGTTCTCCGCCGCAGAACCGATGTGGGTATCCTCGGAAGTTCCACTGCGGATCTGCACCAGAGGCAGGCAAACGACGGAGCGAAGTTCCAGCGCGGCCACGGACATTTCCGGCCGCACGCCCTGCTGCTCCAGAGGGTCGAAGGACATGCTCAGCAGATCCCGCCGCGAGTTCAATGCCCGCTGAATCACGGACGTCGGCACGCGCAGCTCATGCGCTTCCAGAGGCTTGCCCACCCGGTCCCGGGCAACGGAAACCTGCAGGTCCGCGGCTTTCTTTAGCAGCAGGAATCCCCGCTCGCATCCGGTGACGGCCAGCGCCGCGTCCACTACCGCCGTGAGCACCTCGTGCGTCGAAAGAGAATTCTGCAGCGCCCGCGCCACCTCCACCAGGGACCGCAGCTTGGCCAGATTGTTGGCGCCCAATACGCCCGACTGCGAGCCCGAGCCGGCCTCCTCGCCCAATTTACCGAGAATGCGGCTGATCTCGCCCTGCTCCAGGGTGAAGGTGATCTGGAACGAATCCCGCACGCCGAAATCGATGCGGTCGGAGTTGCGCAGCACGTGCTTGGCGATTCGTTCGCCGTTCACCCACGTGCCGTGGCGGCTGTTCAGATCCTCGATGACATATGCGCCGTTTTCCGAAACGATGCGGCAGTGCTGGCGAGAGGACCGGTTGTCGCGCAGCACCAGGTGATTGTCCGGCTGGCGGCCCATCATGAAGGGCAGCGTCGACAGTTCCACCCGCGAACGCTGTCCGGAAGGCGACAACACGAGCAGCGCGGCAGGAGGCAGGGCGGTATCGCGCGGCATAGTCTGAGGGTAGCAAAGCCGCGCCTGCCGCTTTATTTGATGACGGCTGTTGACGCGATGGCGGCACCTTTCCCGTTCTGCCACCGTCCAAGAGACTTGTGGTCCAATCGATCAAAGGAGTTCTGATATGCGGGTGGGCTTCGTTCTTGTTGTGGCGATCGCGTCGGTGGCCATGCGGGGTCAGGAATTTGAGGCGGCTTCGGTAAAGCCTTACGTGCCGCCGGCCGATGGCCGCTTCATGATCGGCGGCCGCGGTGGTCCCGGGAGTCCCGACCCAGGGCGCATCAGCTACACGGGCATGAGCCTTAGGGATCTTGTTGCCATCGCCTACGAAGTGAAGCGCACGCAAGTCACAGGCCCGGATTGGATCGATTCGGCGCGCTTCGACATTACCGCGACCATGGCGCCGACAACCACGAAGGAGCAGTTTGCCGTCATGCTGCAAAAGCTTCTGGCGGAGCGCTTCAAGCTACAGACGCATCGCGAGAAGAAGGACATGTCCGCGTTCGTCCTCACCGTGGGCAAAAAGGGGCCCAAGATGAAGGAGTCGGTTCCCACGCCGCCGCTCAAGGAAGACGATCCCAAGCCGAACGATCCTCCTCCTCCGCCGGATCCAGGCAAGATGACCATGGGCAAGGACGGCTTTCCCCAGCTTCCCCCTGGACGCCGCGGCGGTCCCATGATGATCATGATGCCCGGCAAGGCTAAGCTGAGCGGCAAGGATATGACCGTGGAGCAGTTCGCCAGTTCGCTCGATCGTTTTCTGAATCAGCCCGTGGTGGATAGAACCGGGCTCAAGGGCAAATACGATTTCGAGTTGATCTTCGCGCCCGATATGGCGCAGATGCTCGGCGGGCGAGGGCCCATGATGATGGCGCCTCCTCCCGGCGGCGGACCGGAGCCCAAGGCCGACGATCCCGACGCTCCTCCGCTGATGGTCGCTTTGCAGGAGCAACTAGGCCTGAAACTGGATTCGCAAAAGACGCCCGTGGACGTCGTTGCGATCGATCGTGCGGAAAAAGTCCCGACCGAGAATTGATCCGGTGTCCCTCTGAAGTCGATACTAGCTCAGCTTTGTATAGCCGCTGCGGAAATAAACCAAAGGATCGCCGTCCGTTACGCCCGCCGCCTCCACTTCGCCGATCAGCGCGCGATGATCTCCGGTATCGACGATCTGCGCCGTTCGGCACTCCATCCAGCCCAGCGCGCCGTCCAGAATCGGCGCGCCGTTCGCTCCCGTAGTAAATGGCACCCCGGTGAACCGCCCTTCGGGCAGTTCTGAGAACCGGATGGACAAATCCTGCTGATCGCCGGTCAGAAAATTGATCGCGAAATGTCCTGATTTTTCGAACACTTCCAGCGTGCCGCTGGCTCGGTCGATCGCCACCAAAACCAGCGGCGGCGTGAGCGAAAGAGAGCAAAAAGCGTTGATCGTCAGCCCGTGCGGAGACCCGTCCGCGGCCTGAGTCGTGACGACGGCGACGCCGGTCGGAAACAGGGCGCAGGCGCGGCGAAACAGGGTGGACGAAACGATGGCGCTTGACATGAGGATAACTCTAATCCTATCATGGGGTTTCGCGGCAGTAACGGGAGGCGGCTTTGATCAAACTCGACATCATCAACGAAGTGGTCAACAGGACCGGGATCACGAAGACGAAGGCCGAAATGGCCGTCGAAACGGTTTTTGAGAGCATGAAGCGCGCCCTCGGCAAAGGCGAGCGTATTGAACTGCGCGGCTTCGGCATCTTCAACGTGCGTCCGCGCAAAACCGGAATCGGCCGCAATCCTCGCACGGGGGCTGAAGTAGCCATTCCTCCGGGCAAGGCGGTGCGCTTCAAGCCCGGCAAGGAACTGCAAACGCTTCAATAGGACTCTGCTTGTCCGCAAACGGATATCCTCCGGCGCAGGTGGCGATGCCGCACTCGGACCTGTTCGATGCAGCGCCGTGGGTCCGCCCGCGTCAACGCTATTGGCTGCACGCGTTGCTGCTTCTTCTCACTCTTCTATCCACAACCATCGTCGGCGCGGAGATGGCGCATAGTTTCGCCGCGTCGCGGCCGTTCGATTTTGAGACCGGACTGCAAGGCTATGCACACCTGTGGCGCGAACCCGCTTTTCTGCTCGACGGCCTGCCGTTTTCGCTCACGCTGCTCACCATCCTGATGGCGCACGAGATGGGTCATTACCTGGCCGCGCGCTACTACCGCGTCAATGCGACGCTGCCGTTCTTTCTGCCCGCGCCGACGCTGATCGGAACCTTCGGGGCGTTCATCAAAATCCGCTCCGTGATTCTGTCCCGGCGAATCCTGTTCGACATCGGCGTGGCCGGGCCGCTGGCGGGATTCGCGGTGCTGATTGTGCCGCTGATCGGCGGCGTCGCGGCCTCGAAGATCGTTCATGGAATTGGGTCGCAAGGGGAAATCGCGTTCGGCACTCCGCTGATTCTTCGCTTCGTCGAATGGGTACGGTTCCCCGGCTTTCCTACCGGCGATATTTATCTGCATCCGGTCGCCCGCGCCGCCTGGGTGGGACTGCTGGCCACGGCGCTCAATCTGCTGCCGATCGGCCAACTGGACGGCGGCCACATCTTTTATTCGTTCGTCGGCGAACGCACGCGCCTCTGGTCCCGGTTCGCGGTGGGGATGCTGGCCTTGCTTGGGGTGTATCAGTTGTTCACGTCCGCCTATAAGATGGGCTACATGTGGCTGTTCTGGGCGGCATTTCTGTTGATTTTCGGCATGCGCCATCCCAGCATGGTGGACCCCACTCCGCTGGGCCGCACGCGATGCTGGCTGGGCGCGCTGGCGCTGTTTGTGTTTATCCTGTCCTTTACCGCGGCCCCCATCCGCACTGTCGGCCCGTGAAAATCTCCGCCACGATCATCACCTATAACGAGGAGCGCAATCTGCCGCGCGCTATCGAAAGCCTGCGCTGCGCCGACGAGATCGTGGTGATCGACAGCGGATCGAGCGACCGCACGGTGGAGATCGCCGAAAGGCTCGGCGCGCGCGTGGTGGAATGCCCCTGGCCCGGCTACGCGAATCAAAAGAATCGCGCCGCCGAGGAGGCCGTAAACGACTGGATTCTCTCGCTCGACGCCGATGAGTCGTTGAGCGAGTCGCTCGAAGCCGAGATCTGGCAGCTCAAGAAAAACGGGCCGCAATACGACGCCTACACCATGCCTCGCATGGCGCAGTACCTGGGGAAATGGATCCGCCACTCGGGCTGGTATCCGGACCGCAAGGTTCGCCTCTATCATCGCGCCAAGGCCCGCTGGGTCGGCGAATACGTGCATGAATCGGTGAAAGTCGATGGCCGCGTGGGCGACCTGGAGTCGAACCTGCTTCACTTCACCTGCAATTCCCTTTCGGAGCATCTTAAGACGATGGACCGCTACACTACACTGGCGGCCGAGCAGATGCTGGCGGCGAAGGAGCGGCCCAGTTTCACCCGTCTGCTGTTCGATCCTCCGTGGACGTTCTTCCGGACCTATGTGGTGAAGCTCGGATTCCTGGATGGCGTGGAGGGCCTGGCCATCGCCAACATGGCGGCGCTTTATAACTTCGTGAAGTACGCCAAGGCTCGGTTCATGAGCCCGGGGCGGCCGTGATGAAAACGCTGCATCTCGACACGGGCCGGGAGATGCAAGGCGGGCAGTGGCAGGTTCGCTATCTGGTGGAGCGCCTGGAAAACGCGACGCTTGTCGCGCGTTTCGACCATTCCTTCGCGCTCTCGAAGTTTGCCGGCTTCGCGCGCCAGTCCGATCTTGTCCACGCGCATGACGCCCGCGCGCATACACTTGCTGCGGCGATCAAAGGAGCCCCGCTCGTCGTCTCCCGAAGAGTCGGGTTCCCGGTCAGCACGTCGATCCCTTCGCGCTGGAAGTACGCCCGGGCGGACCTTTTCCTCGCCGTATCGAATTTCGTCGCCGGGATCCTTCGCGAAGCAGGCGTCCCAGGCAAGAAAATCCGCGTCGTCTACGACGGCATCCCCATTCCTCGGCAATCCACGCGCGAGCCCGGATGCGTTCTCGCCGTGCCCTCGAAGTTCACAGACATCGGCATCCCCGTTCGTCTCACATCCAACCTCTTCGACGATCTGCGCACCGCCAGCGTCTTCTTATATATGAGCGAGATGGAAGGCCTCGGCTCCGCCGCCATCGCGGCCATGGCCGCCGGAGTGCCCGTGGTCGCCAGCGGCGTGGGTGGGTTGCCCGAGGTCGTGGAGCACGAACGCACCGGCCTGATTGTCCGCGATGGCGACTATGCGGGCGCGGTCCGCCGCCTGCTGGACAATCCGTCGCTCGCGGCTGAACTGGGCGCGGCCGGACGCGAAAAGGCGATCCGCCAGTTTTCCGTCGAGACAATGGTGCAGGACACGGTCTCCGCGTACAATGAGATTCTTCGATGATAGAAATCGCGCTCGCATTCCTGACCGGTCTGCTGATCGGCAGTTTTTTGAACGTCTGTGTCTACCGCCTGCCCAGGGATTTGTCGGTGGCCTCGCCCGCGCGCTCCTTCTGCCCGTTTTGCGAGCACACCATCGGCTGGTATGACAATATCCCGGTGGTCAGTTATATCCTGCTGCGGGCGAAATGCCGGCATTGCGGCGCGCGGATTCCCCTGCGGTACCCGCTCGTGGAGCTAGCCACCGCCGCTGCCTTTGCCGTGACGGTTGCGGCATTCGGCGTCACGTTGCCCGCGCTCAAATATGCGATTTATTCAGCCATCCTCATCACTCTGATCGCCTCGGATTTTGAAGAGCGCATCCTGCCAGACGAATTTACCATCGGCGGCTCCATCGTGGGCCTGATTCTCGCCTGGTTTGTCCCGGTGCAGGAGACTTTTGCTCCCTTTTTCGTGCCGTACTCCTGGGGACGCCATTGGTTTTCCCTGATCGAGGCTCTTATCGGAGCCATCGTTCCCTGCGCGTTCATTTGGCTCGCGGGTTGGCTCTATGAAAAAATCCGCCACCATGAAGGGCTGGGCTTCGGCGACGTCAAGATGATCTTCATGATCGGCGCCTTCTTGGGCCTGCCGGGAGCGCTGTTGACGCTGGTGGCCGGCTCGCTGATCGGGGCCGTCGGCGGCCTGGTCTACATCCGCGTGATGGGGAAGGACGCAGCCACTTATGAGCTTCCGTTCGGCAGCTTCCTCGGCGCAGCCGCGCTCGCCGTGGCGGCATGGAGTGAGTATCTTCTGCGTACGCACCCGCGTTGAACCGCCACGCGCCACCGGATATCATCTCAATTTCCGCCGCTCTGCACGTTGGACCTGTTACCGGGCCCGTCGCCGCGGTGAGATGAAAAACGGATCACTCGTCAATTTACTTCGGCTCCGGAAACAACTTATCCGCTCGCGCCAGCAGCCACCGGGCCCTGCGCTGCACGGCCAGATTCAACTCTCTGCTCGCTGGAGCTGCGTTCAAATCCAGGCGCAGTGCCTGCCGCAGCAGGTTCTGAAACTCAGCCTTATTCTTCTGCGCCACCATCACGTACTCCGCGTAAGCCACCAATGGTCCGGCCTGATGCCCTCCGCCCAGCGCCACCGCCCTCTCGTAATGTTCTTTCGCCTGCGCCGCGCGATCCCCCTTTGCGCCCAGCTTGATCATGTCGTACATGATCAGAAACGTGTGCGCCGTGCCCTGGTCGAAGGCCTCGTCCACTTCCATCACCCGGTCGATCAGGGCTTCGAAGCGCGGAATCTCGGGCAGCATGGCCAGATCGTGCGACGCCGCCAGCGCCGCGCCCCAACTGATGGCCGTCCAGTACATCAGCGCCGCCTCCGATTTGTTCAGTTCCTTCACGGCGGCTTTGGGATCGGCCTTTAATCGCTCGCTGAAGCCCGGATGCTTCGCTTCGATGCCGCGCATGCCGTAGTTTCGCGCGCGCAGATAGAGCTTCGCGGCGCGCAGACGCATCGCCGTTGCCGCCGCGCGGTTGGTGTCCTCCAATTCGTCCGCGTCTTCCTGCACGAAGGCGTATGCGTATTCGGTGAAGCCTTGCGCCGCGGCCAGCAACAGCCCCTGATGCTTGGGGTTTTCGGCCAACAGGCTCTCCACCATCTTCAAGCTGAACGGCATCGCGGCGCGAATCAGATCCGGATCGTCGTCGGTGGCGAAAGTAGTTGCCGACCCGGCGAGCGCGTTGCTCAATTGGTTGATCGCATAGTGTTTCACCGAGCATCCGCCGAGCGCCAGCGCGGAGAATAGAATCAGAAGCCTCATCAGAGATCAGTCTAACCGAGCCGCCGTGCGTCATCGGCTTGGGCTACACCCGTGTGTGGGCCTGGAATTCGTCCGGCAGCCGGCTATCCTGGCGGGCGTAGAAGGACTTTCAGCACTCCCTTTGTCGCCGCGCGGGCGAACGCCTCCGGCGCGCGGTCCAAGGGAAATTCCTCGGAAATCAGATTTCCAACCCGGACCTTGCCTTGCGCCAGCATCTTCATCGCCGGCTCAAAGCGTCCGCAGCGCGAGCCCACCAGTGTGATCTCGTTCACGATGGCTGGAGCCGTGTCGATCGCCACCAACCCATGCACGGTCGACTTCATCACCACCGTCCCGCGCGGTTGGGACATCGCAATCGCGGCCCTCAGTCCCTCGGCCGATCCGGTGGCGTCCACCACGATAGGGAAGAGTGCGCCTTTCGGTAGCTCGGAAAAAAGTTCCGTCGTCACGCCGCACCATTCCACCAACCGCATTTTCTCGCGATGCCTGCCCAGCAAGAGGACTTTGGCGCCGTGCGCCTGCAGCACCTGCGCGATCAGCAGCCCCAGCTTCCCGTCGCCGAGCACGGCTACTGGCGTCGCTCTGGGGATCTTCACCTGATCCAGAATCTCGCACGCCGCGGCCACGGGCTCGATGAAGATTGCATGCTCGGTGAGTGTCGGCTTTGGCACCGGGTGAAGGTTCTTCACCGGCAGAGTGAGGTACTCCCGAAATGCCCCCGGATGCTTCACGATTCCCAGCACGGTGCGATGCGGGCAATGCCTCCCCAGCCTTCGCGCGCACCATTCGCAGTGCCCGCAGGCCAGGTTGATCTCGCCCGCGACGCGCGTGCCGTCTTCCAGTTCGCCCACGAACTCATGCCCAGGCGTGCCAGCGAAGCCGTAGTAACCGCGCTGCAATTCCAGGTCGGTGGAGCAGATTCCTGCGGCCAGCAGACGGATGCGCGCGAATCCCTTGGCTACGCGGGGCAGCGGCGCCTTGCGCACTTCCACCTCGCCGTTCTCTAAATGCACTTCAATCATCCGTTCTAAAATTAAAAGATATGGCCTTCGCAATGCAATCTCTGACGCCGATTCTGCTGGTCCATGCCATCGAGCCGTGCCTCGATTTTTGGAAGCGTCTGGGCTTCGCCGTTATCGCCGAGGTCCCCGAAGGCGGCGCGCTCGGCTTCGTCATTTTGAAAAGTGGGCCAGTTGAGGTGATGTACCAGACCCGCGCCAGCGTCGCCAGTGACGTGCCTTCAATGACGGATTTCCCCTCGTGCAGTCTTCTTTACATCCACGTCGCCAACATCGACGAAGTGATCGAGGCTCTGGGCGATGCGCCCGTGCTGATCCCGAAGCGCACAACATTTTATGGAGCGACGGAATACGGCGTCCGCGAGCCGGGCGGCAACGCCATCAACTTTTCCGAGATGAGCGTCCATGCCGGCTAGGCTCCGCTGCATCTCCACCTCCTGCGCCGCGGAGTTTGGAATCGAAGAGGTTCTGTACCACTGCCCGAAGTGCGGTGGCTTGATCGAGGCTGCCTACGATGCGCCCACGCAATCCGCCGCGGAGCTCAAGAAGATCTTCCGCCAGCGCCGCATGAGCAATGCCCCGGTCGATCAAAGCGGCGTCTGGCGCTATCGCGAGATGTTTCCGTTCCTCGACGATTTCTCCCACGTCGTGACGCTGAGGGAAGGCAACACCGCGCTGCTCGACGCGCCGCTGGCGGCGGCCTACGCCGGGCTCGGCCGGCTGGTGTTCAAACACCAGGGCTACAACCCCACCGGATCGTTCAAGGACAATGGCATGACCTGCGGCGTCGCGCAGGCGCGGCGGTTGAAGATGAAGCGCGTGGCCTGCGTCTCCACCGGCAACACGTCGGCGTCGATGGCCGCCTACGCCGCCGCCGGCGGCCTGGAGCCGCTCATTTTTCTACCGCACGGCAACATCTCCTTCGGCAAATTGTCGCAAGCGATCGAATACGGCGCGCGGACGCTGCAAGTGGAGGCGAACTTCGACGAAATCCTCGCCCTGGTGCGCGTGCTCGCCGAGCGGCTCGGCATTTACCTGCTCAACTCGATGAACCCTTTCCGCATCGAGGGGCAGAAAAGCATCATCATTGAAATGATGGATCAACGCGACTGGCAGGCCCCGGATTGGATCGTGCTCCCCGGCGGCAACCTGGGGAACACTTCCGCGTTCGGCAAGGCTTTGCGCGAGCTGCACGCCTACGGATTTCTGAACAAGATGCCGCGCCTCGGCGTGATTCAGGCGGAAGGATCCGCGCCGTTCTACGAGTTCAGCCAGCGCCGCGGCGTAGGCGATTTTGTCCCCGTGAAGAGGCCGGAAACGCTGGCCACGGCCATCCGCATTGGCGATCCTGTCTCCTGGCCGAAAGCGTGGCATGAAGTGACGGCGTCTAACGGCGTTGTGGAGCGGGTGACCGAACAGGAGATTGCTGACGCCAAGGCCCAGATCGGCCGCTGCGGCATCGGCTGCGAGCCGGCCTCCGCCGCAACGTTAGCCGGACTTCGGAAACTGACCGCCGCAGGGATCGTTTCCCGCGATGCCGACGTCGTGGCTGTCCTCACCGGCCATGTGCTGAAGGATACCGACTACGTTTACCGCTATCACACCGGAAAACTGGAGACGCCCGCGGGCATGCCGATTCGCTCTACTTACGGCAACCAGCCCCTTGTGGTGCCCAACGACGCCGATCGCATTGCGGCGCTGTTGGCGGAATAATCAGGTCCGTTTGGCCCGGGAACGCAGATCCTGGCCGAACATCATGATTTTCCTCTCACCCCAGGTGACCTCGACAAGATCGTCCCGATCAAACAGATCGGTGTGCTCCACCGTGACAATCGATGACGCGGGGATCATGTGCGCCACCTGATGCCCGTCTTCCTCGATCAGGGCGATCGTCGCGTACGTTAAACAGCAAGAGCCGATTGGCAGAAATACCCACCTTCCAGCATAGGGAATGCACCTGAAGTATACATCCCGCGCCCCCGGCCGAGGAAGATTCAACGTGCTTCCCGGTCAAGTATAATCGAGAGGTGCGGAAAATCGCCCTGATCGCGGCCATATCCTTGTTGGCCGCCTGCAAAAAAGACATCCAAACCAAGGAAGCCGTCCAAGCCGGCATTGACGAGTACTTGAAGGCCCGTCAGGGTCAAACCGGCCTCAACATGGACATGATGAAAGTTGAGGTCACCTCGTTGCTGTTCAGCGCCGATGGGGCGCAGGCACAGGCCACGGTCACCTTCACTCCCAAAGCCGGAGGAGCGGGCATGGCGATGCCGTACTCGCTGGAGCGCAAGAACGGGAAATGGGTGGTTCGCGCCCGGCCTGAAGGCGAAAATCCCCACGGTGGCGGAGCGGGGATGGGCGGGAATCCTCACGGCGGTGCAATGGGTGAGAATCCTGAAGGCGGTTCGATGCCTCCCTTGCCGTCCCTGCCCGATAAAAAACCAGCGGATAAGCAGCAATGAAAACGGTCGCCGTACTGGGCGGCGGGCCGGCGGGAGCGTTCGCGGCAGAGCGCCTGGCCTCCGCTGGCCTGAAAACCATCCTGTTCGACGAGAAGTTGGCATGGGAGAAGCCCTGCGGCGGCGGCCTGACCTATAAGGCGTATCACCAGTATCCTTTCCTGGTGGAAAACGACACCCCCAAGAAGCTCGTCCAGGAGACGATCCTTTCCGCGCCCCGCGCCGGCGAAGTGAAAATGCAGTTGGACCGTCCGCTGGTCATTTATTCGCGCATGGATCTGAATCGCATGCTGCTCGATCGCGCGGAGAAAGCCGGGGCCGCCATCGAGCAGGCCCGCGTGTTGGGCTTGGAGCGGAGCGAAACTCACTGGAACCTGCGCACGCGAGGCGGCACGGCGCGGGCCGATTTCTGCATCGTGGCCACCGGCGCCCGCAATCCGCTGCGCGAGGTCGGTACACAGTGGGGCGCGAAGGACACCATGTCCGCGCTCGGCTACTACGTTCCCAGCACGCAGGATCACATCGATATTCAATTCCTGCCGCGTCTGGAAGGCTACATCTGGGTGTTTCCGCGCTGCGGCCATCTCTCCGTGGGTATCTGCGGCAAGGGTGAATCGGCGCAGGCCCTGCGGACGCGCCTGGAAGCCTACATGATGGAGCGCGGCATCTCCCATAAAGAAGGAAAATTCTATAGCCACATGCTGCCGTCGCTGGAAACGCCCACTTGGCGCAGCAATCGCGTGGCGGGTGAAGGATGGCTGGCGGTAGGCGACGCCGGGGGATTGGTGGATCCCATCACCGGCGAGGGCCTGTACTACGCCATGCGCTCCGGTGATCTGGCCAGCCAGGTGGTGATCAATGACGCGCACGGCCTGGCGGGAAAAGCCCTCGCTTACCGCGCGGCGTTGGCCCGCGAATTCGTGCTCGATCTGGAATTCGCCGCCACGCTGGCCAAGCGCGTGTTCCTGGGCAGCTTTTTCTTCGACTCCGTGCCCGCGCGCATGATCTATTACATCCGCCGCAGTTCCCGGTTCCGCACCCTGATGCAGGACCTGTTCGCCGGCACGCAGCCCTACTGCGACCTGAAGAGCCGCCTGCTTCGCAACGTCAACGGAGCTGTGCACGAAGTGCTGATGAATTTCGTTCTGAATCGCATCATTCCTGAAACATCGAGGCCCGAAAATTCCCGCGCCGTTCTATGAGCACCCAAAAATCCGCCGAGTGGTTTGAGCGGGCGCAAGCCCACATTCCCGGAGGCGTCAACTCGCCCGTCCGCGCCTTTCGGGGCGTCGGAGGGTCGCCCTTATTCATCGCCCGCGGCGAAGGCTCCAAGCTGATCGACGTCGACGGCAACGCGTACATCGATTACATCTGTTCCTGGGGCCCGCTGATCCTCGGCCACCGCCCCAAGCCGGTCATCGATGCTCTCCGGGCAGTGCTCGACATCGGTACCAGCTTCGGTGCGCCCACCGGCCAGGAAGTCGAACTCGCCGAGCTGATTTCCCAGATCGTCCCTTCCATGGAGATGGTGCGTCTGGTCAACTCCGGCACTGAAGCGACGATGAGCGCTCTGCGCGTCGCCCGCGGCTTCACCGGCCGCGAGCTCACCATCAAGTTCGAGGGCTGTTACCACGGCCACGTCGATTCCCTGCTGGTCAAGGCCGGGTCCGGCATGGCGACGCTCGGCATCGCCGATACCGCCGGCGTCCCCGCGTCCTTCGCCGCCACGACAATCGCGCTGCCCTATAACTCGATTGCCGCCGTGGAACAGGCGTTCGCGTCGCATGGAGACAAAATCGCCGCGGTGATCGTCGAGCCCGTCGTCGGTAATATGGGATGCATTCCTCCCGCGCCCGGATTCCTGGAGGCGCTCCGCGATCTGACCGCCCGGTACGGCGCTCTGTTGATCTTCGACGAAGTGATGACCGGTTTCCGCGTCGCTTTGGGTGGCGCGCAGCAACGGTTCAACATTAAGCCGGATATGACCACGGTCGGCAAGATCATCGGCGGAGGTTTGCCCATGGCCGCATATGGCGGCCGCGCGGACATCATGAAAAAGGTCGCGCCCGTCGGCCCGGTGTATCAGGCGGGAACGCTCTCCGGCAACCCGATGGCGGTCGCCGCTGGTCTGGCGATGCTGCGGTATTTGGCCGCCCATCCCGAGGTCTACGAAATTTTAGAAGCGCGCGGAGCGCAGCTCTGCTCCTGGGTTCCTCCAGGCGTCACCGTGAATCGCGTCGGCAGCATGTTCACGTTCTTCCTGACGCCCGATGCCGTCACGGATTGGGACTCGGCGGCGAAGTCCGACAAGGGCCGATTCGCCAAACTGTTCCACCACATGTTGGAGCGCGGCGTGTATCTGGCGCCGTCGCAGTTCGAGGCCGGTTTCATCAGCGTCGCCCACAGCGAAGAAGATATCCGCTGCACAGTGGAGGCGATGAGGGGATTTTTCGCCGCGGAGTAAGACCGCCGTGGCGTGGAACACGCGCGATTTTTAGGCGACGCCTCGCCGCTTCCGCAGCTCATCAAGCCACACGGCCAGAATGATCACCGCGCCGATGATCACCTGCTGCCAGTACGGATTGACGCCCAGCAGATCGCTGCCGTCGGACAGCAAGCCCATGATGAACGCGCCCACCAGCGTCCCAAGCACGCTGCCTTCGCCGCCGCGCAGGCTGCCTCCGCCGATCACCACCGCCGCGATGGCCTGCAGTTCGTAGCCTTGGCCCGCCGTCGGCTGGCCGCTCATCAGCCGCGAGGCCTCGATCATGCCCGAAAGCCCCGTCAATCCGCCGGCGATGGCATAGACGGACGTGATGTTGAACGCCACCGGAATACCCGCGTAGAACGCCGCGTCCGGATTGCTGCCGATCGAAAACGCGTAACGCCCCAGCCGCGTGTGCTCCAGAATTACGTGCATCGACGCCGCGCAGACCAGCAGAATCCACAACACGTTGGGAATGCCGAACGGATCCGAGCCCGAACCCAGCACCGCGAACTTCAACGGGATTTCGTGCACCGGTAGTCCATTCGAAATCAGCAGCACCACGCCGCGATAAATTCCCATGGTGCCCAGCGTGACGATGAAGGGGTTCACCTTGAGCCGCGTAATCAGAGTGCCGTTCACCAATCCGCACATGGTTCCCGTGGCGATGCCGATGGCCAAGGCGGACGGAATGGCGTAGCCATGCCGCATTGCCAGTGTCCCGGCGAACCCGCCGAGAGCGAGAATCGAGCCGACCGACAGGTCGATGCCGCCCGAAATAATGATCAGCGTCATGCCCAGCGCCATGATGTTGATCACCGTAGTCTGCCGGATCACCGTGGACAGATTCGGGCCGGTCAGGAAATGCGGCGATGCAATGGCCAGCGCGGTGAACAGTGCCACCAGGGTTGCAAAGGGCAGCAGTCGTTGAATCACGCCACCTTCTCCTCAAACGCCGCCAGCCGCAAGATTTCCTCCTGGGAAGCCCCGCGCGGCAGTTCGCCTGCCAGCCGGCCCTGGCGCATCACCAGGATGCGGTCGGCGACGGATTGAATTTCCCCCATCTCCGAGCTCATCATAACGATCGCGGCGCCTTGGCGGGCCAGTTGATCCATGGTTTCAAAAACCTCGACCTTCGCACCCACGTCGATGCCCCGCGTCGGCTCATCGAACAGGATGACGCGCGCCTTGGTGGCCAGCCACTTCGCGATCACGACCTTTTGCTGATTGCCGCCACTTAGCCGCCGCGCCAGTTGCTGAGGGCTGTCGTATTTCAACCGCAGCCGCGCGCCCTGCTGGGTGGTGATCAGCTTTTCGCTGCGCAGATTGAGAAACCCCAGGTTGCTGACCGAGCGAAGGCTCGCCATGGTAACGTTCGGCGCGATCGCCAGATCGATGGCCAGGCCGGTGCGCTGCCGGTCCTCGGGAACCAGGGCCAGCCCGGCGCGCACCGCGCCGCGCGGATCGCGGATGCGCACTGTTTTGCCGCCGATCTGAACTTCGCCCGTGTCCATCCGGTCGATGCCGAACAAGGCGCGGCACAGCTCCGTCCGGCCAGCGCCGATCAACCCGGCGATGCCAACGATTTCGCCCGCGCGCACGTGAAAACTGACGTCCTCCAGCAGAGGCTTGCAGGTAAGGCCCGTGACGCGCAGCATTTCCTCGCCGGGGGGAACCGGCTCGCGCGTGTACAGCGAGGAAACCGGGCGCCCCACCATGTGCTGGATCAACTGATCCGTGGTCAACTCATTCAACATGCAGGAGTGGACCGTTTCGCCGTCGCGCAACACCGTCACGCGGTCGCCGATGGCGCGCAGTTCCTCCAGCCGGTGCGTAATGTAAATGACGCCCACCTCGCGCCGCTGCAACTCCCGGACGATACGGAAGACTTCCTGCGTTTCCGATTCGGTGAGCGACGACGTCGGCTCGTCGAAGATCAGCAGGCTGGAGCCTTGCTCCACCGCGCGGCAAATCTCCACCAGTTGTTTGCCCGCCGGGCTCAATTTGCCCACCAGCGCTTCCGCCTGTAAAGGGAAACCGTGGTGTTGGATCAGCTTTCGCGCGCGCTCCTCCGCGTCCCGACGGTTGATCCAGCCCAGCGGATGGCGCTTTTCGCGGCCGAGGAAGATGTTTTCGGCGACCGAAAGATGCGGGGCCAGCAGCGATTCCTGATGCACCATGGCGATGCCCGCTGCCGAGGCCTCCTCCGGATTGCGGAACCTTACCGGCTGCCCGCGAAAGCGCATCTCGCCTCCATCGGACGCCAACATCCCCGCGACGATTTTCATCAACGTGGATTTGCCCGCGCCGTTTTCGCCCATCAACAGATGGACCTCTCCGGCTTTCACGGTGCAGTTACCGTTGCGCAGCGCGGCTACGCCGCCGAAGTGTTTCTGGATCGACTTCAGTTCAAGAAGCAAACTAGTTAGTTTACTCCATTGGCTCTTCCGGCAAATCGTCCACCCGATTCTCAAATCGCGTGTACTGGCCGAGGAAGCGCAGGGGCACCGTGCCGATGGGGCCGTTGCGCTGCTTGGCGATGATCAGATCCGCCAGGCCCTTGATGTCCTCGCGGTCGCGCTTATAGATTTCCTCGCGGAAGATGAACATGACCAGGTCCGCGTCCTGTTCGATCGAGCCTGAATCGCGCAGATCGCTCAATTGCGGCTTGTGATCTCCGACGCGCGTCTCCGAGGCGCGGCTCAACTGCGAAAGCACCAGGAAGGGCACGTTCAGATCCTTGGCCATCAGTTTCAGGCCCCGCGAAATCGCGCTCACTTCCTGGTTGCGATTCTCGCTCCGCCCGCGGCTGCTCATCAGTTGCAGATAGTCGATTACCACCAGGCTCAGGCCCTCCTGGCTTTGCATCCGCCGTAGCTTGGCATGCACGTCCATCAGATGCACGCCCGGCGTGTCGTCCAAAAAAAGCGGAGATTCTGTCAGATCGGCCAGCGCGAACTGCAGCTTGCGCCGCTCGTCCTGGTTCAGGAATCCGGCGCGGAATTTGTGCTGATCCACGCGCGCCGCGGAGCACACCAGGCGGTTCAGAAGGCTCGACGACGACATTTCGAGCGAGAACACGGCCACGGGCTTGCGCATCTTCGGATGCGTCGCCACATGCTGCGCGATGTTCAGCGCCAGCGCCGTTTTCCCCATGGACGGACGCGCGGCCAGAATGATGAGCTCGCCGCCGTGCAGCCCTCCCGTCATTTCATCGAACTTCGTGAACCCGGTGCTGATGCCCTTGATGCGCTGCGTGGGATCGAGAAACGCGTTGATGCCGCCGGGAAACGTCGAGAGAACCTCCGTCGGCGAAATGAGCTTTTCGCCGCTGCGCGACTCGCCCAGCTTCAGCAGCGTCTCTTCCGCGCCCGACAGAATTTCGTCGGGCTCATCCTGGCCCAGCAGGCACCGGTCGATCACTTTTTGCGCGGCGAAGATCAGCTTCCGCAGCGTCGCCTTGTCTTTGACGATGCGGACGTAGCTCTCCAGGTTGGAAATTTCCGGCAGCCCCTCGTCGAGCGAGACCAGATATGTCAGCCCGTCCACCGATTCGAGCTGGCCCTGCTTCATCAGTTCGTGGGCCACCGTCAGGCGGTCCAGGTGTTCGCCCCGGTCGTACAGATCCTTCATGCGGGCGAAGATGCGGCGGTGCTTCTCCATGCTGAAGTCGTCCGGCTCGATCGCGCCCGCCACTTGCAGGTACGTCGAGTCGTTCAGCAGGATGCTGCCGAGCACGAAACGCTCGGCGTCCAGGTTTGCGGGTAGCCCTTTTTCAAGTGCCAGATCGGTGGAGAGCATGAGGACCGTTCTACCTTAACCGTTTCGTCACAAACATCGCAATGAACTTTATCCGCTGAGGGATGCTTCGGTTAGCCTCTGGAAATTGCAGTGGAAAACCTGCGCGTGCCCCGGGACCGCTACACCGATGATCCCAAAGGATCCCCGCGCGGATTTCCTCCGATTTCCTCAAAACAGAAACCCTCTGTTCTGTTTTATACCAGAATTCGGGCTACTGCTTGGCGGGACTGGTGGATTTCGTGGCAGGAGCAGTCGATTTGGCCGCTGGTGCGGTCGGCTTCGTGGCCGCGGGAGCAGCAGGGGTTGCCGGCACGATGGTGGCGGTCTTCACGCTATCCACCTTCGGCATGTGTTTTTCGATCCACGGTTTGCCGAGTTGCATCAGCGAGCCTTGGTCTGGATTGCCTCCGTAACCCGAGTAAAACTTCTCCACTACGTCCATTCCCTCGATCACCTCGCCGAACGGAGCGAAGCCCTGTGCATCCAGCCCGGCGTTGTTGGCGTAGTTGATGAACACCTGTGTGGTGCGGGTATTGGGTCCGGCAGTGGCGAAGGTGATCAAGCCGCGTTTATTCGATTGGGTCACCGGATCGTCTTTCAGATTCGTGTTCATCCAGACCGCATTCACCTTGGGATCGGCGCTGATGCCGAACTGCGCCATGAAGCCCGGAATCACGCGGAAGAACGGCGCGCCGTTGTAATAGCCCGCGCGCACTAAATTATAAAAACGGTCCGCGCCCAGCGGAGCCCAGGCGCGCGTTACCTGAACGACGAAATCGCCCTGCGTGGTGGTGAACTTGGCTTTATACGAAGCCGGCGCAATGGCCTTCAGCGAGGAGGGATTCATCAAGTTCGGCGCGGCCACCGGGGTCTTCTTCGCCACGGAGGCCGATTTGGCGGCGGTGGACTTGGTCTGCGAAAACGCGGCGCCGCACACAAACAGAATGGTCAAAAGCTTTTTCATGGTTTCTTCCTCATCATATCGAATTTGAATTCGTGGCGGCCCAGATCGGCGCGCGCGCCGCGGAATTCCACGCCCTCGGCTTTCAGGCGCAATCGCTGGTCGAGGCCCTTCGCCCCAGGCAGCAGAATTTTTCCACCCGCGCCCAAAACGCGATGCCAGGGAAGCATGCCGTCCGTGTCCTGCAGCGCCCAAACCACCTGCCGCGCGGCACCGGGAAACCCCGCGGCCTCGGCGACAGCTCCATAGGTGGCAACCTTGCCGCGCGGAATCTTACGGATGACTTTGCGAATTTCGGCGAACATTGACTCAGCGTGGGGCAGGCGCTTCCGCCTGCCAAGATCAACCAATCAGCACGATCGTTTCCTGCTTCTCTCCTGTCACCCGCGCTCCCGATTCGCCCACGTACACATTCACCTCGCTGCGGACGCCGAATTCGGGCAGATAAATCCCCGGCTCAATGGAGAAACAGGTTCCAGGAATCACGCGCCGCTCGTCGTGGGTTTCCAGATTATCCATATTTGCTCCGGTGCCGTGAACATCGGTTCCAATGGAATGTCCGGTGCGATGGAAGAAATATTCTCCATACCCCTGCTCGCGGATGTAGTTGCGCGCGGCGTCGTCCACTTCATAGCCGTGTAGATCTTTTCCCGACGCCGCCGCAATGGCCCGGTCCCGGGCCTCGCGGACGATGTCAAAAACCTTCTCATAGGCCGAAGGAGGCTTCGCGCCGCAGAATCCCATCCAGGTGATGTCGTAATACACCGCGTCCGGCTGGTTGAGCTTCGCCCACATATCGATCAGCACCACGTCGCCCGCCGCTATTTCCGAAGCCGAGTGCTGTTTTGGCTCATAGTGCGGGTTCGACGCATTCGCGTTCACCGCAACGTCGGGACCATGATCCGCGAACAGCCCCTCTTCTTTGAACCGCGCCGCGATGAACTGCTGAACGTCCCACTCCGTCAAGCGCTCCGCTGCGCGGAGCTTCGCGCCAATGTGTTCAAATGCCTCGCGGCGGACCTTGTCCACGCGGCGTCCGGCTTCCAGATGCCCTTCCAGTTGCGCCTGGGACCACCGAGCCTCGAAAAATTGCACCAGGTTCGCCGACGTGACGATTTCGACGCCCAGGGACCGGATCAGCTCAATGGTCCCCGCGTCCACCATGGCGACGTACGGCACGGCGCAGTTGGGCGAATACTGCATCGCGATTTTCTTCGCCCCGCCGATCATCGTCCTGATGCCGTCCACCATCTCGCTCCAGCCCGCGTAGGCGGACATCGCGCCCGGTAGCTCGACCAGCGTCTGCGCTTCGATCTTGTGCACCAGCCCGCGAGGCTCGCCCTGCGCGG
>JBBIVT010000023.1:44078-48012 GCA_037439565.1 Acidobacteriota bacterium | reverse complement strand
CGTGCTATACTCGAAAAGTACCGAAAGTAAATCCGCTACCCTTCTCTCCTGTTCGTGCATTCCTTGTAAGGCTCGCTGATTCTTTCCCCCGAAAGATTGAATGAAAACATTTTCCGCATTTCCTGTCTCCGCCGTTTTGCAGGCGAATCTCGCCCAAAATAGCTTTGTAACCCCCACTCCGGTTCAATCGGAATCGATTCCTCCGGCGCTGGAGGGACGAGACGTCGTGGCAACCGCGCAAACCGGAACGGGCAAAACGCTCGCCTTCGTGCTGCCTTTGCTCGAATCGCTCCTGAAGCAACCCATCGAAACCGGCGTCAGCGCCGTCATCCTCAGCCCCACGCGTGAACTGGCCATCCAGATTCACGAAACCTTCGTGAAACTGGCCAAGAATACCGGCATCCGCGACGCAGTCGTCGTGGGAGGCATGAGCGAGCACCCCCAGCTCGATTCCATCCGCCGCGGCGCGCGCGTGCTGATCGCCACCCCCGGCCGGCTCTCCGATTTTATTGAGCGAAGGCTGGTAAAGCTTTCCGGTGCGCGGATTCTGGTGCTGGACGAAGCGGATCGCATGCTGGACATGGGCTTTCTGCCCACCATCAAGAAGATCATCGCGCTGCTTCCTGTGGAGCGCCAGACGCTGTTCTTTTCGGCCACCATCGAATCGAGCGTCGCGCACCTGATCAACACGCACGTGAAGAACCCGGCCCGCATCACGGTCGGTTCCACCACCAGGCCGGCCGAACATGTCGACCTGCACGTCTATGAAGTGGAGCAGGATCGCAAAGTCGGCCTTTTGCAGCACATGCTGAAGAAAGAGAACGGATCGTTCCTGGTCTTCGCGCGCACCAAACACGGCGCGGACCGGCTGGCCAAGAAGCTCCAGACCGGCGGAGTCCGCTCCACCAGCATCCACGGCAACCGCACCCAGGGCCAGCGAAACCGGGCCTTGAAGGGCTTTCAGCAAGGCGAGTTCCGCGTGCTGGTGGCCACCGATGTGGCGGCGCGCGGCATTCACGTGGAAGGCATCGCGCACGTGGTGAATTTCGATCTGCCCCAGGTTCCCGAAGATTTCATCCATCGCGTCGGCCGCACCGGACGCGCCGGAGCGCGCGGCGTCGCCACCACGTTCGGCACCAAGAGCGAGCGCGGCGACATCAGGAAAATCGAACGGGCGCTGAATATTCGCCTGACCTCTCAATACGCCAGCGCCGTCACGGCCTGAAAATCGACGCGATGCGGGAGCGTGCCGAACGCGAGCCCCGCGTCGCCTTCCAGCCGGGACGCGCAAAACGCGTCTGAAATCGCGGGCGGGCTGAAGCGGATCAGCAGCGAGGCTTGGAGAGCGACCGCCAGCAGTTCCGTGAGCCGCCGCGCCTCGGATTCCAGCGCCATCACGTTTCCGGAGCCTTCCCAAATGGAATTGAGGGGCGTTTCGTTGCGCGCGCCTGACGCATCATCAGCGCTGTCGCCGCTCAACGGCGGAGGCTGATTCGGAACTTCGTGGTTCATGAAAAAAATGATCGTGCATCCGGGCGAGCGCCACAGTACACTGGCAGCAGCACTATGCCTTGCCTACTGTTGCTGCTGTCGCTGGCGTTTCCGCGAGTGGTGATCGTGCTGATGTACCTGCTCTCGAACTATCTGGAACGCGCCTACCACTCACTGCTGCTCATTGTGATCGGCTTCCTGTTCCTGCCGCTCACCACCATCGTCTACGCTTGGATCGTCAACTCGCATCATGCGGTGGAAGGGCCGTATCTCATCGCCGTCATTGTCTGCGTGCTCGCGGACCTGGGATTGCTGGGTCACGGAGCCAGCCGCAGCAAAAGCAATTAAGCCCGCCACTTGTAGAAATAGAACAGCAGCGGAGTCTTGCCCGTATTCACGATGCCGTGCAGCTTGTCCGCGCCGCAATACATCATGACGCCCGGAACGGCCGGCGTCTTCTTTCCCTCCACGACGATCTCGCCGGCGCCCTCGGCCACCACGATGATTTCCTCTTCCGGATGCTGGTGCGGCGGATGCGGCTGCATTCCCGGTTTCAGCAGCAGGCTGCCTGCCGTCATGGCCTTTAACTGGCCAGTCGGCCCGTCGAAGTAAACGCGCACTTCGCCGAAATCTTCTTTCGTCAACACCGCATCACGGGCATTCTTCGTGGTGTTCGGAATCTTCTTCTCCTGGGCGATCGCCTGTAGCCCGGCGAGCCCGGCCATGGCCAGAAACGCCTGACGCCGTGACGCTGCTTTGTTTTGTCTCATAGTGTTCAATTGTCGCGCGAGAACTACCGCGGCGCAAAATAGCCCTTGCGATACTGCACCCGAAGCGCGGGCATGCCCTGAGGCGCGTTGAGCTTCAACTGAATCGCGCGATACTTGCCATCCCGGTCCAGATGGGCCGGCGAATAGCCGATCACGTATTCGTTGCGCAATTCCAGGCCGATGCGCTCGCTGATCCGGGGCAGGTCGTTCAGGTCGCCGATCGGATAGTGGCGTCCGCCGCTCAGCTCCGCCAGATCGTTCAAAAGCTTCGGGCCGTTGATCTCCTCGCGGGGCCGCTTCCTGGACGAATCCTCGGGATCGAAAATGCCCATCGCATAAAGCTGCACTTCGGATTCCACCAGCGCGTTCCGGATCTGGCCCACGGTGAAGCGGCTGCAATTGTCGCCGCCGTCGGACACAATCACGATCGCCTTGCGGGGATTGGCGGCCTTTTTCATCTGTTGGATCGCCAGATGGATGGCATCGAGCAGCGACGTCCGCCCCATGGTCCGCGTCCGCGCGATCTGACGGGAGACTTCCTCCGAATCGAAGGTGAACGGAATCGCCAGACGCGGCCGGTCGTTGAACTCGATCAGGAAAAATTCATCCTCGGGGTTGGCGGCCTTGAACAACGCCGCCACCGCTTCGGAGGACTTGTGCAGTTTGTCGCGCATGCTGGCGCTGGCGTCGAACAGCACGCCGATCGACACGGGCGCATCGTCCTTGGCAAAATGCGTAATCTCCTGTTCCACGTTGTTTTCGAAGATCTGAAAATCGGTCTTCTTCAGGTCCGGAACGGAGACGCCCAGCGGCGTGGTGACATACACCGGCACCAGCACCAGGGAGGAATCGACGCGCAGCCGGGCCGAATTTTCTTCGGTGGCCGCCGCGGCAGGAGCTCGCGACGCGATCTCGACGCGATCGTTTGCCCACGGCTGCTGAACGCCTTCCACGCGCACGCAAAGGCAGAACAAAACGCCGATCGACCACCGCGCCATGGTCTGCAAGTATATCAACGAAGCGTGGGCAGGAAAACGGGAAATCCGGCGTTTCCGTACTGGTACCGGAGGACTTTTTAGTCTGCGGCGGCGGCTTCCGCCGGCGTTTGGCGCTCTTTCAGGGCGAAGCTTCACGCATGGCGATTCAGTGGGCGGAGAAGATCAGGCTCATGCAGGTCACCCCGGCCTCGGCCTTTTGAAGCTCCGAAACATCGATGGGCCGCACGCGAAATCCGGCGGAGGCAAGCGCTTCCGCGGTGCGGGGGAAACTCGCCGGAATCAGCACCGAACCTCCGATGGGCAACACGTCCGCTGCCGCCGGTTCGGCGGCATCCAGAAGATGGAAGCCTTCAAAAGCCGAGGTGTCGATCCACTCCCGGTTCGCCAGGATCGTTCCTCCTCCGGCCCAACAGGCTCCGCTCTTCAGATGGAGGCAGCCGCGAACGTCAACCGCGATCACGCGGTAGCCGAACGGCTTCAGAAACTCCTGCATCTGGGCGACGCCTTCGCGATTTGTGCGCTTGGAGAGGCCAACGTAGAGCGTTTTTCCAATTTGGATCACGTCGCCGCCTTCGAGCGTCGCGGGCGGAGCGATGCGGCGCAGTTCACGATACCGGGAAAGCGCCGCCGCCATGCTTTCTGTTTCGCCGCGGCGCGACGCTGCTCCTGGCCGCG
>JBBIVT010000023.1:42323-43978 GCA_037439565.1 Acidobacteriota bacterium | reverse complement strand
TCTTTATCATAAAACAAGAGTGCTGATTCGCTGGTCTGTTCGCCTGATGAAATGGTGCGCTCTGGCGCTGGGGGCGATGTATGTGTTCTGGATCTCCTCGCTGGTGGTGCTGAAGTGGGTGAATCCTCCCATCACAGGCGTCCAGTTGCAACGCTATGCCGAAGCGAGGCTGGCCGGCAAACCATACCGTCGGCAAATCGTGTTCGTTTCGCTCTCACGTATTTCGCCGCAGTTGCCGCATGCGGTAATCGCGTCGGAAGACGAGCGATTTTACACGCATCACGGCGTGGATTGGATCGAAACGCGTAAAATCGCCGAATCGAGCGGGGAGAAGGGGAAACTCGGGCGCGGCGCGTCGACCATCACGCAGCAATTGGTGAAAAATCTGTTCTTCACCACTCACCGCAACCCTCTAAGGAAAGCGTTCGAATACACGCTAGCGCCGCTGGCGGACACGATTCTGGGCAAGCAGAGGGAACTGGAACTTTATCTGAACGTCGTCGAATGGGGCCCCGGCGTGTGGGGCGCGGAAGCGGCTTCACAGTATCATTACCACATCCCCTCATCGAAACTGGATCGCGATCAGGCGGCCAGACTCGCGGCGTGCCTTCCCTCACCGCGAAAGTGGAGGCCGCAGAAGATGGATAACTTCAGCGCCTCGATTCTGGACCGGATGCGGATGATGGACTGGTAGGAAGGGCGTACTCGCTGGATTCGAGAAATCCGGAGGTGAGGAGCGCGGCGACCACGCGGGCAAACTCGAGCGGTTGGATCGACGCGGGAAGCGCCTCCTGCCCCTGAAGCCGGTCGAGCAATTCGACGGTGGTGAGCGAGCCGTCAGCGAGCGTGATCAAAAGCCCGGTCGCGGACTCTGTCTGCATCGACGCGAGAAACGGATAATCCGTCTCGAGCAGGTACGATTCCGGGGACCACTGGCCCTCGGCAAAACGGTGTTCCGTCCGGATCACCGCGCCCGGGCGGGCTATGGGCCTCATCGCAAGAATCTTTTGCGCATCGTACGCGGCTGCCGCCCACCTCATCAGCCAGGCGCATTCCGCCTCGCCGGTTCCCGGTCCCGCCGTGCGCCGCACGGTGAATACCGGACGATCCGCCGCGCGCCTCTGAATATAAAGAAACCCGTACGGCAGCGATTGAACACCCCAGCGTTGAAACATCTCCCGCCACTCGGCGATATCCTCCACTTTTCCGTGATGCTTCAAAATGGCGTCGGCGGCATAGTCATGGGGAGAGGCGGTTGCCTTGACAATCAGCGCGACGTCAAAATCGCCGGAGGCTTCGCCCAGCCATTCGCGCACGCGCCGTTCAAATGGCTGCTCCCGGTCGGAGCCCATAGTCAGCGCGAAAAAGATTCCTCCGGGCCGCAGGCACTTGGGCAAGCCCTCGATCATGCGGCGGACGATCTGCTCGCCGTCCTGGCCTCCGCTGTCAAACACGAAACGGGGCCGGAACACAGGGAGATAGGGCGGATGCGCGACGATGCGGTCGAATGTCCGGCCTTCGGCGGGATCGTAGAGGTCGCCCTGCGCCGCGGTCATGTTGGGAATGGCGTTCAAACGCCGGTTGAACTCCGCGAAGTGCGTTGACCGGGCAGTGATGTCGAACGCCCAGGAATGCCGCGCGCCTTTCTTCGCCGC
>JBBIVT010000023.1:20376-42223 GCA_037439565.1 Acidobacteriota bacterium | reverse complement strand
CATCCGTGAAAGGAACTTCCGCGCAACCGATCAGCAAGCGGGTGAGGAGACGGACGGGATCGGAGGGATCCGCCTCCGCCGCGGCATCTTCCACGCGAAGATCGCAGACGCTATTGACGCCGAAGCTCGCGCAAATGGCCTCCTCCGTGTAACCGCACGCGGCCAGAGCGCCGCGGAGGCCGGCAAATTCAGCGCCCGAGCCCAATCGAATCGGAAACATTTATCCCCTCCCTAAGTAGACGAAGCGCGCGACAAAGAGCGCGGCAAGCACGTACACCAGCCAGTGTTCGCGGCGGAATTCGCCGCGCAGGAGCTTCAAGAGCGCGTACGCGGTGAAGCCGAACGCAAGACCGTTGGCGATGCTGAACGTGAGGGGAATCGTCACCAGCGTGAGGAACGCTGGAATGGCCACCATGGGATCGCTCCATCGGATTTCGGCCGCCTGCGACATCATCATCGAGCCCACGATGATCAGCGCGGGCGCAGTGGCCGCCGCGGGAACCGCTCCCGCCAGCGGAGCGACAAAAAGCGCGGCGAGAAACAGGAGGCCCGCGACAATGGCCGTCACGCCGCTGCGTCCTCCGGCGACGACACCAGCGGCGCTTTCGATATAGCTGACCACCGTGGACGTGCCGGCCAGCGATCCAACGATGGTGGCCGAAGCGTCCGAAAGCAGGATCCGCTTGATGCGGGGGATCCGGTTGGCGTGATCGAATAGTCCCGCCTTCTTGCCAACGCCCACCAGCGTTCCGATGTTATCGAAGAGATCGACAAACAGAAACACAAAGACAATTTCGGCAAACCCGAGGCTCCAGGCCGCGCGGATATTGAGTTTTCCGGCGGTCGCGGCGATGTCCGGGATGCGATAGACCTCCGGCGCCCAGTGCGTCAGGCCGCACAAAGCGGCCAGCGCCGTCGTGGAGAGAATCCCGATCAACATCGCGCCGCGGACCTTCCACGCCATCAACGCAGAGATGATCAGCAATCCGGCGATCGCTACCAGCGTGCCGCGATCGCGCAGGTTGCCGAGGGTCACCAGTGTGGCCGGGCTGGCCACAACGAGTCCAGAATTGCGCAGGCCGATGAGGGCGATAAATAGTCCGATGCCGGCCGCAACGGCGGCATAGAGTTCCTGCGGGATCGCCTCGAAAATCAACTGGCGGATGCCGAGCAGCGTCAGGACGAGGAACGCCACGCCCGAAAGAAAGACTGCGCCGAGGGCGGTTTCCCACGGCACTCCCATCCCTCTTACCACGGTGTAGGTGAAATAGGCATTCAGGCCCATGCCGGGCGCGAGCGCGATGGGATAGCGGGCAAACGCCCCCATGACGATGCTTCCAAAGGCGGCGCAGAAGCACGTCGCGGCGACTACGGCCTTGAACGGCATGCCCGCTTCGTGGAGGATGGACGGATTCACGAAGACGATGTAGGCCATGGTGACGAACGTGGTCGCACCGGCCAGAATTTCCGTGCGCCAGTTGGTTCCAAGCTGCTCGAATTCGAAGTATTTCTCCAGGCGTCGAAGCATCGGCGCGGGTACTTAACGGAGGACGCCGGCCATGGGGCTGCTGGCTGACGCGTAGAGTTTTTTCTCCATCCGTCCGGACAGATACGCGTAGCGGCCCGCCTCGACGGCAAGCTTCATGGCCGTAGCCATTTTCACCGAATCCCCGGCGGCGGCGATGGCGGTGTTCATCAGAACGCCGTCAAAGCCGAGTTCCATGGCAATGGCCGCATCGGAAGCCGTGCCCACGCCGGCGTCGACGATCAGGGGAACCCCGGTAATCATCTCGCGCATGATGCGGAGATTGGTGATGTTCTGAATCCCCAGTCCGCTGCCGATCGGCGCGCCCATGGGCATCACCGCGGAGGCCCCGGCGTCGATCAGCCGGCGGGCGTTCACCAGGTCGTCGTTCGTATAGGGAAGGACGACAAACCCCTCTTTTACCAGCACGCGCGTCGCCTCCAGGAGCCCGGCGTTGTCGGGGAACAGGGTCTTTTCGTCGCCGATGACCTCCAGTTTTACCCAGTGCGACAAGCCCACTTCCCGGCCCAGCCGCGCCGTGCGGATGGCTTCATCGGCGGTGTAGCAGGCCGCGGTATTGGGCAGAAGGAAGAATTTCTCGCGGTCGACGTAGTCCAGCAGGGACTCCTTGGTCCGGTCGGTCAAGTTGACGCGGCGGACGGCGACGGTGACCACCTCTGCGCCGGAAGCCTGGTGGCAGCGCGCCATCTCAGGGAAACTACGGTACTTCCCGGTGCCGACGAACAGTCTCGAAGAAAATTCCCGGCCGGCAATCGTCAGAGTATCCATATGTTCATCTTAATCCCTGTAGAAACGTGCGTTCCCAGCCGATCTATACCAGGGAAGAGCTCCGCCACCGCGACTTATGAAAAAGAACAACACACTCAAATTATTAGGGATCGCTTTTGTGGTCGCGATCGTGTCCACCGGAATTTTCTATGGATTGTTCGTGAATAAACTGTCCAGCAGCACCGGGGGCGGGAAAAGCGTGGTCGCCGCGGCGCGGGCCCTGAAACCCGGCACGGTCCTGGCGGCCGCTGACGTGAAAATGATCCCCTGGCCCGGCGTAAACACGCCGAAAGGCACATTTGACAACGTGGATCAGGTGGTCGGCAAGACCGTTTTCGATGCCATTGCCGAAGAGGAACTGGTTTCGGAATCGCATCTGGCCTCGGCGCAATCGGGTGGAGGATCGGGCGTGCCGTCTGGCATGCGCGCGGTTACGATCCATGTTACGGATTCGGGCGGCGTGATCGGCATGCTGCGGCCGGGACAAAAGGTAGACGTGCAGGTGGTGCTCGGAAAAGCCGGCGTGGAGACGACGGTGCGAACGGCGCTCGAAGACCTGCGGGTTCTGGCCGTAGGCCCCGCGCCCGAAGGAACGTCTCAAGGTCCGATACTGCCTTCGGTGACGTTGCTGGCGGCTCCCGCGCAGGCGGATGTCCTGGCGGCCGCAGACTCGGGCGCCCGTGTGCGCCTGACACTGCGCAATCCTCTGGACGATCAGATGCAGCCTAGCGCGGCGGTAACCCTCGGCGGCGTCATTCACGCTGCGCCGGCGGCCGTGCCGGCACCGAAGCAGACCGTAGCCGCGGCTACTCAGCACTAGCGCGATTTTCAGGAGTCTCCATGCTGATTGTTTCGATTCTCGCGTTTTTCATCGTTACGTTTACGCTGGCCTCCATCGTGGTGGCGATTTCATGGATGGCATTCCTGAAGAGCCGCACCGAGGAATCCGAAGCGGAACAGGGAGAGACTGAGGCGGCCGGCGAAGAAAACCTGGTGATTCGCACGGAGCGCTTGTCGACCATCAACTTCTGGGACAATCTCCTGGCGCGGTTCGACTTCATGGAGATCCTGAAGACTCGGATCGAGCAGGCGGATCTGGACTGGTCGGTGGGCCGCGTGACCATTGCCATGGCGCTGGCCGGCGCGGTCGCCTTTGTGGCGATTTTCGGGTTGCTGGGATTCTGGCCTGCGCTTGCAGGCGCCGTTCTTGCGGCGGTGGTTCCCTATGGTTATGTCCTCCACCTTCGCGACAGGCGTTTTCGCAAATTCAGCGAGAACTTCCCCGATGTGCTCGACTCCTTGTCCCGGGCGCTGCGCGCCGGCTATCCGTTGTCGGCATCGATGGACATGATCGCGGCGGAGACCGTTGCTCCCGTATCCGCGGAGATGCGAAAGACCGCGGCCGAAGCCAACCTGGGCGTCGGGTGGAATCGCGCGTTGGAGAATTTGGGCCATCGCGTCCCGCTGCTGGAAGTGAATCTTTTCATTTCCGCCGTTCAGTTGCACTCCCGCACGGGCGGCAAACTCAGCGACGTCATGGGCCAATTGGCCGAAAACATGCGCGAATCGATCGCGCTGCGGGGCGAGGTCCGTTCGCTGGCGGCTCACGGCAAAATCACCGGAGTGATCCTGACCATTCTGCCCATCGTCATCGCGGGGATGATGATGTACGTCAGCCCAGGCTACATGCAGGTGCTGTACGACCATCCTTACGGAAAGAACCTGATTACAGCGGCAGTGGTGTGCCTCATTCTGGCCCACTTCGTGATCCGGAAGATCGTGGACATCAAGATATGAGCGCGGAACTGTTGATCGGATTGTTTCTGTTTGTGCTGACGGCCATCACGGCGGCCGGATACGTCTTCGTGCTGAAGCCATCGCGCAGTGAGGCTGCCGGTGGGATGATCCCCGCGCCCATTGCCCGCGATCAACCCGGGTTGCCGGGCGCGCAGGGAGCGGTTGCAGACATCTTCCGCCTGATCGGAGAGGCGGTCCCCGGCGGCGCGGAGAAAGCCGCTGCCGCGCGCCAGAAACTGGTGATTGCCGGGTACCGCTGGGCGTCCGCCGTCTCGATTTTCCTCGGGATCAAGGGCGCCACAGCAATGATGCTCGCAGCGGCGGGTGTTTGGGCCACGGTAACGTTCCGCGACGACGCCGGCGCGTTTGAGATCTTCATGGCCGCCGTCTGCGGAGGCGGTTTTGGGTTCATGCTCCCGGATCGGGTGTTGGATCGCATGGCGAAACGGCGCGTGGAGAGATTGCGCCGCGGCCTACCCGCCGCTCTGGATCTGATGGTTCTGGCGGTAGAAGCCGGCCAGGGGTTGGACGCGGCAATCGTCGACACGGCTCGCGGCCTGCGGTTGACGCATCCCGATCTGGCGACCGAATTTACCCAACTGCAACTGGAACTGCGCGCGGATACGACGCGCGCCGACGCCCTGCGCAACTTCGCCGAACGCAGCAAGGACCAGGAACTGCGCAAGTTCGCAAATCTCTTGATCGACACTGACCGCTTCGGCACCAGCCTGGGGCCGGCGCTCAAAACACACGCCCGCTATCTGCGGATCCGCTTCCGCCAGGCAGCGCAGGAACGCGCCCGCAAGGTGGGCGCAAAGCTGATTTTCCCCGTATTCTTTCTGATCTTTCCGTCCGTGATTCTGGTAACGCTAGGTCCAGCCGTAATCCTCATCTTCACGCAGATGAAGAGCATCATGGAGTAGCCAGGGGCACGCCGGCCTTTTTGAACACCGCCACGCTCGACTCCAGGCACAGCTTCGCGCTGCGCTCCGGAGGCATTTCCTTCAAGCCTCGCCCAAACACTTCCACGCTGAGGGAGTCCTCATAGCCGATTTTTTCGAGCGCCTTTAGGAAGCCCACCAGATCGATGACGCCTTCGCCGGGCAGCAGCCTCTGATTGTCGCGAATCTGATCGGGCGGCAGATTGGGCGCGTCTTCGAAGTGCACCACCACGATGCGCTCCTTGCCCGCGGCCAGAATATCCGCCACCGTGCCGCCCGCGTGATGCCAGTGCCAGGCGTCCAGCGTCAAGCCAACGTTCGACCCGCATTCCTTGGCGAATTCCAGCATCTCGTTCATCTTCCAGATAAACTCATAACGGAATTGCGTGCGAAAATTCGCCGGGCCCAGAAACTCCAGTCCGAGCCGGCCATGCGAGCGCGCCAGAATATGGGCGCAATCGATGAATCGCTTCTTATACAGGCGGCGCAGTTCGTCCTTGGGCGTGTCGCTGGACGGCATGAGATAGGTCATCATCCGAGGACATCCGGCGGCAGCGCAGAACGGCGCCGCTTCCTCCAGTTTGGCGAGACCCGCGCGGAATGTATCGTCGTCTTTGCGGAACTCCACTGGAAGACTCGCAAAGGCCGGCCGCAGATGGAGCCCTTCGAGCAGCGCCCGCGTCTTGGCCACGCCATCGGCCTGCGCCTGCGCCAGCATCAGGTCCACACCTCCAAACCCGGTGACTGAGGCCAGCTTCGCGAAATCCGGCCACGCCAAATTGCCGCCGATGGGAACGCCGTTGAGAGCCAAATACATGTCCGAATTGTATGCCAGATGCTATCTCCGGCGGTCCCGCAGCGCTTCGTAAGCGGAAATGATGTCCAGCAGTTCCGATGTGATGGCGGTCTGGCGTAGCTGCGGATGCAAGTTCAGGTGAGATTCGTCCGCTCAAATGGGCGCTTTGGCGCAGCGCAGGTGTGTCCTGCGACGAAATCGCTGTGGTGGGCCCTGTTGGATTCGAACCAACGACCAACGGATTATGAGTCCGCTGCACTAACCGCTGTGCTAAGGGCCCTCGCCTTTACGGAATCTGCAGAAACTCGCCTTCGGGCACGCGGACTTCCTGGCGCCGGCCCCGGACTTCATACATAACAAAAAGGGATTTTACTTCCCCGTAGGCGGGATCGAACCCGATCTCCTCGTTGGTGACGCGCATGCGCAGGACGCCGTCATGCACGCGCTCCTGCAGAAGCGCGGTCACCTCCCGGTCGCGCCCGGGCACTCCCCAAACCGCCCGTATGATCCGCATGTCCCGCCCATATTCGCCGTCCCGGCGCTCCGGACCGAGGCGGTCGCCGTCATCACGGCCTCGCTCGCCGCCATCCCGGCGCTCACCCGCGAACCAGTTGACCTCAAAGATATAGCGCCCGAAGCCTCCCGGCTCGTCGTGGATCCGCACGATCACCCGTCCGCCGTTGGCCCGCGTAGGTCCCTCCACCAAGCGGATCTCCGGGGTGCGGCTTTCGCGCACTACGAAGTTGAATCCTTCCACTTCGCGCCGGGGCAAGGGCATGTTGCACGCCGACCCTTCGTCGCGCGGTTCCTGCCCGGCCAGATTCCTCACCACCACGCGGTCGCCGTCCAGAATGACTTCCACGGCGTCGTCCACCTGCAGCCGGATTTCGCAAACTCCCCTGCCGGGAGGAATATCGTTGCGCACCATCGGCCGTACGCGGAACGCGATGTCGCCGAATGCGGCCGTGGCGCCGCACGCCATCAGCACGAATAAACCGATTCCGATGCCTCTTCTCCGATGCATGCTTCACCCCTTCCCTTGAGTGTACAAGCCCGGAAACGAAAAAGGCGGCCCGTCCCGAAGGAGCGCCGCCAAATCGCTTTTCGTCTGAGCCTTAGAAATACGCCTTCATCGCGAGCTGAATCAACCGGGGCGCGCCGAAGCTGGTGATCTGCCCGAACGTGGCGCTGTTCACCGCTGTCGACGGACCGTTCCAGTTGGCGTGATTCATAATGTTGAAGAAATCGCCGCGGAGTTCCATTTTGTAGCGTTCCCGGAAGGAGAAAAGGCGGCTAATCGACATGTCAAATTGAATGGAGCCAGGTCCATGGAAAATACTGCGTCCGGCGGTACCGAATGTTCCCGGGACCTGGCAGTATGGATTGGACTTGTAGGTGGACAAAGTACAGCTACCCGCAAACGCCGCGGTGTTGAAGTACTGCGCCAGGGTGAGGGGGTTCGGGGCTGCGCCGGGCACCACGTTCGGACGGTCGCTGCCCACGTGGGTTAAGGAAACGTCGGTTCCGTCGGTCACTGTGAACGGCTGGCCGCTATCAAGGCTAATCAGCGGCGCGATCTGCCAGTCCTTGGTCAATCCGCGAACGAAACCCTGCCCGTAGCCGGTACTGGAAGCCACCAGCGAGGTGTTGAAAATATGCCGGCGGTCAAAAATACAGTCGCCTTTTTCCAGGTTTCGGTTGTTGGGATTCTGGTAGTTATTGCCGGCCAGTTCACCCTGGAAGTCCACTGTGCTGATGCAGTGGGACCAGGTGTAATTGGTCAGCCAGTTGTAGTTCTGGGAGAAGCGCTTTTCCGCCTTTAATAGCATGCCCTGATAGGAGGAGCCGGCGCCGGCGTCGGTCTGGATGATCGAGCTATAGTAAGCGCCCTGTGCGGGGTTGAGCTGCGTCAGCAAGCGCCGCGAGGGCTCGTTCGATGTGGTGGCGGTGGGGCTGGGCTGCGGCATGTTGATTTCGTTGGCGCCCAGGATGTGGTTGGTACGGCTGCCGACGTAGGTCGCCGTAGCGAGCCAGTCCTTGGCAAACTGCCGCTGGTAGGAGAAGTTCCACTGGATGGTATATTCCGAGGGGACGTTGGGCGGAATCGTCACGTACGTGCCCTGAGCCGGAAAGATCGACGCGCCCGGGAAGGGATCACCCGCGACGCCGGTCGGAGAAACGTAGCCCTGATAGGGGTTTGAGAAGGGACCAGCTTGCGTGCCCAGTTGGATCGACGACGCGTAGGGCGGATTGGTGGTCCAGCGTTCCGGATAGAACAGCTCCGGATTGTCATGCATCAGGGCGAAGGCAGCCCGGAAGGTCTGCTTCCCGCTTCCTGTGGGATCGTACACCAGGCCCAAGCGGGGCGACATATCCGCCCAGTGGCTATTGGCGAAGGCACAGCCATTGGCGTTGGCCGAATCCTTGCCGAACAGCAAGCCGGCAGGCGCGTTGGGATACTGCGTGCTGTGGTAGCCCGCCAGAAATTCCGCCAGCGAGAACTGGTTGCCGCGGCATTGCTTGTCCACTGTCGGAACGTAAGGTTCCCAGCGGACCCCCATGGTGATGGTCAGGCGCGACGTGGCCCGGTAGGTATCCTGCACGTAGGCTGCGAAAACCTTCTGGCGCATGTAGTCCGATAGCGCATTCCCGTCGGTGAGGCCGGCGAGTTTCCCCAACTCCAGATCGGCCAGGGAATCGCCGGTGCTGGCCGTGGTGCTGGTATTTCCCGTGAAGGACCACTGCCCATTGGATTGCTGGTTGTTGATCGAGTTGAACTCCAGCTTGCGCCAATCGAAGCCGAAGCCGATCTGGTGCTTCCCCTTCGTCATCTGGAAATCGTCCGACAATTGATAGGTATTGTCGTCGAAGTAGCCCGGGGCGCAGACGCCGCAAGCGATGTTGAAGTAGTTGCTCACGCTGATCTGCATGTAGTTGTCCGGCATCTTATCGGCGTAGCCGTTGATGCCCAGCGCCTGCGGTCCGAACAGGTTCGGAGCCGATCCGCGATTGTCGGCGCGGCGGTTGAAGGTGGCGTGGAAGGAATTCACCTGGGTCGCGCTCAACGTGTAGGTGTCCCCCAGAGTGACGCTATTGGTCTCGTCTTTCGCGCCGGGATTGGGTCCGGACGTCAGCGCGTTGGTTCCGTTGAAAAACGATTGCGCGGTGTAGTTATAGATGTAGTAGCGTCCGTAAAAAACGTGTTTGTCGCTGATGACGTAATCGATGCGCCCAATCGCCTGCCAGTCGGGGTTGTTGGCCGGCTGGCCGTAAAGCTCCAGGCCGCAGGGATCGGTGGAAACCGGGATGTACTTGCTCAACAGCTTGGCCCCGGCCGGGTCGAAGCGCGAGACCGGAATGGTGTTGTTCGGGAACGGAGTGCCGTTGCTATCCTTCAGGGTGATCGCTGCCTTCTGGCATCCGCCAGCCGAGGCCGCCGCATCTTCCACCGAGAAATTGCCCACCGAGGTGAGCGCCGTGGGCACGTGGGCCGTATTCAGGCCGGGATCGCTGCGCTGTACGGTTTGTTGATAACCGCCGAAGAAAAACAGCTTATCGCGGATGATCTTGCCGCCGGCCGTGCCGCCAAACTGGTTGCGCTTCAGCGAATCGCGTGTCGGCTGCGCGACGGAACCGTTGGTTTCCACCAGGCCCTTGGTGCGCGCGTTCAAATCGTAGTTGCGGAGGAACTCAAACAAGTCGCCGTGGAACGCGTTGGAGCCGGACTTGGTCACCACGTTCACGGCCCCGCCCGGATGCAATCCGAACTGGGCCTGCAACGCATTGGTCTGTACGCTGAACTCCTGTACCGCGTCCGGGAACGGGATCGGCAGATTTACGTTACTGAAGTTATCGTTGTTGTCGCCGCCGTCCAGAAGGTAGTTCGTACCGTTGGCCTGGCCGCCGCCGACGGAGAACGTTCCGGAGCCGTTCGATCCCTGGATGTTTTTGCTGCCCACCAGATCACCGCCAGGAGTCGTGGTGCCGCCGCCCACCAGCGTAAGCAACTGGGTGAGATTGCGGCCGTTCAGAGGCAGATCCACGACCTTTCTCTGATCCATCACCTGCGCGATGCCGCTGTCCTTGGTCTCCACCATCGATGCGTTCGCGCTCACTTCCACGGTTTCGGTCACCGCGCCGATGCTCATCGTGACGTTCAGTTCGATACTGCGCGCCACTTCCAGGACGATGCCGCTTTGCCGGTATTCCTTGAAACCCGGCGCTTTCACGTCGAGCACGTAAGCGCCCGGAGGAAGGTTGGCGATCCCGTAGTGGCCTTGTCCGTCGGTCACCGTCGGATGCGAGGCCTGGGTGTCGGCCTGAATCATGTTGACTTGCGCGCCGACAATGACCTTGCCGGAGGAATCGGACACCGTTCCGCCCACTTCGGCGACGGCTACCGCCTGGGAACGCCCCAGCGGCGCGATGAATAAAGCCGCCATCGCGAAAACTCCCGCGAATAGCGCCTTGCGTGGATCTACAGAGATCATGGCTTACCCCTTTTTAAAAGCTACAGCTCTCCTGGGAGCAAATTGTCTGCACTAGCAATGAACATTACGATTCTTTTACATCGCTGTCAAAGCGAATTCGATGAATGGTATATTTAGTAAAACTAAACGAAGCGCGCCTATGGAACTCCGCCAGCTTGAACTGTTTCTTGCCGTGATGGACCAGGCAAGCGTGACGCGCGCGGCGCAGAAAATGTTCATCACTCCCGGGGCGGTGAGCCTCCAGCTTCACAACCTTGCGGCGGAGCTCCGGACGGAACTGTTCATCCGCGTTGGAAAACGGCTCGTGCCCACTCCGAACGCCCACCGCCTCGCCGACCACGCCCGCCGCATCCTGAACGAGATCCGCCAGATTGAGCAGGAGTTCGAGAACGATCCGGAACGCGATACCCGTCCTTTCCGCTTCGCTACCGGCGCCACGACGCTGATTCACCGCCTTGGCCGCCCCCTGCGCCATCTGAAGAAGCAGTTTCCCGGCACCGAAATCCAGGTGACCGTCTATCCCACCGAGGAGATTGTGGCCGGCCTGATCTCGCGGCAGTTCGATCTTGGGCTCATTTCCCTGCCGGTCTCCAACGATGCCCTCAGGATTCTCCCTTTGTATGAAGAGGAGCTTCTGGTGCTTCGCCCTTCCCACGCGCGGGTCCGCGGGAGCCGCATCGGAACCGTCGGCGTGGACGAACTCGCCTCTGCCTCGTTTGTTCTTTACCCCAAGCGAAGCAATATGCGCTCCATTATCGATCAGTTTTTCCATAGCGCCGGGATCGCCCCCCGGGTCATGATGGAGGCCGACGATACCGAAGCGATTAAGAGCCTGGTGGCGTCCGGCTTCGCGTACTCCATCCTGCCTGCCTTCGCCCTTCGCGGCTCCGGCCGCTTCTTTCACGTGATGCGGGTTTCGGGCCACAAGCTTGTCCGCCGCCAGGCCCTCGCCATGGCCCAGACGGATTATCCCCGCGCATTGACGGAATCCATCGCGCTTTCCCTGCAAAACGCTTTAATGGTTCCCCGCTGATCCCCTCGCTGTTCAACGGCCGCTGGTTTGCAGATCCCGGCCGAGGGTCAGTCTCATCCGAACGCGGACATCCTTGCGAATATTTGAATGATCCGGCCCAGTCCACCGGTAGAGCTGGAGGTGGCGTAGACCGCCGCTCTCCAGAATCTCCGAAACCATCGACCACTTGTCCGGGTTGTTCCGAATCGTCTGGAGAAGGAGATCGCGGTCCTGTTCCCACAATGCATGCGACAGGTCCACGACAACCGCGTCGACGGGCGTTCGCTCCAGATAGAGTTCCAACTCGGCGGCGTTCTTAAACAGAGGATTGTAAAAGATCACGTCCCACGGATTTTCGCTCAACGTTTTCGAACCGCGCAAGACGATGTGCTCGTAGCCCGGCCGGTCGGCCAAGTCCATGGCGGTGATGAACGCCCCTTCCCCTAAGGAGTCCGAACACCCCAGCACCACGTCATCGCCGCTACGCGCAGGCAATAAGCGGGCGGAAATCTGGGCGAAACCCATGGGCGGAAGGTGCGGCATCGAAAACGTCGCTGCCGCAAACCAGGCCAGGCAGAACAAGGTGAGGACTGCTGCCTTCGCCGTCAACGAGAGCCGCGGCACCGGCACAACCGCGGCCATCCACCGGATCCCAAGCGCGGCAAACAGCAGTAACAGAGGCAGCACCGGCACCATGTAACGATCGTCGGGACCCGGGTTCGGCGCGATACAATGGAACAGGAAAATGGCCGCCACCAGGGATCCGGCTCCGGCAATGTCGAGCATTCGCCGGTCCGTGCGTCGCCCCAACAGCATGGGACCGCATTCCACGGCCAGACCCAGTAGCGCGAAAAGTAACACCGGCAAGCTAAGCCGCTCCACCAGAATCCGGGTGTAACCGGAAAACAGCATCCAGAAGCGGACTGGCGTCAGCGGATCCATGGGAACCGTGCCCTTGAAGAACCGCAGGGTGATCACCTGCCAGGGCAGCCCGAGAAAAAGGACGATGACGCCGGCGGCGTATACGGCGGGCTTTTTGAAAATCGGCCATTCACGCGTCAGCAGCAGCATGAACATCCCGCCGAGCAGGAGAGCGTTCGCGTTTCCCTTGGTGAGCAGCGCCAGACTGGTCACGATCCCGAACCACACCGCGGTGGCCATCCGGCCGGTGCGGAAGAAGGAAATCATCAGCAGCATCGCCCATAACTGCATCGCGGTCAGCAGCAGATCCACCATCACCAGGCTGGCGATGTTCTGAAACGCCGGCATCAGGATCATGAAGAGGCCTAGCCCGAAGCTGGCCCGGCCGGGCAACAAGCGCCCAGCGAAGACCGCCAGGGTGGCCGCGCACAGTGCGCATTGGATGGCAACCAGAATCAGGAGTGCCGCCTGTGTACGCCCAACCAGAAGCATCCATACCGCCGCAGTGGAATGAAACACCGGGGGCCAAATCCCGAAGGCCACCTTCGGGTAATGGATATAGTAGTTTTCGGCGAAGCGGAGCGGCGAGGTCCCCAGGCCGGATCTCAAGTAGTCATGGATCATCAGCGACGTCACCACGTGGGCCGATTCATCGGGGTGATGGCTCAACTCGCTCCGATAAACGCCTGTCCGGTACTGCAGGAAAAAAATGACCGGCAGGTAAACAAGAGCGAGCAGAGCGAAGCGCCGGAGCGGCCGCAATATTGTCATGACCTGAGCAGCCTAGCGGGATTCCCAACCGCGGTGGAATTGGCCGGAATTGGCTTGGTGACCACCGCGCCCGCGCCGACGGTCGCGTGGTCGCCGATATCGGCCATTACAATGGCCGCCGCGCCAATCCAGCAATCCGCGCCGATCGAGACGGTCGAGAACGAGCCGTGTTCAGAGCCGGAGATCCGCCCCTCCGCATCGCGCGTGTGCTGCGATTTTCCGCTTAGAACCTGCACCCCACTGGCGATCTGCGTCCGCGGCCCAATCTGCACGCGGCCCAGTATGCAATTAGCGCCAATGTAGACGCGATCAGAAACACGGGCCTCCGGATGCGCAAAAAACGTCCCGAACGAGACGCGGCTATTCAACGAGCACCGCTCGAGAGTCCCGCGATAGAACGCGACGCGCAGGTAGTCGCCCGCGATGCCGGGAAGCAGGGCGTAGAATTGGGCGAATGTGCCGAACAGCACGCGGATGCGGCCGAATCCGCACAGCAGAACCGCGGGAAGCACCAGCGCGAACGCGATGCCCTGAACCAGCCGTTTCCCCATCCTTCAAATCGTGACACATTTCAAGGCTTCTCTTCCGTGATGTCGAAGTTGTATCGATCGCTCACGATGTAAAGCGGGCGGCCTTTGATCTCCTCGAAAATCCGGGCTACATACTCGCCGAGCACGCCGATCGAGATCATCAGCGCGCCGCCGATAACGCAGTTCAGCAGAATCAGCGAAGCCCACCCTCGCACGATATAGAGACCCAAGACCACGCGGATCAGCGCGTAAACGCCGTAGCCCAAGCCAAAACAGATGAGCAGGAACCCCACAAGGAAACTGGCCCGCAACGGCGCGGGCGAAAAAGAAATGGCCGCCGTCCAGGCGAACTTCAGCATCTTGCGGAGCGGATACTTCGTTTCGCCGGCCGCACGCGGAGGGCGGACAAACGGCTGTGCGACCTGCGGAAAACCCACCCAACTCACCATGCCACGCAGGAAACGATGCGTTTCGCGCATCTCCAAAAGGGCGTTCAGGCAGCGCCGCGAAACCAGGCGGTAATCCCCGGTGTCTGGCGGCAGGTCTCTGTAAACCAACGCTGCCATAAGCCGATAAAACAGCCATGCGGACCACCGCTTGAACCAGGTCTCTCCCGTGCGCTTCACCCGTTGCGCGTACACCACGTCGTAGCCCTCGCAATAGCGGGCTAGCATATCGAAAATCAGCTCGGGGGGGTCCTGCAGGTCGGCATCCATCAGGACGACGGCGTCGCCGCTGGCCGCATCCAAGCCCGCCGTAGCCGCGATCTGGTGGCCGAAATTCCGCGCAAAACACAGCACTTTGAACCGCTTGTCCTGCTGTGAAATTTCGTGCAGTTTCTGGATGGTGCCATCGGAACTCCCGTCGTTGACAAAAATCACTTCGGCGGCGCAGGGAAGCTTAACCAGTAACTCCTCGATCCGCGCCACCAGCAGCGGCAGGACGTCCTCTTCGTTATAAATGGGGATGACCAGGGAAAATAGCCTTGGATTCTGTCGCGGAGTAAGAATATAAGTCGTCTTGCTCATGGCTTGGGAGAATCGGTGCGCACACTCAGTATAATGAACAAACAAGGAAAGCCATATTCGCGGGTCGCCAGTACCGTCCTGTTGATACCCAGAACGGCGCGATCCCGGAGGCGTATCCCGCATGATGCCAGATCATCGTTGGACATTTTTACTACCAAGTCTGGAAGGCGCACAGTGCCCGGGTCCGGGCTGCGCGTGAAATTGTGGCCTTCAGCTGGTGGACTAATGGAGTTGGGCCAACCCCAGGACGGCGACACAGTGGAGCTAGCTTTCCTGCGGGCTTGTCCGAGCGCGCTGATAACTGGGTTCCGCGGGGGTGCCGGTGCGTGTGGCCTGGCGATCACGGAGCTTGGAGAAGGTCTTCCTTAAGAGGATGAAGAAAGCCATCATCATCGGCGCTGGCCCGGCGGGCTTGACCGCAGCGTATGAACTGCTCATGAGAACCGGTATCCGTCCGGTGGTGCTCGAGAAGAGCCGCTATATGGGCGGCATTTCGCGGACCGTGAATTACAAAGGCAACCGCATCGACATCGGCGGGCACCGCTTCTTCTCTAAATCCGACCGTGTCATGGAGTGGTGGCTCCAGATGCTTCCCCTGGAGAAGACCGAAACCGGTCCGGCCGCCATTAAATATCACCGGATGGAAAAGGAAATTTCCGGCTCCGCCTCAGGCCCGGATCCCGCCGCCGCGGATCGCGTCATGCTGCTGCGCGCCCGCAAATCGCGCATCTATTATCTGCGCCGTTTCTTCGATTACCCGATCTCGCTCAGCAAGGACACGCTGATCAAGCTCGGCCTCTGGCGAACCTTCAAAATCGGCGTCAGTTACGTGAAAAGCGCCATGTTCCCGCTCCGGAACGAGCAGACCCTGGAACAATTTTTCATCAACCGCTTCGGCAAGGAGTTGTACGGCACGTTTTTCAAGTCGTACACGGAAAAAGTCTGGGGCGTTCCCTGCGACAAGATCAGCGCCGAATGGGGCGCCCAGCGGATTAAGGGGCTTTCCATATGGTCCACCCTGATGCACGCCGCCCGGAAGATCTTTCATCGCGGCGGCGGTGACCTCGCGCAGAAGGGCACCGAGACCTCGCTGATTGAGCAGTTTCTCTACCCAAAATTCGGCCCTGGCCAGATGTGGGAGGAGTGCGCGCGGCGCATCACGGAGATGGGTGGCGAAATCCGTACCGGGTGGAACGTGGAGAAACTGGTCACCGACGGCTGGCGCATAAAAGCGCTTGAAGCAACCGGCGAAACCGGGGCCAGAGAAACCTTCGAAGGCGACTATTTTTTCTCCACCGCCCCCATCCAGGAACTGATGCGGGCCTTTGACACGCCTCCGCCGAAAAACGTTCTGGAAGTCTCCGACGGCTTGGTATATCGGGATTTCATCACCGTCGGCCTGCTTGTCCGATCGTTGAAAATCCATGACGAAACACCCGAAGGAAAGCGGTTGATTCGGGATAATTGGATCTACATTCAGGAGCCGGACGTCCTCCTCGGCCGGCTGCAGGTGTTCAATAACTGGAGTCCGTTCCTGGTGGCGAACGAGGGAACCGTGTGGCTTGGCCTCGAATACTTCTGCAACGAATCGGACGAGATTTGGAAGCTGCCGGATGAAAAAATGGCCGCGCTGGCGGCTGAGGAGCTCAGCAGAATCGGAATCATCGATGCGCCGGAGGTTCTGGACGCAACGGTTCTCCGGATGGAGAAAACATATCCGGCCTATTTCGGCACGTACGACCGGTTCGCCGAAATCCGTCAGCACGTCGACCGTTACGAAAACCTCTTCCTGGTCGGACGTAACGGCATGCACCGGTACAATAATCAGGACCACTCGATGCTAACCGCGATGATGGCCGTCGACGACATCATCGCCGGGAACAAGGACAAGAGCGCACTCTGGGAAGTCAATACGGAGATGGATTATCACGAGGACAAAAAACCAGCGTAAACACGCGTCGAGGCTGGTTGGGGATTGTCATTCAGTTCTCGGTGCCGCGGGCCCGCGGCATCTCGATATGGAATGCCTATTGACCGACCGATCTCCCGATCATTCGGCTGAGGTCGATTCGCAAGTGGACTCTCTCTGGCGCACTCAGGCCAATCCTCTCGTAAATTTGAATCTGTCCCCGGTCCTTTGAAACGGCGCCGAGCCGGTGGCGCTTGGATTTCGACTGTGATGCGCTTGACACATGGGATAGGCGAGGACAAGTGTGGGTCAGCAGGAGGTTTCTGTCTGCAGCCCCGTCCAGAAACTGGTTGTGGGTGGAAGGCGATCGGCCCGCCATGCACTGGGAAGCTCTACATTCCTATCTTTCCGGCTTTGCCACTGGCCAGGAGCAGGGAGGCGCGGACGGTTTTTTTGAGGTAGACCCGCGAAGATTTCGAGAGAGTCTGGAAAAGGAAGTGAGGGGGCACGGAGACGGATGCAATGCGGGGTCGGATGCCTTCCGGGCATGGCGGGTGGTCCCTCCAGAACGGATTGCGCTCTATCAGAGATGGATCATTCTGCAACGCGAAGTGGCCCACCAGTGGCCGAGGCCCGCCGATAGCGTTAGATTGAGCGAAGCGCCCGCGCTGGAGCCCTTCCTGGCAGCGCATCCTGCGCGTTCACTCGTTCTGTCGACCGCGGGAGGAATAGCGGCGGTGGAGAACTGGAGCCCCCGGCAGATTTCCATTCATGTGCATTCGCCCTCAGCCGCACGGCTCACGATTGGGCATTTCTATTACGCCGATTGGCGCGCGCACATCGGCAAAGAAAGCGCAGCAGTGACGCCGTCCCCCGATGGACTGCTTCAAGTGGCGGCGCCCCGCGGAGATTACACGCTGCGGCTGGATCTGATCCAAGACAAACCGGAACGGGCAGGAATTTGGATCTCCGCCCTTTCCCTGCTGGTGATCTTGATATTGGCGGCGACCCATTTGCGCGGCTCCCCACTCGGGAGCTATATCCAACCCTTCCAGGCGTAATAGATAATCTTGCACCACTCGCCGCCGATATCGAGGAATACGCGCCAGCGGTTGCGCCAATCGCGGGATCGCTTAAAAGCGTCCGGGGCGGGCCGGGGAAAGACGTCGAGGCCAGCTTTGCGGAACGCGCGACTCGCCCTCCAAACGTGGATGTCGCTCGTAAGAAGGAGGAAGGGTCCTGGAACGCCGCGCAGCAGCGCAGCGGTGAACAACGCGTTCTCGCGAGTGGACCGTGAGTGGCCTTCCACGGTAATGGCGTCGGCGGGAATACCTTGGCTGATCAGCCATGAGCGCATGGAAGCAGTGGTTTGTGCGTCTCCAGTCAGGACGAGACGCCTCACGCCGGTTTCCCGCCAGACGTCGATGGCGGAGACACAACGCCAGTAGGACGATTCACCCATGATACCTTCCCGGACGGAATCGCCACCAAGAACAATAAGGAAAGGGCCGTGCGCGTCCGTCCAAGGCCGGGCAAGCCACTGCGCGTACCAGGCGGGCGGCACAACCATCGCAAGAAGGACCAGGCCTCCGAAAAATGCCAGCAGACTCTTCACTCGACGGAACACTGATAATAGAATAGAGCGGAAAGATGGAGTGAGTCAGATTCCGCACGTTTTATCCCGTTCTTGAATTACCGGGCATGCGCATTCTCTTTCTTTCTCCCCGGCAGAGTTGGCCGCCCGTAAGCGGCGCCAAGCTTCGCGACTATTCCCTGGCGAAAGCGTTGGGTTCCCGGGCACAGTTGACCTATGGTTTTTTCTCGGAACCAGACGGTCATCCCAATTCGCAAGAGCGGTTTCGATTTTGCCAGCGCGTGATGGCGATCCCCGCCCCGAAAATGTACACCCCGGGGAAAATCCTCAAAGGAATTTTTGGGCCCTGGCCCTTGCCGGTCGTCAATTACACGTCGCGGGAAATGGAGCGCGCGGTTCGCGCAATGGTGGCAGGGGCTTCTTTCGACATCGTGCACCTCGACAGCATCCACATGGCGGCCTATGTGAAATTCATTCCCGGCGCGCGCGTTGTCTACAATTGGCACAATATCGAATCCGAACTGATGACTCGCTACGGGGAAAACGCTTCCTCGGTCGCGCGCAGCACGTACGCGAGACTAACCGCCCGGCGTCTGCGCGTGCTCGAAACGGAACTGCTCGGGAGCGCCTTTGGGCATCTGGTGTGCAGCCAGCGCGAAAAGGAGCAGTTGCAGGCCATCGCGCCGGCAGCACGGATTGCCGTGATTGAAAACGGCGTCGATGCGGGAGCGTTTTGCCCGGATGTGACGAGCGGCACAGGACGAAAGCTGCTGATTTTCGTTGGATCGATGAGTTATCACGCCAATATCGACGCGGCGGCATGGTTTACCAGGGAGATCTGGCCGTCCGTCCTTCGCCGGTTCCCCTCGTGGAGACTTGCGCTCGTCGGTTCGAATCCGGGTCCCGCGGTATTGGCACTCAAGAGTGAGTCTGTTGACGTGACGGGAACGGTGCCGTCCGTCGCGCCGTTCTATGCGGACGCCCTGGCCGCGATCGTGCCGCTTCGGACCGGCGGAGGGACGCGGCTCAAAATCCTGGAGGCGATGGCGGCGGGCGTGCCGGTGATTTCAACCACGTTAGGCGCGGAAGGGTTGGCGGTGTCTGCAGGCGAAAACATCCTGATCGCCGATGACACGGCCCGCTGGATCCAGGCGCTCGAATCCCTTTCGAGTACGGGATCGGAGGCCCGTTGGCGAGCGCTCTCCCTGGCTGGCCGCCGGTTGGTGGATGCACGCTACGACTGGGGGGTCTTAGGGACGAAACTGTTTGAGACTTATCGAGATTGGCTGGAGACGGCATGAGGCCGCTGCGGCTGTTGGCGCTCATTGAGGCCAACACAGTGACGGGGCCAGCGAAGAATCTGCTCCAATTTGCGCAAATCGCCCGATCGACGAGTGAACCCGTGGAAGTGACGATCGCCGCGTTTCATCGCGCCGGGTCGTCCTCGAGCGATTTCGCGGATGCAGCGGCGAGCGCTTGTGTGGAACTGCATCGGATCGAAGAGCGCGGCCGCTTTGACTGGTCTGTCGTTGCGGCGCTTCAACGCCTGCATCAGCGCCTTTCGCCCGATCTGGTGCAGACGCATGCCGTGAAATCGCACCTGGTCGCGAGGCTCGCCGGACTGAGGCCATGGATTGCATTCCATCACGGTTATACGTGGCCGAATGTACTGGTCCGCGCCTATAACCAAGCCGACCGCTGGAGTTTGCGCAAAGCTGACGCCGTTGTGACGGTCAGCCAGCCTTTCGCGGAAGAACTGAGCCGCATGGGCGTCGACCGCGCCCGCATTCATGTGGTTCATAACGCCATCGATCCGCAATGGGGAACGGCGGGCGCCACGTGCGAAAAGGCGGCGCAGCTCCGGGCTGCGCTAGGGATCGGCGAGCAGAACAGGATCGTTCTGATCGTGGGCCGCTTGTCGCGCGAAAAAGACCATCGGACGCTGCTGGAAGCCCTCCGGGATCTACCGCAGCCAGCGCATCTGCTGATTGTCGGTGAGGGGCCAGACCGCGGGAGTATTGAAGCATACGTCCGCGCCGCCGGGAGGCAGGATGATGTAACGCTGGTCGGGCATGTCCCCTCGACTGAGCCTTTTTACGCGATGGCGGACGTCGCCGTCCTCTCGTCGCTCAGTGAAGGGTCGCCGAATGCGCTTCTGGAGGCGATGGCTGCGGGCGTGCCGGTCGTGGCAACGAGCGTCGGGGGGGTCCCGGAAATCGTGACGCACGAGGAAAGCGCCCTGCTCGTTCCTCCCGGCGACCGCCATCAGATGGCCGCTTCACTGGCCAGATTACTGCACGATCGGGAACTGGCCGCCCGGTTGGTTCGCCGAGCCCAGGAAGTGGTGAAAATGCGGCACTCCCCCGGGGAACGCGCCCGCAAACTTTGCCGGATTTACCGCGATTTGGGATCCAGATCCCCTCACCAATCGTAATTGATCGCTTACTCAGAGTACTTGCGTGGCTGATCCGAACCGAAAAGACCGGTGCGGAACCAAGGACCGGGCCGCGACCCGGTGGGCCGGGGCCCCCGCCTGCCGGGCAGCCATTTCGTGCTGTGCGGCGCTGTACAAAACGATACACAGCCCGCAGAGCGCTGGTTCATAAAAACGATACCCGAAATTTGCGAACATCGCAGCCGAAAGGAATCCGACAATGCCCAACATCAGGGAAAGTGAGGCCGCAGCAATGTCCCCGTTCCGCGGATTCCCACGGCTTTGCCGGTAGGTTTTCCAGGCCAACCGGAACGCGGATCCGATCGCGGCCAGGAAGAGCAGAAGCGCCGGAATACCGCATTCGCTGGAGATCTGGGTGAAGCTATTGTGGGTCTCGTGCCACATGCCGTGCCGGCCTGCCCGCTGGCTCTCACCGCCCTCAAAATCGGAGAATATACCCGGGCCCACGCCGAAAACAGGGTGTTGAACCGTGTATTCGACGCTCTTTATGAACAATGCACGGCGCGCTTCGGCGGATCCCTCCGCATCCGCCTGGACTTCGCGGTCCGTCGTATCGGAGGTTATGGTGCTGAGACGCAGCAAGGTGGTTCTCGGTATCGCCGTAATGGCGACCATCGCCATCACTGGTGTAGCCCCGATCAAAATGAGTCGTTGCCTTCCCGAGCCCATGGCGAAGGCGAAGAGTGCAAAGACAGCCATTGCGACGAGTGCCCCACGGGATCCGGCGCTCAGGATCAGGTAGACACCATAGGCAAGGAGAGGGAAGCAGGCAAGACGGAGCAGCATTGGCGCCTTGGGAAGGAGGATCGCGTAGAGTAAGAAAGCCATCATCAGAATCATGTGAACGGCAAAGTCGTTGGAATTCGCGATCGTGCTTCCTCCCAGATTGAGGGCAATCCGATCGCCCAACTGGCTCATAAAAACTCGGCCCACGAACAAATCCGTTCCCGCCGCTAGAAACAGAGTTTTGGCGATGAGCGTGTACTCTTTCCAAGTCATTGCGAGTCCGCACGCCGCGAAAAGCATCAGAAATTCGCCTTTGAAATACAACAAAACGGCATTCGCCGAGCCTCCCCGCCAGGAACTGAACAACGTTGCGAGGCAGAGCCAAAATAGAAATGCAAGCCAGTAGCGGACGCTTCGCGTTTTCAAAGTCCTGCGGAGGCCTCCTGTGATCGCGACTGCCAGAAGCGTAGGGGGCATCACAATATATAAGAGGTAGAGATTGACATTTAAGACGCTGGCTAAGGCTTCATGAATGACGCTGAAACGGATAAAAATTGCAGCCA
>JBBIVT010000023.1:8191-20276 GCA_037439565.1 Acidobacteriota bacterium | reverse complement strand
TCGAAGGGCGGCCGAAGTTACGAAACAGGACCTCGGCTGGATTCCCCAGAGCGAGCGAATAGGGGGGAATATCGGAGATCACCACGCTATTGGCTCCGATCACGGCCCCTTCGCCGATGGTAACTCCCTTCATAATATACGAGCCGGTCCCGATCCAAGCATGCTTACAGATGCGCACGGGCCGGACATCCCGCAGCCGGACCGGTTCGTTTTTTGCCCTCAAATCAGCCTCCCGGGGATGGCCATCGCTGTCTGAGATCCGGCAGTTGCCCGCCACGCGCGCATATTCTTCGATGATCACTTCCTTGCTAACCGCGATCGTGACATTCCAGGCGACCTCAGCCCGGTCCTTAAAAATCAGCACTGGCCGGTCGAAAAGCCGCGCGGAGAAGATGGAAACTCCTCCTCCGATCCACACATTGTTGCCGACGTGGATTTCAATATGTCCGCTGACAAACGGCAGCCGGTCAATTACCACGCCGCGACCAAACGAGGCACAGCGCGCTTGAAAAAGGGGGTGACGGTAGCAAATATTCCAGAACGTGTTCCAGATTCCGAGCACGAGAAAGTGGAATTCATAAAGGGCGCGAAACGGAGGAAGAATCCACCGGGGAAGCCGTAGCGCCGAGGGGGCCAGAATCCACTGCGCGAACCTTTTGAGCTTCCGGTAAAACGGCGCTTCGCCGCGCTTAATTTTCAAAATAAGAGAATTGAGTAAGGCCATGAGCCCGACAGTAGTTTAGCAGAAGCACCCGGTGTTACCATGATCAGTGATGGATCGCGATCAGTTCCTCAAATGCGTCGATGAGATCCTCGAATTGACGCCTGGTACCCTGCAGGGCTCCGAGCAACTGGATGACTATCCGCTGTGGGACTCCACTGCGATGATCAGCTTCATGGCGCTCGCCGATAGCCATAATGGCACGCGTCTTTCACCGCGCGAACTCGGCGCGTGCCAGACAGTGTCCGATCTGCTGCGCCTGGCAAGAGTCGAGCCCTAATGCATGCCGCCATCCGCGCCATAGAGTATTTTGTGCCCGGGAATCTCCTGACCACCGGGGATCTGGCAGCCCGCTTCCCGGATTGGTCCGTCGCCAAGATCGATGCGAAAACCGGGATCCAATGCCGGCATCTTGCCTCCCCGGAACAATGCGCCTCGGATTTGGCCGTGGCGGCGGCTCAAAAGCTTTTTGCCTCCGGGGCGTCCCGTCCGGAAGAGATTGACTACATTCTCCTCTGCACGCAGAGTCCCGATTATTTTCTCCCGACCACGGCCTGCCTCTTGCAGAGTCGTCTTGGCATTCCGACCACCGCCGGCGCGCTCGACTTCAACCTGGGTTGTTCCGGATATATTTATGGACTGGGATTGGCGGAGGCCCTCATCTGTTCGGGACAGGCCTCCCGCATTCTCCTGCTGACGGCGGAAACCTATAGTAAATTTCTTCATCCGCAGGACCGTAGCGTGCGCACGATTTTCGGCGATGCCGCTGCGGCGACGCTGCTGAGCGCGGCCGATACAGGAGATGCTCGATTGGGCCCTTTCGTTTACGGCACCGACGGAGAGGGAGCGCCGAACCTGATCGTCCGCGCGGGTGGAATGCGCCTGCGCGGCTCTCCAGACACCGCCGTCGAACATCTGGACGAACAGGGCAACCTGCGGTCCTCCGATCATTTGTTCATGAACGGGCCGGAGATCTTCAATTTCACGCTCTCAGTAGTGCCGTCCACAGTCCAGCGGCTGCTGGAGATCTCCGAAATCACGTTGGACCAGGTGGACCTTTTTGTCTTTCACCAGGCGAATCGCTATATGCTGGACCATCTCCGGAAACGTTTGGCGATTCCGGCGGAGAAATTTGTCATGGCGATGCAGGATTGCGGCAACACCGTTTCCTCCACGATCCCAATCGCGCTCAAGTACGCTGCCGCGCAAGGGCAACTCCGCCCAGCTTCGGTCGTGATGCTGGTAGGCTTCGGCGTAGGTTATTCTTGGGGCGCGACGCTCTGGCGCTGCGACACGGCCCTGGATTGATTCAAGAGTTCAGCGCCAGGCGGGCGCGGCTCGGAAGGGACTTCACCAGATTCCATTCTCCGGGCGTCGGAAAACGCATCAATACAAGCAGCGCCGGATAGCTTCCCAGCAAGAGAACGGCCCATCCGATTTCCCCCGCCCGCGAGGAGACCGGCAAGAGAAAATAGGCCGCCAGCGGCACGGCCGCCGCCAGGAAGATCTTTCCCAGGCGCGCTCCTTCGACTGGAAAAGGATTCAGGCGCCTTGCCCAAACCACCGAAACAGCGCCGATCGTCAGGAACGTAATGAGCGTGGCAATCGCCGCGCCGTAGATGCCCCACCGCGGAATCAGGGCGAAATATCCGGCCAGACAGACCATCGCGCCGATCCAGTTGCAGGCGGCATCGTAACCGGGACGCCCTTCCACCAAAAATATGCAGCGGAAAAAATCGCCCACCGCGCGCGCATAGTACGCCAGGACGATCACCGGAACCAGCAGCGCAGCGTCCCAAAACGCCTCCCGGGTGAGAAGATGCAACACAGGCTTGGCGGCGACGATGAGCCCTAGGCCGCAGAAAGAAAGAATCAGCATCAGATAGCTAAAGGTTCTGGCGACGATCGAATTAGCGTCCCTGCGCTTGGCGATCTGATAGATCTGGGCGTTCCAAAAATTTTGGAAGGATCCGAACGCGACGCTGATGAGCATTCCGATTTTATAGGCGATCGAATAAATCCCCAGGTCCCCGAGGGGGCGATAGTGGGGAAGAATGAACCGATCGCCAAAGTGGATAACAAACATCGCAACTCCGCTGAGGCCGAGAGGAACGGAGAAGCGCACCATGCGCACAAATAGCGGCCAATCGAACCGGAAGGGGTACAACCGGAAGTAATACACCGTCAGCACTACTGCAAGCAGACCGATGGCAGAAAGATTCGCGGTCAGCACACCCCAAATCCGCATCCGCAGCGCCCCAACCGCGACCAACGTGCCGAGGATCACAATTCCGATGCGGAAAAACGAGGCCCAAACAAAGACCGGCGCCTGATCCTCAACCCGCAGCCAACTCATTCCCGCCTCCAACAGGAAACTCAAGGGAAACAGCAGGAATATGACCTGCAGGTACTTGCCATAATCCGGCGAGGTCAGTACGATGCGGCTGATGGGAGTCGCGAAAATCAGACCTGCTCCGCCGGCGAGCACTCCGATGACGAACGATCCCGCAAACATGGTTCCCACTACCGGCGTCCGTTCCTCAGCAGTCGTCCTGTTGAAATAGAAATAGCCTAAAGCCGAGGAAAAATTCAATCCAAGCAGAAGAGTCAATGCGAGGGAGATCTTTTCGAGCAGGTCCAGAACCCCGATATCAGCCTTGCTCAAATAGCTGGTGGTAATCGGAAGCAGGATCACGCTCGCAAGCGCCGTCCCGGCGATCGGCAGAGAGTAAAGGCTGCTGCCCTGGAGGATCTTGCGGAAAAGCGATCGTGGGGCCACGTCGCCGCCATCGGTTACCTCAGGCTTTGCTGGCGGCATCTCGTACTCGGCTCTTCTTACTGTACCATCACGTTATTGTCCAGCCGGCAAAGCTCGCCAGGCAAGCTGATAAACTTGAAATTGAAGGAGGATAGCTCGTCCACAACCAATTCGTCCCCCGTTTCCTTGCTCCTGATTTGCCACTCTTATCCACCAGTGCTCGGCGGTTCTGAACTCGAAGCGCAGCGGGTCGCGGCGGGATTGCGGAGGCGTGGCTACCAGGTAACGGTCCTCTGTGCCTGGGACCCCCCGATGCCCCAGGTGTCCGAATGGGTGGATGAGTTCGGAACCCCGGTCCGGGTCTTCGGAGGCCGCTGGCCGCAACGATGGCGTCCCAGAATATTCGCGCTGGGCGTCGTTTGGACCTTGTTTACCGCGCGCAGGCGTTATCAGCTTGTCTACTTTCTGATGCAGGGTCTTCACTTGGCCGCTGGACTTCCGGTTGCCCGGCTCCTCCGGAAACCGATCCTCATGAAGATTTCCGGTTCAAGCATCATTACCATGATGAGGGAGTCCTGGCTGGGACGGCTGGAACTCCGTTGGTTGCAGCAATGGGCCTACCGAGTGATGATTCTTAATCCTGGCATGGCGATGGAAGCTGATGCCGCCGGTTTTCCGCCTGAGCAGCTTTTTTGGATGCCGAATCCGGTGGACGTCGAACAGTTTTGCCCCGGAGATCCTCTTGGCAAGTTCCGCCAAAAGACGGCGATCCCGGAGGACGCCCCTGTTGCCCTCTTTGTGGGCCGCTTGGCTCCGGAAAAGGAGTTGGCCTCCCTGGTGGGAGCCTTTGCGCAGGTTCCTTCGCGGACCCTCGCCCATCTGGTGCTGGTCGGCGACGGGCCCGAGCGCGGCACGCTGGAAGCGCTCACGAAAAAGCTCACCCTGGATGGCCGGATCCATTTTGTTGGACGGTGCGGCCCCGATGAAGTTCGAGAATGGCTTAGGGCGTCGGATGTCTTTGTTTTGCCGTCGTCCAACGAAGGATTCTCTTGTTCCCTGCTGGAGGCGATGTCCATGGGGTTGCCGCCCGTCGTGAGCGATATTCCGGCAAACACCCAGTTGGTTCAGGACGGCAAGAACGGTCTAATCGTCAAGTTGCGCGACCAAGGTGAAATCGCGGGGGCCTTGATGCGGCTGTTTTCCGATGCTGCGCTTCGGCGTACTCTCGGCGCCGCGGCCAGACAGAGTGTGATCGATGCTTACTCCACGGACAAAGTCCTTGACCTCTACGAATCGCTGTGCGCCGCCGCACTCCACGCCGAGCCTACTGAAGTTTGATGATAACCTGCTGCGGCGGCTTCACCACATTGCCCGCTGCGTCGAAATACCTTGTGAGAAGAAGGTGGTCGCCCTGGCGGCTATCGATTACCACGGAGCAGGGTGACGAAGTGCAATTAACTTGACTCGATGAACCATCAGGGCGTGTCACCGTCAGAACGTCCAAAGAAGAGACCTGGAAATCGGGCGAGACTTGAATCGTGCGTGGAGCCGGGGGGGTCACTCCCCCAAGCCGGGTCGATGCCCAGCTCCATCCTCCGCCTATGCCCCAATAGAAACCGAACCACTTGTGCTGGCCATTTCCGGTGTATTGGTATCCGTTTGGGTACTGATCACCCAGGATATTTGTGCCATCGTACCCCGGGGCGCTGGCGTCGCCAGGGACTGAGTACATCGCCGACATCATCGCGTCGCCCAGCAACCGGATCGCGTTTGCTTTCGATCCATCAGAGGATTGCCCGAAGGTTGCGAAATTGAGGGCATACGCCGCAATCGCCACGTTCATTCCCTCACCGTTCAGTTCGCGGTCACCGAGCAATCCGGAATCGCAGAAAGAGTACGCTTTCGACGGCGGTTCGCAGTTGGGGAAGACTCGTCCGTAGTAGAGCCCTTTGTTCGTGCTGTTGAAACCTGTTGTCGCGATCCAGTACGCATTGCTCAACGTGAATTGCGCCGCGCTTGCCGCACTCGGAGGGTCGTAGCCCGCCAGGGCTTGACTGATGAAATAAAACGCTCTGTTTTGAATTCCTACCTGATAGGGCTGATTGCCAAAGCCAGTCAATCCTCCCACCTGCCAGCCGAGGCCAGATCCTCCGGTCCCGGCGTAGTTCACCGGATTTCCGTTTACGTCACAGAGAGTGATTTGCGTACTTGGATTGGCGCCGAGGCAAGCGTAATACCAGTCCGTATCGCCCTGCGAGTTCGAATAAAGGGGGTTTGTCCCGGAGGAATTGATCCAAAATGAAGACGGCGGGTTGCTGGCGCTGTACGGACCCGCCGCAAAAGCTCCATTAGGCCACGAGTAGCCCGATTGAACCGTGACGGTGGAGGATCCGTTGGTCGCCGTCACGGTGAAGCCGGCATTTTGACTGGAATTGCTGGGCTCGTTTTCCAACCACTCGCCGGCTGCCTGCTGTTGCGGGATCCATCGATTTTGCATTTCAAGGGAAAGTGCCTGTTGTGCCGCCGCTGCTTGCGTGGGATTTGTGTCGAAGAGTGCGTCAAACGCTACATACGTGTCCGCGTATCCCTGTTCGCGAAGATCGAAACCGCAGATGTTAACGGGAGTACCGTAAGAACTGTACGGTGGAACTGGTCCGATCCTGCTGCAGGAGTTTGGGGGGGACTGAATACCAATCAGGTAGTTTGTCAGCGTCCGGAGTCCCGGCCAGTAATCATAGGGCGGGTTGTCAGCGTTGCGCATGAATAATCCTGTGAGAGACAGGGAGCGGTACTGCAACGCAACACTTCCCCAGGGGCTACCCTGTGTGGTCTCGTAAGTTACGCCTTTGTCGATTCCCGGATAGGCCCACCAACGATCCGCCAATGTCCGGGCCGCTGCGAGGTAGTCGTCAATGCCCGTCGCATAGTAACGGGCATAGAACGCCTCAACGTTGTCATAATAATTTCCGGGGTAAGCGCCTGTTTGCCAGCCTCCGATGCCGTGAGGCGTGGACCCGTAACCTCCCGACTCAACGTAGGCGTATGAAAGCCCACTTCCGTCCAGAACATAAGTATCGCTCGTCCATGCGTTCGAGGCGGTAGGAAAGTTGGCCGTCAGATGGGTATCGTCGGAGCAGGATGTCACCGCGCCGATTCTCCGCCCCGTAGTGCCTGCTGGCAATCCGAATGAACTGGCAATGGGATACCAGATCACGATGCTGGTTCCGCCGTCGATTGGCACGGTGGGATTGGCCGGCCCCTGGCAGAACTTCGTGGTGAAAGACGTCCCGACCCCTGTGACCGTGTGAGAACCATTTGAGACCGATATCGTGCCAGCCTCGGCGTAGTTCCAGTAATCAACGAACTGAAAGTCATAGGGCGACGTCCCAGCGAGCTTCTGAATCATCAAATTCGCGAACGCATTTCCCTGACTCTCATATGCGGGCCACGGGTTGGCGTAGGATGCGATGATCGGTCCTAAAATCTGCGCGTGCACCGGATTGGAAATGATTACAGAACCATTCGCATCCGCCGCAACGGCGCCATATTTGGTGGAACACGACGTACTTTGATTGTGGCTGTCGGTCACCGTCTGCTGAATCACGTACGACCCGAAAATCATTCCGTCGAGCGTGACCTGGCTCGCGGTCGAATTGCCAATTTGCAGCACGGACGGCCCGGAAATCTGCCGCCAAGAATACGTTAGGGCGTTGCCGCCGTCAAGCGCGAACGATGTCGAGGCGATCGCCGCGGTGGTTCCGGCCCGGAACGTAGTCTGCGGCGGCATGAGGCAGGCGGGCGGGTAGATGGGTGCGGCTGAATAGGTGGGAGTCGGAGAAAACGAGATGTCGTTATGGTGGCTGCTGGAATCTTTTCCATTTCCATTGAATTCCCAGTCGCCGAGATCGCCGCCCGAAGGGCCGCTCGGCGGGTTCGAGCCCAGCGGGAGAATCGTCGAGTACAAACGCAGGAAGGCCACGCTCCCGATGCTTTGACTGTCACCGAGAGCGCCGGTGCCCGTCAACCCCGGGACAAACGGAGCAGTGCAATTGCCGGTAACGATCTGGTACCCCGATCCCGTGACGCTCCAGAGTTCGAGTGAGATCAGTCCCGAAGGGGAGTTCCTGGTCAACCGGCCCACTGTGTCCCGATTCACCGTTACGGGCAAGCCAAACTGACACCCATTGACAGGATCGAGGTAATCGTTTACTTGCAAAAGAGTCGACCCGCGGTCGTTATATAAGCGCATCCAAAATCCGCCCCATCCGCCGATGTTCCACAGATTTGCGTACGAGGAGAACGAGGGGGTTGTCACCGTGAATCTGAACTCCAGCCGCCACGACGCCAGGGCTGAGTACGGCGCTTGGGATGGAAACGAAAAACTGCCCGACTGACCGGTCAGGTTCACTTGCTGCGGATTCGCGAGCAGAGACGCCGGCAACAGAAGCGCCATCGCGGCCCTTGCGATCAACGCTGCGTTCCTTACGGTCTTGAGTTCTCGTAGCTGCACTATTTTTCTCTAAGCTCCTTTGCCCGAGCACATGATAGCATCGGCGGCTCATTTCAGCGCTCACGCCGGATTGTTCTTCCGGATCCTACTTATATGTAAATAAGGCGCTTCATGACGATTGAGGAAGTGAGGCGAAACGTGTGATCGTCCGAACTATGGAGGCGCGCATCCATTACGGGCCCCGGTACAGGCCCCCGGCCGGGAGTTTGGCGACCCGTTGCGCGTAAGCCAGCTCTCGAGCACCAGCAGGTGCCATAGTTGGGGGGAGATCGTCTTCCGCGCTCCCGCTTCCGCGATCGACCGCCGGAGAGAGCCGGGCCTAACCCAGCCAGCTTTTTCAAGCTCAGAAGACTCCCCCAGACCCTCCAGTTCGCGATGTGAACCGGAAGTGAGATGCCGATCCACCGGTACGGTAAATCCCTGCTTTTTGCGGTCTGCTACGGAAGAACTCACTCTCCGCCGGACGATTTCCCGCAGAACCGCCTTTAGCGCACCTCCATGGAATCGCACCTCGGGGCTTAGTGAGGCTGCAAACTCCCAAATCCGGTGATCGAGCAGCGGGGAGCGTGCCTCCACCGCGTAATGCATCGTCGCTCCGTCCACTTTCGGCAGGAATTCGCTGAGGAAATGCATCTTTCGGTGATACTTGAAGACGTCGAAGAGGAGACCGCGGCCCGAATCCGCGGAGGCCGGGATTTGCCTCTGGGTTAACACCGTTCCCGACAACCGCTCTCCCAGAATCAAATTCTTCTCGAAATACGGCAACCCGTCATGAGCCCGGACATGCGCTCCCAACCCGTCTGTCGCGTAATTGAGGAAATTTTTCGCGCGACGGGCCGTACCGAGAGAAGGCACGAGCCCGCGGACTCCCGTCCACATCCCTCGGGCAAGCTCCGGTAGCTTCCGCGCCAGCTTCTGAGCCCGCCAAGCATTCATGAAAAATGGATACCCCAGGTAGACATCGTCGCCGCCGTCGCCGGTCATCAGAACCGTCGCCATCGGTTTCACTGCCCTTGAAACCAAAAGCATTCCCTGCGCCGATTGGGATGCAAACGGCTCGCTGTAGGCGGACGCCATTTCCTGCAAGAGCACTGGCCTTTCCACCGGAGGCGTCACAACCTCATGTGGAATTCCCAGAATTCGCGCCGTTTCCTCCGCGCCTGCCGTCTCGTCCGAGGCGTCCCCCGGCACACCTACCGTGAACGCCTTCACGTTTGCATTCAGCTTTGCGACGGCCCAACAGATCAGCGCCGAATCGATTCCCGCACTCAGCAGCGCCCCGATTGGAACGTCGGAGACCAGCCGCATCCGCACCGACTCCACCAGCAGCCTCTCGGTCTCGTCGACCGCCTCCTCAAACCCGATCTTCCCTGATTCATCGCACTCCGGAAGTGCCCAGTAAGTTCTTTCCGTTACCCGCCCGTCCTGCCATTCCAGAATCGTCGCCGGCGGAAGCTTTCTCAGCCCTTGATAGATGCAACGGTCGTCCGTCACGTAACCGTACTCGAGAAATTCCAGCACGGACACGGGATCGATGTCGCCGCCATATCCTGCTTGTTGGAGTGCGCCCACCGTCGAGGCGAATGCGATCCCTCCACTCGAGATCGCATACACCACCGGCTTCACGCCCAGCCGGTCCCGGGCCATGGTCAGCTTGCGCCGTTTTTGATCCCAGATCGCGAACGCAAACATTCCGCGGAGCCGGGGCATCATTCCGTCGATGCCCCACTCCGCGTAGCCTCGGATGAGCACCTCCGTGTCGCAGTGCGATCGGAACCGCTGTCCTCTTTCTTCCAGTTCGCTCCTCAGTTGCTGGAAATTGTAGATGCACCCGTTGAAGACGACGCCGGTCTCACCCGAATCGCCCAGCATGGGCTGCCGGCCGCCATCGCTCAAATCGATAATCGCCAGTCTCCGGTGACCGAAGTGAATCCCGTCCGGCCAGGAATGAAACCCCTCCGAATCGGGTCCGCGCTGGGCCAGCGCGTTGGTCATAATCCGGACCGCTCGTTCCGCAACTTCAGGTCTGTCCGGCGCGACACATCCCGCGATGCCACACATTCTTTCTATTGTTTCAGAACCGTCTACTGGTTGGTGAGTCCCGGCGCTGTCGCATAGTACGAGGCGCCGTCATAGACGAACGTCTGGACACTGCACGCGCTCGCCATCATGCCGATCGTCATCGCTCCTCTGAATCCCGGCGGCCAAGCAAACGTCCGCGATCCCGTCGAGTCCTGGCAAATGATGAACGTCGCGCTCTGTCCGAGCGCGGCTCCTGACACAGCGGAGGCGGTCACATTGCCCGTGAGGGTGAGTTCAAACGTTGTAGCACCGTAGCCATACGGGAATGCAGGCGTTGCCGAGAATGTCACCGCCTTGAACGTGAACGGCGGGACCTGCAAAGCGGGAACCGGGTTCGTCAGCTTGAAACCGCCTGCCCCGCCATTCGCACCAGCGTCATACCAAATCGTCACCTGGGTCCCTGCCGCGCAATCTCCGGCTTGGATGGCCGTTCCGTCGCTTCGATACAAGGGCTTCGCCCCGAGAGTGGAAATATTGAGGCTGGGCGCTGCCCCGCAGCTTCTATCCGGTTTCCAGCCGAACCGTTGTTGATCCGTGTACGCCATGAGCGCGTTGCCGTTCGGCGAGCACCCATAAGCCGTGGAACTCCCGGTGGCGCAACTCAGCGTCGTGTCGCTTCCCGCCTGCGCCTGAGCTCGGGTGAGCAGAAACGAGGTGTCTGCGTTCTGCTGGACGTTGATTTGGGTTCCTGTGTCCGAGATCAGATTCAAGATTCCCGGACCGGCGATGAAGTTGGCCACGCTACGCGATCCGACGAAGATGGAACTCGAGTCGACCGTTAGGCTCCCTCCGCCACCGCCTCCGCTTTCCAGCGACCATGAATTCACCGCAACGCATCCGTACAGGTTAGCGCCCGCCGCTGCGTTGGTGAGAAAGAGTAAATCCCCCACCGCGCACCTTGCGGGAAGCGCCGTCCCCGTCTTCACTGGTCTTGTCTCCGGAGCCAGTGTGAAATCGATGGCCTTGGCCTGCGTTTTCAGATCGACTTGTGTTTGTCCGCTCAAGCTGCTGGCGGCAGCCAGCAGCGCGACAACTTTCAGCTTGTTTTGAAGCACCGTTCTCTCCTCCACGCTCAAAACTCTGACCGGCAAGAGAGTTCCTTGTCACGCTTCGGAACCTCGAAGTATCTGTCGAATCAGCGCAAAAAACACCCAGCCCGACTTGTGACTGGCCACCATGAGACGGTTTTGTTATCCTAATCGAGCCGATGCCGGATACCCCGCATCCCAAATCTCCGCTTGGCTATTGGGCGCTACCGGCCTGGGTGAAAGCTCTACTGTTGATCGCCTTCTGTTTTTTCCTTGCTCTCGTTCTGTCTTCCCGGACCCATATGCTCTCACCTGCTGATCCGGCGTGGGCCATGCCTTACGACCATCACAAATACATCTACATGGCGGAGCATCCACTTGGGTCATTCCACATCGCGCCTACCGACACCCGTGTCGCCGTCCCTTTCCTGGTCTCGATACTGCCGTTCTCCCGTCTGACCGGCTTCCAGGTTCAAGCTGTTTTTTTTCTTGTCTGCGCCGCCGTCCTGCTCTATTACGTACTGCTCGCTGCCGGATACGATGAGATTGAGGCGCTTTTGGGCGTGCTTATGTTTTGGTCCTACGGAGCGGCCACCAAACTACTACTTGCCGCTCCGTACAGCCCCGATCCCGCGAACTTTTTTTTCCTTGTCGCCGCCCTTTATCTCCTTCTGAAGGACCGCGATGTTCTCCTCGCTCTCACTCTTGCCCTCGGTGCGACCGTCAAGGAGACAATCGTCTTGGTCATTCCCCTGATTTATACTCTGCGCGCCAGCCGCTTGTTCGATGCCCGCCTGCTACTCCGCACTGCCTTGATTGGGCTTCCCAGCGTTGCCGTCCTTCTGGCTCTCCAGCAATGGATTCCCTCCTACAACGACATGGAAAGCTATGTTTCCCGAATGGGTGCGCAGCTTACCGAGGTCCACCTGGGAACGGCCCACTACTCCTTCCTGGACGCCTTGCATCGCGTCACCGCTAGCCGGTTC
>JBBIVT010000023.1:2680-8091 GCA_037439565.1 Acidobacteriota bacterium | reverse complement strand
GGGAAGGCAGCCCTGCCGCCAGTTCGAATCTGATCCTTGTCGTTCGATTCCTACCCTTCCTGGCCCTGGTCTATCTTGGATGGTTCGTCGCCCTTAATGCAGATCGCCGCTTTGCATACGCCTTCCCTTTCTGGATCATGCTGAGCCTGAACGGTGTCCGTTCCTTGGCGGCAAGCTGGCGTTTCTCTCCCGCTTGGTTCGTTCCCCTTTTCGCTTTTCAGTACATTCTAAATCTGGCACAACCCGTCACTACGGTCGTGCCTGCCGATCTTGCGATTGGCTTTTTTCTGCTTACACTCGGCGTCCTGTATAGCTTTCGCTCCCCGTCGGCGAGCGGCGTCGAATAACCTCCCCAGTCCTTGCGGACCGTGCCGCAGTATATACTCTGAAGGAAGCCGCTCTCGCTTGGCGGACATCGACGACAAATGCGCGCTCACCCGACGGATCAATCGTCAAGCCCGGCCTCCGGCGTCTCCACGCAAAACGCGGCCATCGTCATCCCCACGTTTAACGAACGCGACAATATTCCGAAGATGGTCGACGCTCTCCTTGGCCTCTACCCCGACATTCATATCCTGGTCGTCGACGATCACTCGCCGGACGGCACCTCCGATTTGGTCCGCACACTCCTACCGGCCCGGCCCCATCTGATGCTCCTCGAACGCATGAGTAACCCCGGTTTCGCGCCGTCCTATCGTGACGGGTTTCGCCAGGTCCTGGCAGAGCCCTGGTGCCATGCCATCATCACGATGGACGCCGACTTCTCCCATAACCCCGTCGAAATTGGACCGATGCTTGGTAAATTAGCCTCAGCCGATATCGTCATCGGCTCACGCTATACCGTCGGCGGCAGCGTACAAAACTGGAATTTGCGCCGCCGCATGCTCAGCCGCGCCGCGAATTTTTACGTGCGGGCCGCGCTCGGCATTCCGGCGCGCGATACCACCTCCGGCTTCATCTGCATGCGACGGGAGGCGCTCGAACGCGTCCCTGTACAGAACACCGCCTCGGAGGGCTACGCGTTCCTGGTGGAACTCAAGTTCCTGTTCCATCGCGCCGCCTGCCGCATCGCTGAACATCCCATCTCATTTGACGAGCGCCGCGAGGGCCAATCGAAAATGTCCGCCGGCAAAGTGTGGGAATCGGCTTGGATGCCCTGGCGTATCCGCCTGCGCTCCTGAAAATCAACTTATGGCCCAAAAACGCGCGCTCATCACGGGAATCACCGGTCAGGATGGCTCTTACCTGGCCGAGCTTCTGCTCGAAAAAGGTTACGATGTCTTCGGTTTCGTGCGCCGGGTCGCCCTGGAGGATCCTGAACACCGCCTGTCCCGCCTCCTGCCGGTCTTGCACCGCCTGAACCTCAAGGCCGGCTCGGTCGACAGCTACGCCAGCGTGCACGAAGTGGTGGCCGATGTGAGACCCGATGAATGTTATCATCTGGCCGCGCAAAGCTTCGTCAGCTATTCCTTCGACGATCAGTTCTCCACCCTGAACGCCAATATCAACGGCACTCATTTCATGCTGGCCGCGCTCAAACGTTTGGCGCCGGAATGCCGGTTTTATTTCGCCGGATCCAGCGAAATGTTCGGCCAGGCGGACCAGGTTCCGCAGAACGAGCTCACCCGTTTTCAGCCCCGCTCCTCCTATGGCATCAGTAAAGTGGCCGGCTTCCATTTAACCCGCAACTACCGGGACGCTTATAACATGCATGCGTCCGGCGGCATCCTGTTTAACCACGAGTCTCCGCGCCGGGGATTCGAGTTCGTCACCCGGAAAATCACCTCCGGTGTGGCCCGAATTCTCTCCGGGCGCGCCAAAGATCTTCGCCTCGGGAATCTGGATGCCAGGCGGGACTGGGGACACGCCCGCGAATACGTACACGCAATGTGGTTGATGCTTCAGCAGCCTGCGCCTGACGATTATGTCATCGCCACCGGCGAGACCCACACCGTCGGCGAGTTTGCGCAGCGTGCCTTCGCCGAGGTTGGCCTTGACTCCCGCGACTACGTGACCGACGATCAGCGACTCTATCGCCCCGCCGAGGTGAATATCCTCCAGGGCGATGCCTCCAAAGCCAAGAAGACGCTCGGTTGGACGCCGACGATCAGGTTCGAAGCCCTGGTTAAGGAAATGGTCGCCGCCGACTGCGAAGCCATGCGCAACTCCGCGCGCTCCTAGGGCAGGCTATGCTTCGTCCAACGTGCCCCATTCCGGATCTTCCCCGCCGTTTCTGGCCCCTTGCCCTTGGAGGCGCTGGCGCGCTCGCGGCGTTGTTGCTCCTGGGACCCCTTGCCGCAATGTTTGCACATGGATCGACATGTTACAACGAAGGTTTCAGCGCATATTATACGCGAGAGTCACTTCAAGGGGTCCCACTCTACGGCAAGCCGCCCGGACTCACCTGCAACAACTACCCCCCGGTTTCCTTCCACCTGATCGGTCTGCTCAGCCCCGCTGGCGGTGAGAACATGACCGGGCGTTGGATTGCTTTGCTGTCGTTGGCGCTGGTGGCGTCGCTCTGCGGAGCCATTGTGGCGCTTCTGAGCCGCTCTTTTCCGCTGGCCGCATTCGCCGGTTTGAGCGTGGTGATCTGGATGGCAGTCTATAAGCCCGACCGCATTGGGATGAATGATCCCCAGCTCCTCGGCACTGTATTCAGCCTTGCCGGCTTATATCTATATATCCGATGGCCGGAACGGTCCGGCCCGTTGGCGCTCTCGGCGGTGGCTTTTGTGATCTCCATCTTCACCAAGCATAATCTCCTGGCACTCCCCTGCGCCGTCGGCGCGCATCTGTTGCTAGGAAGAAAGTGGACCAATCTGGCGATGTGGGGTGGCGTGGCGGCGATCGGGTCAGTTTTGATACTGCTGGGCACCCGGTGGGTCGATGGACCCTACCTTCTGTCGAGTCTGATCATGCCGAGAGCGCAGAGCGGTTGGCTGACACACGTGACCGAATACGCCCGCTTATTTCAGGCGCCGATCGCGTTAGCGGTCATCTGGGCTCTGCGCAATCTGGAGCGCTCGCCCGGCTTGGTTATGGTTCTGGCGGCGGTGTTTGCTCACCTGTTCGCAGCCGCCTTCGCCGGGGGGGATGGCGTTGATAAGAATATCTTCTTCGACTCGATGTTTAGCCTGGTGATCGTTGGGGCCTTGGCTTTTGCGGAATTTGCGCCTCTCCTGGACAGGTTGTTGGTCCAGAGCAAAGTCCGCAGCGTGGCGCTCGCGGCGCTCCTATTGGCACCCTCCTCCGGCATCCTGATTGAGACGCCTCTGCGCTTGCGGTACGACTGGTTCGATATCAAGTCGCTGCGGAGTAGGGCAAGCGATTTTGATACCGCTGTTGAACTGCTGAAGAGCCGTCCTGGGCCGGCGTTGTGCGAGGATCTGCTCGTTTGCTTTGAGGCCGGAAAGCCTTTTGCGTACGACCCGTTTATGGCCTACGCCCGGATCAAGATCGGACGGCTCGACAGAGACGATGTAGCGGCCATGATCGAGAGCAAGAGTTTTACGTCGGTACAACTGAACAAGGCCTCGGAGCTGACCCCGGAGGACCAGCCGCTTTTTCCCTCGAACATGATGCGCGCTCTGCTCGTCAATTACCGCGTGAAATTGCGTCTCGCCCAGTCCGTCGTGCTCGTTCCGAACGAATGATCTGCATCGATGACTCCGCAAGGTGAAAAGTCAGTGCGACAAGTAGCTCCCCGCCGCACGCAGAATCCCGCCGATTTTGAAATTCACCAGATGCCGGGACCAGAACAGCTCGCGCTTATCGCACACCGTGGACTGGCTGAACTTATCGATTTCTCCCAGTAGCTCCGGCGATGCGCCGTGCCCGGCAAGCTGCTTGCGCAGTGCGCGCGCCGCCCGGATCCGTTCCGCCACCGTCTCCGCTCTTCGCCGCGAAATGCGCCCGTGCTGAAGCTTCAACTGGTTCAACCGCTCGCCCGCGTCGTAGGTCGCATCCACCAGTTCCGCCCGCGTCATCCATTCGGTTTCATAACTTAGAATTTTTTCCCAGGTAGGCTCGACCAGCAGCCGGCGATGCTCTTCCAGCGTGCGCGCGAACAGTTTGTATCCGAACTTTTCCGGCTCTTCAAATACCCGGCTGCCGGGGTCGAGAAACGGGCCCATCGGCGAAATGAAGCAGGAGAGCCGGCGGTCACTGATCTGGAACAGATGCTCGCAATAGTCAATCGTCTCCATTACAGATGTGTAGGTTTGCCGCGGCAGTCCGATCATGAAGAACACGTCGATGCGCGTCGAGCGCAGCTCCATCGCTACACGCAGCGACTCTTCCATTTGTTCGTTGTTGTAGGAAGGCTCGCCGTCCTGCGCGCGGCGCACATCGTGATCGTGGCTCTCCGGGCTCAATTCCAGGCTCCAGTTGCGCACGTGGGCGTCGATGCGGCGCAGAAAATCCGCGGGAGGGACGTCGAAACACTCAAACACAATTTGATTTTCGACGTTCGCTGTCTTCAGCCGGTCGAGCACCTCTTCCGCGTGATCCTCGCCCGCCTGCAGCAGATCGCCCACCAGGAAAATCGGCCCTCGCGTGAAGCGTGCCAGCGCCACAATGTTTTTCACCAGGCTCTCCGGGCTGCGGAACGTCGGCCAGATGCGCTTGGTCAGATGGCTGCACGTCGTCAGCGAGCTTCCGCAGGTGGCGCACTGGTGCGCGCATCCTTTTACGGTGAATACAGCCGTGATCGGGTTTTTCAACCAGCCATCGAACGGCACGACGCTCGCCAGATCCTTGTACCGCAATACCATCTGCACCATCAGATCCGCCCGCAGATCGGCATAATCGAGCGACTCCGGCAGGAAGGTCAACGGGTTCACGCGCTGCAGCCCCTCGGCTTTATAAGTCAGGTTCGGAATCTTGTCGAGCGGCCCTCCATCGCGCAACGCCAACAGCAACTGATGCAGCGGCGCCTCCGTGCTGTCGCCGCGCAGCACGTAATCCACCTGCTTATACCGGATCAGTTCCTCATGAAAATACGTGGAAGAAAGTCCGCCCATGATCACTGGGACACCCGGGTGAATTTCCTTCACGATGCGCGCGATTTCCAACGCCCCGTGCGCGTGCGGCAGCCAGTGCAGATCGATGCCCACCGCCTTTGGCTTCTGCTTCGCGATAAAGGCCGGGACGTCGAAATGACGGTCCTTCATCATCCGCACCGCCAGATTGGCGATGCGCACTTTCATGCCGCGCTCCTGCAGATAGCTCGATATGGTGAGAAAGCCCGCCGGATACATCTCAAATACGGTGGAGGAAGGGATCAGGTCGCTGACTGGCCCGTAGAAAATCGACCGCTTGCGGAAGTCGTAAACACTCGGCGCGTGGAGCAGGAGCAGATTCACGGGCTCGCGGCGAAACATGCACCGATTCTAGCGGGTTTCGATTTT
>JBBIVT010000023.1:0-2580 GCA_037439565.1 Acidobacteriota bacterium | reverse complement strand
TACCGCCTAGCGCGCGATGGACTTTATTTGCAGATATTCCTCCAGGCCGAACACGCCCAACTCGCGGCCGATGCCGGACTGTTTATATCCTCCGAACGGCGCCAGCGGATTATAGCGGCCTCCGTTCACGTCCACTTGCCCGGTGCGCATTCTCCGCGCGACCTTCATCGCCCGCTCCGCGTCGCCGGACCAGACGCCTCCCGCGAGGCCGTAAATCGTTCCGTTGGCGATCTCCACGGCTTCGTCTTCGGAATCGTAGGGCAGGATCGACAACACGGGCCCGAAAATTTCCTCCTGCGCGATCGTCATTTGCGGCTTCACGTCGGAAAAGACGGTCGGCTGCACGAAGTATCCTTTTTCAAAGCCTTCCGGACGGCCGCCGCCAGCCGCCAGCGTCGCGCCCTCGCCCCTGCCCTTGGCGATGTAGCCTTCGACCCTTTCGCGCTGCGTGGCCGAAATCAGCGGCCCGAGACGCGTCGATGCGTCCAGCGGATCTCCGATCTTCAAGCCATTCACCGCAACCGCCGCCAGATCCACGGCTTCCTGCTGCCGCGCGCGAGGCACCAGCATACGCGTCCACGCCGAGCAGGTCTGCCCCGAATTGAGCATCGCGTTACGAGCACCGCTGGGCACCGCCTTCTCGAACGGCGCGTCATCCAGTATCACGCAGGCCGATTTACCGCCCAGCTCCAGCGTGACCTTCTTGATCGTCTCCGCCGCCAGCGCCGCCACGCGCTTGCCCGCCCGCACCGATCCGGTGAAGCTCACCATATCGACCCACGGATGCGACGCAATCGCTTCTCCGGCGACCGGCCCGTACCCCGTGACGATGTTCAGCACGCCCTTGGGAAGCCCGATCGCGATGCACGCCTCGGCCAGCAGCATGGCGTTTAGCGGCGCCAGTTCGCTGGGCTTCAGCACCACCGTGCATCCGGCGGCCAGCGCCGGCGCGACCTTCGCCATGATCTGATGCAGAGGATAATTCCAAGGCGTGATCGCGCCCACCACACCTGCCGCCTCGCGGACCACCAGCGAATTGCCGATCTCCTGTTCGAGCTTCGTTTCTCTGGCCAGTTTCGCGTAGCTCTGGGTCACCACCACCGGCAGCCCTGCCTGAATCGACGTGGCGATGGAAATCGGCGAGCCGACCTCCGTCGCGATGGTCCTTGCCATCGCCTCCGTGCGTTCTTTCAGCGCCGCCGCGATCTTGTCGAGCCAGTCCGCGCGTTCAGCCACCGGCGTTTCCGACCATTGGGGGAACGCCGCCCGCGCCGCTTCCACCGCCGCATTCACGTCGCTGGGAGTACCCTCGGGAATCGCGCCGATGACTTCCTCGGTCGACGCCGACAGAACCTCAATTGCGCCCGCAGCCTTGCGCCAGGCGCCGCCGATATATAAGTCCGTGTATCGCATCATGCTTTGCCAGTATACTGCTGAGATGAAATTCGCGGCTCTGCTATGCGTTCTTCCGCTGTACACCCAGGTGTCCGCGCAGATTCCCTCCCGCGTGCCTCCCAAGCGATCCTCGCAGATCGAAAACGGCTTCGGCATCAACTCCGATCTGCCGCGCGAGCCTTTCCTTCCCTGGGACCGCTGGTGGTGGACTCGCATGTTCGACGCAGGCGTTTCCTGGATCCGCATCGGGCAGTATGAGAACAGCTCCGACCCGACGAGTTGGGATTGGGTGGAGCAGAAGCGCGGCGTCTACGCCATCGCGCCGGAAGTAGACGATTATGTCGATTCGCTCGTCGAAAACGGAGTAAAGGTTCAAGTCCAGTTGATGTATGGCAATCCGATGTACACCGGGCCCGCAGGAGTCAAACCCGATCGCATCGTGCCCAAGTCCGGAAGCTTTCACAACGACGACCGCAGCATCGATTCCATCTTCTGGCCGCCGAAATCGCCCGCCGAAATCGAGGCATTTATCCGCTACGTGAAGTGGATGGTGAATCATTTTCGCGGACGAATAAAATATTACGCGCTGTGGAATGAGCAGGACATTGGCTACTGGAATCCTTGGGGCAATCCGGAGGAGTACGGACGCCTGCTGGCCGCCTTCGCCCCCGCCGTACACGCCACCGATCCGAACGCGAAGGTGATTTATGGAGGCCAGGCCGACCCCACCAGCGATTTCGCCAAGCGCGCCTTGGACGAATGCAAATGCGCCGCGCAGATCGATGTGTTCGCCTATCACACCTATCCCGGATACGGCCAGAACATGCATCCGGAATCGATGGATTTCGGGGCCTATGGCGTCGAAACGACGATCAAGTTGCGGCAGACGGCGATGAGCGAAGGCCTCCGCTCGAACACCGAGTTTTGGGATGACGAGTTCAACTCCATCCCCTCCTGGCCCGGATCGGATGAAACGGTTCAAGCGAAGTATATCCCGCGAGGCATTTTGTACAACCACGCGGCTGGTGTCCGGACCTTCGTCTGGCTGCTGGCTGCGGGCGTCGACGGTAATGAATACGATGACTTTGGCTTCATTCGCGGCAAGCGCGGCCTGCCGGACGACTTCACGCCGAGGCCGGTATTTCAGGCGTTTCAAAACACCAATGCGCTGTTCGCCGATACGAA
>JBBIVT010000022.1:13670-49285 GCA_037439565.1 Acidobacteriota bacterium | reverse complement strand
CGAGCTTTTTGCTGCTGGACTCCCGCAAGTAAAAACTTTCTTGCGCCTGCGGCAACATCCACTGATGGATCGGATCATTTCAGGGCAAGCAGGTGTAGAAGCCTGATCGGCGAGGCCCGCGCGAGAGCGTCACGATAAGCCTTCTTGTTCCGTGGCCACGTGCGCTCCCGCAGGGACGCTCTTGTGTTCCTCGGTGATGCCGCTGGGCCACTCGATGACCACGCGATCTGCCTTGTCGCGCTTGCCCAACCCGAAGGTGAGGGTCAGCTCCGATTGCGACAGATAGCTCGATCCGGTCTTCACCATTCGCGATTGGGTGCCGTCGGGGGTGAAGACGCGCACCACCGCGCCGATGCCATCGCGGTTGGACTTTGTCCCGCGGAGGTGCAGGCGGAGGGAGCGATTCTTGTTTTCGACGTCATTCCGGTATAAGAACGCCGGGCCGTGGTTGGTAGTGATCAGCAGGTCCACGTCGCCGTCGCGGTCGAAGTCGCCATAGGCGACGCCGCGGGCCACTTTGGGAGACGCGAAATCAGCGCCCGCGCCGGCCGCCACGTCGTGAAACGCGCCGTGGCCGTCGTTCAAAAATAAATGCGGGCTTTGCGCGTAGCCGACGTTGCGGACGGCGCGCGCCGTTTCGTCGATGTGCCCGTTCACGGCCACCAGATCAAGCCAGCCATCCAGATCGATGTCGCAGAACGCGCATCCGAATCCCAGGCTGTTGCGCGACGCCTGTCCGATGCCGGCGTTGCCGGACATGTCAGCGTACACTCCGGCGCGGCCTGGCTTGTACAGCGCCATCATCTCGTTATCGAAATTTGTAATCACGATGCCGGGCGAGCCGGAGTTATCGTAATCGGCCACGTCGACGCCCATACCCGCGCGCGCTTTGCCGTCCTCGCTGAAGGCCACACCGGCCCGCACGGCCACATCCTCAAAGGTCCCGTTGCGCAGGTTGCGATACAGCTTATTGGGCTGCGTGTCGTTGGCCACCAGGATGTCCGGCCATCCGTCGTGATCGTAATCGAGCAGCGCCACGCCGAGCGATTTCGAGGTCGCGTCGAAGATGCCGCTCTTTGCCGTCACGTCTTCGAACGTGCCGTCGCCCCTGTTGCGAAACAGCCAACAAGTGGAGCCGTGATACGCCTCCGGCGTGCAATACGATTTGCGCTTGCCGTCGACAGAGCAGTAAATATCGTGCTCCGGCGACCACTTCACGTAGTTGCAGACGAACAGGTCGAGATGGCCGTCGCGGTCGTAGTCGAACCACATCGCCGAGGTGGAAAACGCGCTGCGCCCGCCGAGGCCGGCCTTGTCCGTCACGTCGATGAAGGATCCCTTCCCGGTGTTCTTGAATAGACGGTTCTGGCCGACAGCGGTCAGGAGAATGTCGGGGAAGCCGTCATTATCGTAATCGGCCACGGCGACGCCCATGCCATACATCTCCACGGCAAGGCCCGCTGCTCGCGTAACGTCGGTGAATGTGCCGTTGCGATTGTTGCGGTAAAGCTTCAATGTTCCGTGGCGTTTGATGTGGCCGGGCCAGTCCATGCCGTTGACCAGCAGAATGTCCAGCCAGCCGTCGTTGTCGTAATCCAAAAACGCGCAGCCGGAGCCGAGCGTTTCCGGCAGAAACTTGGCATCGAAGGCGCCGCTGTTGTGCTGAAAGTCGATGCCCGCGGCCGCCGTGACGTTGGTGAGCTGAAAACCGGGACTGCCTGCGCCAGTCAGAAGAGGCGCAGCCAGGAGCGGCGCCCCGATCATGAACTCGCGGCGGTTCATGTGATGCTGGCGAGTCCGTTGCGGATGGCGTAGACGACCAGTTCCGCCGTGTTGTGAATCCCGAGCGTCTGCATCAGGTTGGCGCGATGAACGGCGACGGTGTTGGCGCTCAGGCCGAGCACCAGCGCGATTTCCTTATTCGACTTTCCGTGCACGATCAATTGCAGTACTTCGAGTTCGCGAGTGGTCAGCGCCGGCGGACCTCCCTCCTTGGGCAGCGCGGAAAGCCTTGGATCCAGGACATTTTCTCCGGCGGCGACTTTCTTTACGGCCTCCACCAATTCCAGGTCCACCGCATTTTTGAGCAAATACCCGCGCGCGCCTGCTTCCAGGCAGGTCCGGACATAGTTTGCCTCCGCATGCATGCTCAGGACCAGCACGGCAACATCCGGGGCCGCTTTATGAATCAGCCGCGTTGCGACCGCACCGTTCATACTGGGCAGCGCGAAGTCCATGACCACTACGCGCGGCTTCAGATCGGACACCAGTTGAACCGCCTCATTGCCGTCCCCCGCCTCGCCGACGATTTCAATTTCCGGATCGTCTTCCAGCATGCGTCGGAATCCGCGGCGAACCAGGATATGGTCGTCTACCAGGACAACCGTGATCTTTGACTCAGGCATGTATCTCGTTCGCACCCAGGGGAACCGTGAACCGCACCAGGGCGCCTCCTCCATCCTTCTTCAAGAATTCAATTGCTCCACCGATTAACTCTACCCGTTCGCGCATGGACGTCATCCCCATTCCGCGCTTGCCGGCCTGCTGCCTGAAACCTACTCCATAATCCTCTATTTCTACTACTAAAGTCTCGGGCCGGAACCGCAGGCGCACCTCGACGCGCGGTGACTTGGAATGCTTCGCCACATTGTTCAATGACTCCTGGAGGACCCGATAGACATGAATCGACACGTCGCGGTCCAACGGCCGGCTTTCGCCTTCCTTTTCATACCGAACCGCAATCCCGGTTTGCTTTTCATAACCAGCCAGATACAAATGTAGCGCGCCTTCGAGGCCGGCGTCGTCCAGCACCATGGGATGCAGTGCCTGGGAGAGTGTCCGGATCTTGTCCAGCGTCGACTGGATAATTTCCCGGACTTCGTCGAAGTCCTTGCGCAACGCTTCATCCAGCGGAGGGATTCTCTTGCCCGCCCGATGCATCATTGCCCCGATGGCGGTGAGAATCTGGCCGAAGTCGTCGTGCAATTCGCGGGAAAGCGAGCGGAAGGTACTCTCCTGCATGGAGATGAGTTGGCGCGCCAGCTCGCTGCGGCGCTCGGAAAGCGCGGCCACTTGGGCGAACATGCGGGGAATCCACCGCATCAAATACAGGCTCGGTCCGACAATCAGGATCAACATGGCGGCGAGGAATATGTATGCGTTGCGCTCGGCGCGAGCGTAGATCCGCTCGGTTTCCTCAGCTGCCTGCTGCTCGCTCTCGTTGTTTTGAACGAGGAGGCGCGCCACTGCGGTGTTGAGACCTTCCTCGCGGGCCTGCAGGGATAAGCGGATGCGGGTCCGGGCTTCTTCCTCCTGGCCTTGTTCCGCCATAGCGAAGATACGCTCCAGTCCGTCCCAGAACTGATCCACGGACCGCGCGAGATATTTCTGCTGATCCCCTGTGGCGCGGGAAACTTTCTCCTCTCGAGCCAGCGCGTCGGCCAGATCCTCTTGAATCCGCTTCATTTGCCCCTTCCAGGCGAGGAGAGGATAGGGCTCGCTTTGATCCAGCATGTCTCGCATGGTTAACGCGAGGGAATTGAGATTGTTCTGAATGCGGAGGAGCAGCAGCGAATCAGCGCGATTGCGGTCGATCTGTTCGGCCTGTAACTGCCGCAGGGAACGCAATTGGACCACTGTGTACGCGGAATAGATCGTGGCCGCTAACAAGGTCACCCCCAGGCCCGCGAGCAGACGGAATCTCGGCGACCTTCGCGTATCCATTTCTAAAGGGTACGCGTTTCGGCGGCTTCGCACGAATAGTACAAACCGATTATTTTCGCGCGTCCGGGCTCATGTAATACTAACGGGGCAATGGTCACAACGCGCGGGGTGTTTTTTGTGTCTATTTTTGCGTTTGTTGCCACTGTAACGTTGGCTTTTCTTCCCGTTGTTCCCCTTTCGGCAGATTCCGGTGAGTCGCTTGAACATCATCGCAACCTGGGCAAAGCATTTTTCGAAAATCCCACGACACATCTCGAAGCGATCGCCGAATTCAAAAAGGCGCTCGATCTTGCGCCGAACTCGACACGCGAAAAACTGAACTACGCGCTTGCGCTGCTGCATGGCAATCGCGTGCCGGAGGCGGTCGCACTGCTGGAGCAGGTGCAGACGCTCGACCCATCGCTGCCGCACACCTGGTTCAACCTGGGGCTCTATTACAAGAAATCCGATCAACCGGAAAAAGCACAGGCGCAGTTTGAACAGTTGGTGAAGCTGGTTCCAGACGAACCGATCGCGCATTATCAACTGGGCACGGTGTATCGCGCGGCGGGACGCGCCGATGAGGCCATTCGCGAGTTTGAAAAAGCGTCGAGTTTGAATCCGTTACTCGCAGGCGCGCGCTTCCAGCTTTACAACATGTACCGGCAGGCGGGCCGGCGCGAGGACGCCACGCGCGAACTGGCGATTTTCCAGAAAATCAAAAAAGACACCGAAGGCGCAGCGATCCCGGAAGACGTCGACTGGTGCAATTACGCTGAGATTTACGATCCTCCGCGCGCGTCCACCGCGGTTGCAGGGAAGCCTGTTTATGACGATCGTATCGTCGGCGATGCCGCGGGCATGGTCGCGATCGACGCCGCGGGCGACGGGCACACGGATCTGATCGCGTGGTCCGGCGGTAAGGCGCGGCTGTATCGCAACGGCGTCGAGCCTGTGACCGGCTCGGGCCTTGAACAAATCCCGGGCGTCGTTTCCATCTCGGTGGGGGATTTTGACAACGACGGACTCGCCGATCTCTGCGTGCTGACCGCCTCCGGCCCCAAGTTGTTGCGCAACGTAAAGGGCCGCTTCGAGCCATTTGACGCCGCGCTGCCGCAGCGCCGCTTCGAACAGGCGATCTGGATCGATTACGATCACGACTACGACCTGGATCTTTTGCTGCTCGGCGACAAGCCCGCTCTGCTGCGCAATCAGGGCAAGGCGGGGTTTGAGGATCGGACGGCGGATTTTCCGTTTGTCTCTGGGCATTTCGCCGGAGCGTATAAGCTGCGGGCGGTGCCTGACAGCAAGGCGTTCGACCTGGCGGCGTTTTATGCGGATCGCGCGGCGGTGCTTTATGCCGATCAACTCGGCGGACGCTACACTGCCGGGCCATTCACCGGCCCTTCGCCCGCCGAACCGTCGATCGAAGCCGATTTCAATGGCGATGGTCTCCTTGACCAGGCGCGGATCGCGGGCGGTAAGCTGCACGTGATGATCAATCGCTCCGCTCCGCAGCGATATATTCGCGTGCGCCTCACCGGGATCAAGAATCTGAAGCTGGGCGAGGATGCGCTCGTCGAAGTCAAAGTGGGCGCAGGATACTGGAAGCAAACGTATCATGGCGTTCCTCTGCTTTTTCCCGTGGAAACGAATGCGGTGGTGGACGTCGTGCGAATCACCTGGCCCAACGGGTTGATTCAGAACGAGACGAATCAGGCGACGAACAAAACCTACAACTACGAAGAAGCGCAGCGGCTCTCCGGCTCCTGCCCCATGATCTGGACGTTCAATGGCCACGAATTTGAGTTCATTACCGATGTTCTGGGCGTTGCGCCGCTGGGCGCCAGCGACGGCGAGGGCTCGTATTTCCCGGTGGATCACGACGAATGGGTGACTATCCCCGCGCGCGCGCTGCAACGCGCCGGTGACCGCTACGAGGTGCGTATCAGTGAGGAGTTGAGCGAGGTTTCCTATCTGGATCAGGTGGAGTTGTACACGCTGGATCATCCGGCCGACAAGGAAATTTTCACCAACGAGAAGTTCAAGGGCCCTCCTTATCCGGAATTCCGGCTATATGAAGCTTCGCGGCGCGTTTATCCACACGGGGCGCATGACGATCAAGGCCGGGACGTTCTTTCACGGCTTCTGAAGCGCGACCGCAAGTATCCGGATCAATTTAAGCGGACCGAACTGGGCGTAGCCGAGCTTCACACCTTGGACCTGGATTTTTCGGGCGCGGCGGCATCGGGCGATGCGGTGCTTCTGGCCAACGGTTGGGTGGATTGGCCGGACGGCAGCACGTTTCGCGCGGCGTCGCAGGAGAAAAAGGGCGGGCTTGTCATGCCCTATTTGCAGATGCGCGACGCGTCGGGTAAATGGGTCACCGTCAACGAAGACATGGGCATGCCAGCGGGGAAGCCGAAGACCATCGCGGTGCCGCTGCATTTTATTTCGCCGAGCCGGCAAGTCCGCATCGTCACCAGTCTCTGCGTTTATTGGGACGAAATTTTTCTGAGTGAAACCGCGCGTCCCGCGGAGGCGCATCAACAAAGGCTTCCGCTGGCCTCGGCCGATCTGCATTTCCGGGGATTCTCGGAGAGCGTCATCGATCCGCTGCGCCAGCAGCCGGACACGTTCCTGTATAACAGCGTCGATACGCTGTCTTACTGGAATCCGACGCCGGGCATGTACACGCGCTATGGCGACGTGCGCGAGCTGGCGGAGAGCGTCGATGACCGGCTGATCATTATGGGCTCGGGCGACGAACTTCGCCTGTTGTTCGACGCGTCGGCGCTGGCGCCTCCGCCGGCGGGCTGGACGCGCGATTATCTCCTAAAAGTGGACGGTTGGGCCAAGGACCGCGACGCCAATACGGCGTTTTCGCAGTCGGTCGAGCCTCTTCCGTTCCACGCGATGAGCCGGTATCCATATCAGGCCAGCGAGCATTTTCCCGACGATGAAGAGCACCGGCGCTATCGCCGCGAGTACAATACTCGGCCGGCTTTGCACCTGGTGAGGCCGTTAACGACGGGAGGAACCGAGTGACCCGTCCGCTCACCATCCTGCTCGCTGTCTTCCTGGTCAGTTCGGCGTATCTGGCAGCGCTCCCCGCGGCCAACGTTTTTTATATCGCGAATATCTTCCTGCACCTGGGCCTCGGCATCGCCGTGTGCGGCTGGCTGATTTGGAAATTCCGGACGAGCATGAAGGTCCTTCCGCTCCTGGCGGGCGCGCTGATCGGCGCATACCTCATCTACGGCGGAGCAAGCACGGATCATTTCAAGATTGTCTGGGCCCACATCGCCTTCGCCATGGTTGGCGTAGCTTTTCTGAGGCCCCGCTGGACCGGGGCAATCGCAGCTCTTGCGGTGGCGGCCGCGGCGCTGCGTTTTGTCCTTCCGAAGGACCGCATCACCAATTCGAAGGTGGTCCCCACCACGATGGCGGAGGAAGGCGGCGGACCCCATTCGCCCTTCTGGCCCTCTTCGTCGCGAACCAGCGTCGGCGGGACCATGCCATCGGATTTCTTCATGGATTCGAAGCAGTGCGGGAAATGCCACAAGGACATTTACGAGCAATGGAAGGGATCCATGCATCACATGGCGTCGTTCAACAATCCTTTCTACAAGGCCACGATACTGCACATGCAGGAACTCACCGGCACCCGGCCCAGTAAATTCTGCGCCGGATGTCACGATCACGCAGTGTTCTTCAACGGCCGGTTCGAGACGCCGATCAAGGATCAGGTGGATACGCCGGAGGCGCAAAACGGACTCGGTTGCGTTTCCTGCCACTCCATTACGCACGTCGATAACACCATCGGCAACGGCGATTTTGAAATCGAATTTCCCGCCATGCACCGCATGGCCACCAGCAGGAATCCGGTGCTGGCCGCCGCAGGAAAATTCATTATTTATGTCAATCCGGAGCCGCACCGGCGAACCTTCATGAAGGCGTTCATGAAGGATCAGACGCCGGAATTCTGCACCGCATGCCACAAGGTGCACTTGGATGAGCCAGTGAACCAGTACCGGTGGCTGCGGGGATTCAACGACTACGATAGCTGGCAGGCCAGCGGCGTTTCCGGCCAGGGCGCGCGATCGTTCTACTATCCGCCGAAATCCTCCGGTTGCGAGGATTGCCACATGGCGAAAGTCCATTCGGACGATCCCGCCGGCCATAACGGCATGGTTCATTCGCACCGCTTCGCCGCCGCCAATACCGCGGTGCCGACGGTGACGCACGACGATGAGCAGGAGAAGGCCACCGAAGCGTTTTTAAAATCCGGCTTTATAACCGTGGATCTGTTCGCTGCCACTCCCGTGGAGTCCGCTGCGAAGGGCCAGGTGGAGATGAAGCGCCGCTCGGGCGAAACGCCCACGCTTTCCTCCACGTTCGGCGCGGGCGAGGAAGCAGAGCAGTCCGGCCCGCTGATGCTTCGCGAGGTGGGCAAGCTGGCCGCGCCCATCGACGCGCCAGGAGTGGCCTTCGCCCCGGGGAGTTCCGTTCGCGTCGACGCGGTGGTCCGAACGCGAAAGATCGGGCACCTGTTCCCCGCCGGAACCGTCGACACGTTTGACGTGTGGCTCGAATTTTCCGCGCACGATGCTAAGGGCCGCGTGATCGCGATGAGCGGGGCTGTGGCAGATGAGGGCCGCGGCAGAGTCGACCGCGCGGCGCACTTTTATCGCTCTTATCTGCTGGACGCGCAGGGCAACGAAATCACAAAGCGCAACGCCTGGCAGGCGCGCAGCGCGTTCTATGTGCGGCTGATTCCGCCTGGCGCGGCGGACACGGTCCACTACCTGGTGCACATTCCCAAGGACGCCGAAGGGCCCATCACCTTTGACGCGAAGCTCCACTACCGCAAGTTTGCCCGGAGTTATCTGGAGTTCGTCTATGGCTCGCCGAAGCCCGGCCCGGCGGACGCTTCCTATGACAGTCGCGAATGGGTGGCCGATCCGGCGAAGGTTCCCACGCTGCCAGTGATCACGCTTGCCAGCGCCACGGCCCGCGTTCCGCTTGGCCAACCGCAATGGAAGCCCGTAATCCGGAAAGAGGATCGCGAGCGCTGGAACGACTGGGGCATAGGCCTGTTGTTGCAAGGCGATCTGAAGGGCGCAGAATATGCGTTTCAGCGCGTCACCGAGGCTGAGCCCGGCTACGCGGACGGCTGGCTGAACGTCGCCCGGGCGCTGATCCAGGAAGGCGAGATCGAGGCGGCGAAGCCCTATGTGGCGAAGGCTCTGGAATTGTCGCCCAAGCTCGCGCGCGCCGAGTTTTTCCTGGCCGCGGCGCAGAAGACGGATGGCGATTACGATGGGGCGCTGGCCTCGCTGGCCGATGTGCGCCGCCAGTTCCCGCGCGACCGTGTCGTCATCAATCAGGTGGGGCGCATTTTATTCCTGCAGCGCCGCTACGCGGAGGCGGCCGCGGCGTTTCAGGACACGCTGGCAGTGGATCCCGAGGATCTGCAGGCGCATTACAATCTGATGCTCTGCTATCGCGGCCTCGGCCAGCGTGAAAATGCCGGGCGGGAGGAGAAACTGTTCCTTCGCTTCAAGGCCGACGAATCCGCGCAGGCCCTCACCGAAAAGCCGCGTTTGCGCAACCCCGAGGAGAACAATGAACGGCAACCGGTTCACGATCACGACACATCACCTGCTTCCGTTGGCGCTGTTGTTTCCGCTGGCCGTCCTGCGCCCAGCCGACCAACAACCCGCGCCAGCTTCGAATAACCTCCAATTCACCGACATCACCGCGGCGGCGGGCATCCGCTTCACGCATAACGCCGGACGGAGCGGCAAGAAGTGGCTGCCGGAGACGATGGGTCCGGGCTGCGCGTTTTTCGATGCCGACGGCGACGGCTGGCTCGACGTTCTGCTTGTCAACGGCAAGGATCTGGTTCCCCGGGGCCGCCGCACGCCTGCCGCTCTGTATCGCAACAACCACGACGGCACGTTCACCGACATCACCAAGGGGAGCGGACTGGACATCGATATCTACGCGCTCGGCGTCAGCGTGGGCGATTACGATAACGATGGCAAGGACGACGTCTACATCACCGCGTTGGGCGGCGACCACCTGTTCCATAACGAGGGCAAGGGGCATTTCAAAGATGTGACGCGCGAGGCCGGCCTGGGCAACGCCGCCTTCGCGGCCAGCGCATTGTGGTTCGATTACGATCGCGACGGCAAGCTGGATCTGTTCGTCGCCAACTACGTGCAATGGACGCCGCAGAACGACCTGTGGTGCTCGCTGGACGGCTCCACCAAATCCTATTGCACGCCGGAATCGTACAAAGGAACTTCCTCGAAGCTCTATCACAACCTCGGCAACGGCAGGTTCGAGGATGTTACGGCGAAGGCCGGGTTGGCGGATCCGACGAGCAAGTCCTTGGGCGCCGCGATGCTCGATTTCAATAACGACGGCTGGCCAGACCTGTTCGTCAGCAACGATACGCAGCCCAACAAGCTCTATCGCAATCTGCAAAACGGGACGTTCAAGGAAGAGGGCCTCACCGCGGGCGTGGCATTCGGCGAGGACGGCGTGGCGCGCGGAGCCATGGGTGTGGACGTTTCCGATTATGACCGCTGCGGGCGCCAGCATCTGGCTGTGGGCAACTTCGCCAACCAGATGATCGGCCTCTATCACAACGAAGGCAACGGATTGTTCGTGGACGAAGCGGCACGCTCTCCCATCGGCCGCGCCAGCCTGCTGAGTTTGACGTTCGGGTTGTTTTTCTTCGACTACGACCTGGACGGGTATCCCGATATTTTCGCCGCCAATGGACACATCGAAGAGCAGATCGGCCGCGTTCAGCCCAAGGTGCAGTATGAGGAGCTTCCTCTGCTGTTCCACAACGCCGGTGACGGAAAATTCCAACCCGTGAACGCGTTTTCCACGCCTCTGGTCGCGCGCGGTGCCGCCTACGGCGATTTCGACCGTGACGGCGATCTGGATATTCTCGTGGCCACCAACAATGGACCGGCGCATCTCTATCGCAACGACGGCGGCAACAGGAATCACTGGCTGCAGATTCGCCTGGAAGGCGTGAAGAGTAATCGTGACGGCATCGGCGCGGTAGTGAAGGTCGGCAACCAGACGCAGATGGTGCACAGCGGCTCATCCTACTGCTCGTCGAGCGATCTGGCTTTAACCTTCGGGCTCGGCTCGGATACGGCGGCTCCCTCCGTGGATATTTACTGGCCCAGCGGAGCTCATCAAAAAATGAGCGGTGTGAAGGTGGACCAGCGTCTCACCATCCGGGAGCAATGAACGAAATTCTTGCTTTGTCAGGGGTCGCGCAGGCAGCTCTGATTCGCGACCGCAAGATCTCGGCGCGGGAACTCTTCCGCCTTCATCTGGACCACATCGCGGAGGTGAATCCGCGGATCAATGCGGTGGTAGAGGTGTTGCCGGAGGCCGCGCCTTTGCCGGGTCCGTTCCACGGCGTGCCATTTTCCATCAAGGATTCCATCGCGGTGGCGGGTACGATATGCAGTGCGGGCACGCTGGGCTATCGAAACGCCCCGAAGTCGATTCGGGACGCCACTCTGGTCGCTCGGCTTCGGGCAGCGGGAGCGGTTCCCATCGCCCGCACCAATCTGCCGGACTTGCTGTTTGCCTTCGAGTCCGACAACTTCATTTTTGGCCGGACCAACAACCCCTACGATTTATCGCGCACATCCGGCGGATCCAGCGGGGGCGAGGCCTCCCTCATTGCCTCCTGCGGCTCGCCTTTCGGCCTCGGCAGCGACGCCGCGGGCAGCGTGCGGCTTCCGGCTCATTACTGCGGGATCGCCAGCGTGAAGCCGACCTCGGGCCGGCTCGCGCGCACCGGACATGTCCCCCCGGCGGGCGGCTGGATAGAGATGTTATGGCAGATTGGCCCCATGGCGCGGCGCGTTGAGGATCTGTGCGCGATGATGCCCATTTTGCTCGGCGCCGATGGCGAGGATTTCACCGTCGTTCCCATGCCTTACCAGGGCGTTCCGGTGAAGGATCTGCGCATCGCGTATTTCACGAGTAACGGCTTCGCCGAGCCGGACGCCGAAACGCAGGCCGTGGTGGAGGCTGCGGGCAAGGCGCTGGGCGCGGCGGAACACCGCCCTACGGGCGTCGAGAATAGCTATGCGATTGAGATGATGCTGCTCGGCGCGGATGGCGGCGATGGGTTGCGGGCGTTCCTGAAGGCCATCGGAAGCGAGCGGACCCATCCGCTGCTCGACGGGTGGCTCGCGAAGCTGGAGGAGTATCGCACCGATATTTCCGGTCTGGCAAATTACTGGAGTCACCTCGATCGGTTCCGGGCCGGAATGAACGCGTTCCTGACGCAGTTCGACGTGGTTCTCTCGCCGGTCTCAGCGAGCCCCGCGGTTTCCCACGGAACGTCCATTGAAGAAAAGACGTTCAAAGGGTACAGCTATACAATGACCCACAACCTGACCGGTTGGCCCGCCGCGGTGGTGCGATGCGGAACATCATCTAATGGCCTACCGATCGGCGTGCAGATCGCCGGCGCGCCCTGGCGGGAGGATATCGTGCTCGCGGTGGCGCGCCGGTTGGAAGAGATTTTCGGCGGCTGGCAATCAGTACGTTAATCCGAATCCGTAAGGATACTGCGCAGACCACGTGAACGAAAGCTTCCCGGTTGGTTTATAGGCTCCAAAGAGCACGTCGGTGATGCCCTCGCCCTCGGTTCCGGGCAGGAACGCCGCCATAATTGCGTCGGCGTCATTCATAATCGGGTCCAGGTTGATGGGACGGCCGGAGAACACAACCACCACTACCGGAACGCCGCTCGCTTTCATCCTCTTCACGGCCTCAACATCCCCCGGAGATAGATTCAACTCCTTGCGGTCGCCGAAGCCTTCGGCATAAGGGGTCTCGCCGATGACCACCACCCCGACGTCGCCGCGCCCGGTGGCGAGGTTAGCGCCTGCTTTTCGCATCGCTGCGCCTACGGTCGTGCCGCCAGGAAGCACGTCGGTGCTCTTGCCCTGCCAACTGATGGTCCAGCCGCCGCATTGATTTCCCATGTCGTCCGCGCTCTTTCCAGCCAGATGAATGCTCGCCGATTTCTTCAGGGGTAGCACGTGATTGTCGTTTTTCAGCAGCACCATGGACTCGCGCACGGCCTGCCGCGCGACGGCGCGATGCTCGGGTGTGCCGAAGGCGTAGTTTTTGGGCGACGGCTCCGGTTTTCCGTCCATCATGCCCATCGCGAACTTCACCCGGAGAATGCGCAGCACGGCGTCGTCGATGCGCGACATCGGAACCACGCCTTCACCCACCAGTTCCTTTAAATCCTTGATGAATTCGCGGTAACGCTCCGGCACCATCCCCATATCCATGCCCGCGTTGATGGAAATGCCGATGGCGGTCTTGTAATCCTTGGTGATCTGATCGATCGCGTTGTAGTCGGAGACCAGGAAGCCCTGGAACCCCACCTCGTCTTTCAAAAGCTCGGTCAGCAGATGCTTGGAAGCGGACACCTTGACGCCGTTCCAACTGGAGTAAGAAGGCATAATGGTGCCGACGCCCTCCGCGACGGTCGTCAGGTAGCCTTGCAGATGGAGGCGGCGCAGCGTGGCCTCGTCGACGCGCGTATCGCCCTGATCCAGCATGTTCTTGCCGAAACCTCCGGTGCCGAACGTTGTGCCGCCGTCGCCCAGATAGTGCTTTGAGCAAGCCAGCACGCCGTGAGGATCGCTGAGGCCCTTGCCTTGCAGCCCGCGAACCGCGGCCGCGCCGAGTTCCGCTACCACCTTCGGATCATCGGAGAATGCTTCATAAGTGCGGCCCCAGCGGACGTCCTGCGGCACGGCGACACAAGGCGCGAATACCCACTGAATTCCGGTCGCACGGACCTCCTCGGCGGTGATGCGGCCGATCTTCTCCACCAGCGCGGCGTCGCGCGTCGCGCCCAGGCCGATGTTGTGGGGAAACACCACCGCGCCCAGCACGTTGTTGTGCCCATGCACGGCGTCCACGCCGTAGAGGATTGGAATGTGCAGGCGGGTCTTCAGCGCCCGCGCCTCCAGCGACGTCGCCATCTTCGTCCACGCCTCGCGGCTGTTGCCCTCCTTGGGGTCGGAGTCGCCTCCGCTCAGAACGGAGCCGAGGAAAAGATTCTCCACATCCGCCGGATCCTTCAAAAAGGATTGATCCGCTTGCGTCATCTGCCCGATCTTTTCATCGAGCGTCATGCGGCCCAGCAGTTCCTTCGCTTTCGCGTCGAATGCGGACAGCGGCACGGGCTTGGTTTGGGCCATAGCAACGGAGATGCCCACCCAAAAAATCAGATGCTTCATCGATGGACTCCTTTGTCCAAACAAGATGGTATCGAAGGCGGAGCTATTCGCGCACGTAGCCGTGTGCGGCGGTTCGCTTCCCGCCTTCGCGGTGAGCTTCGTCGGAAAGCGCGTGCACCCCGGAAGCGTCGATCCAGCGATTGTAGAAGTTGAACAGAGCGCAAACGGTGATGGCGTAGTAAATCGCGTCGTCGGCCCAGCCGGCTTCATAAAGGGGCTTCATGTCCTCCGGACCGATCTCCGGCGAATGGTGATTTACCTTGGAGACGAATCGCAGAAGGACCTTCTCTTTTTCCGGCAATGGGGAGTTTTCGAGATCCTCCAGAACGTTCTTGACAAGTTCCTCGCTGCCCAGAAATTCCGCCGCGACCGCGGCGTGCGATTTCAGTCAAAACGGGCAGTGGTTCTGATGCGACGTGTAGGCCGCGATCAGCTCGCGCAGTCCGGGGCTCAAGGGAGCCTCGCCGTGCATGATGCCCTGGGTGAATCGCGCCAGGTGATCCGTGACGCCGGCGCGAAACGCAAACATATGCCAGATTTGGGGATACTCTTTGCCGGCGGCCTGCATGGTTCTGATCGATTCGGCGAACGGGCCGGGCTGGGGATTCGCCTCGACCCCCGGCAGGAACATCGGCTTCATGGGCATGAGGCAAAATGTACGGTTTTTGGGCCGTTTGATCAATAGTGGAAAAATACTACAGCAGCGCTCAGTTCGCTCCCGCCGGGACGCCTCTCGGGTCGGGTTTTACTGTTACCGGCTGCGTATACGTCTTTCCGTCCACGGTCAAGCGCACGGTGAAGTCGCCGGGTTGCAGGCCGCCTCCACCGCGCCCGCCCCGTCCGCCTCCGCGTCCGCCGGCGGGAGGGGCAACGGGCGGGGGCGATCCTGCGGTGCAGGCGTCCTTCACTGGCGGCGCGGCCGCGTCCCGTCCAAATCCGCCGCCCCGGCCGGCCGCCGCTCCCAAGGCCACGCGATGCATTCCCGGCGCGGTGGAAGGCGGCGGGACAGGCTGCTGCCAAATCGCCTGCACATTTAACGCTTCGGTATCCACCGGACGCACCGGAGTATCGCTCGCCAAACAGGCGCGCACCGCGCCACGGCCGTCCAGCAATTCGATTTTGAGCGGCTGCGCGGGCTGCGATTTGAGCCAGTAATACGCGACCACCCCCGAGGGCGGATTCTGATGCTGCGGTTCCTCATGCGGCAGGGGCGTGCCGTTCATACTCCCCGCCCGGATGGCGAACGTCTCGCCCGGTTTGAACAGATAGGCGTCGGAGGAGAGGATCTGCGATCCCTGTGCGGCAATCTGGCGCAATGCCGGCATCTGATCCATCACCCAGAAGCCGCGGCCGTGCGTGGCGATGGCCAGATCGTCGCCGTGAACCAGGACGTCTCGCACTGAGGTGACGGGCATGTTGTTTTGCAGCGGCTGCCATTGCTCGCCGTCGTTGAAGGAAACGTAGACGCGCAGCTCTGTGGCGGCGTAGAGCAGGCCCTTGGCCTGAGGATCTTCCTTGACGGAATTGACATAAGCGCCTTCGGGGATGCCCTTGACGATATTCGTCCAGGATTTGCCGCCGTCGCGGGTGCGATAAATATACGGCTTCAGATCGGACAGGCGATGCCGGTCTACGGAGGCGTAAGCGGTTTCCGCGTCAAAGTGCCCGGCCTCAATCTGCGAAACCTTGCTCCACGGAGTCATCGCCGGAGGGGTGACGTTTTGCCACGTCTTGCCGTCGTCGCGCGTCACGTGGATCAAGCCGTCGTCAGTGCCCGCCCAGACCGTCCCGGCTTGCAGCGGCGAGGGCCCCAGCGCGTACACGACGCCGAACCGCGCGCCCATCGGCTCGTCGATATCTTTCGCGGTGATCGGGTCGAGGTTCTTAGGCACGGGGGGATTCAGACGCGCCAGGTCGGGGCTGATCTTTTCCCAGGTTCTGCCGCGATCGCGCGAACGCATCACAAATTGATTGGCGTAATAGAGCGCCTCGTCGGCCGCGGAAAATACCTGCGGCAGCGTCCAGGTCTTGCGGTTCAGATCATCGGGATCCTCGGCGGGTAGCGCGCCCTGGCCCGGTAAGGCGATGTTCAGGTGCTGGTCGCATTTGCCATTGCCGCTGCCGTAGAGAATGTTCCCGTCCTTGGGATCCGGCAGGACAGTGTTGCTTTCGCCTGCCTCGCAGGTGGGTTCCCAGTCGCGGAAGGACAGCACGCCCTCGCGCGACCATGTCGCCACGCCCACGCCTCCGGAATCCTGCTGCGCGCCATACAGCCAGTACGGGAACCGGTTGTCGGCGGAAAGATGGTAAACCTGCGCCGTCGGCTGGTTGTACCACGTGCTCCAGCTTTTGCCTCCGTCGACGCTGACGACCGTGCCCTGATCGCTGGACAACACCATGCGGTTGCCGTCTTTCGGATTCACCCACATCTGGTGATAGTCGTCGCCTCCCGGCGCGCCCTTGATCGGAACGAAGGTCTTGCCCCCGTCGGTGGTCATGTAGGTGGCGGTGTTGATCACGTAGGCGCGGTTGGGATCTTTCGGGTCGATGGCGATGCCTCCGAAATACCAGCCCCGGCCCCACAGCCTGTTTTCATCGTTGACGAGCTTCCAGTTGGCGCCCGCGTCGTCGGAAATATATACGCCGCCCTTCGGAGTGGGCGCATTCGCTGGCGCAGCGCCGCCGCGTCCCTGACGAGCCGGAGCCACGCCCGCGCCCAGATTGTCGACCACGGCCCACAGCCGGTTCGGATTGCTGAGCGAAACCGCGATGCCGATCTTGCCCACAAATGGATCGATGGGCAAGCCGCCTGCGAGGGGCTTCCAGGTGTCTCCGCCGTCGGTCGATTTGAAAAGCCCGCCGCCTGGCAGATTCGAAGGCGCGTAGACGGACCATGGCGGACGCCGCGTCGCCCACAGCGATGCGTAAAGCGTCCGCGGATTCGTCATGTCGACGGCCACGTCGATCGCCCCAACGTTATTCGGGTCCGCGGCGTTGTTCAAAATTTTCTTCCACGTCGCGCCGCCGTCGAGCGAGCGGTACAGGCCGCGATCCGGGCTGGCGGCGTAAATATCGCCCAGCGCGGCAACGTACACGCGATTCGCGTCTTTCGGATCGACCACAACGCGGCCGATATGCAGCGTCTTTTCCAGGCCGATGTGTTTCCATGTCCTGCCCGCGTCCGTCGATTTGTACATGCCGATGCCGTAAGAGTGCTGTGCGCGAATATCGGGCTCGCCCGTGCCGACATAAACAATATTGGCGTTCGAGGGTGCCACGGCGATGGCTCCAATGGAGCCGATCGGGATGCCTCCGTCGGAGATGGGAATCCACGTGCGGCCGGAATTTTCGGTCTTAAACACGCCTCCGCCCACCGATCCCATGTAGAAGGTATCCGGCTGATCCGGGTGCCCGGCGACGCCGAAGGTTCGTCCTCCGCGCATGGGTCCAACGTCGCGCCAGACCAACCCGGACAGGAGGCTCGCGGGATATTGGCCCGCCGTCTGCTGCGCGAATAACGCAATGGCAAGCAGCGCGGACAGGCACAGCGAACCGGGAAGAATCAGGCGTCGGTATTTCATCGGAATGGCCCCCTGAAATGGCGCTTCACGCGCTGATTTCATACTGTATCACGGAGGCGCCGGGATATACTGATTAGAAAGGGGTAAGCCATGCGGTTCGGAACCTCGAGCGGAGTGGCGGCGATCGCCGTCCTGGTTGGTTTGTCCGGCACTTTCGTTGTCAGGGCCCGGGCGCAGCAAGCCGGCGAGGACAATCGGAAAGAGTACGACGCGAAGGTCCGTTCCTCCTACAATTTTCACTTTGGACCGGGATTGGTGTCCGCGCCCGGGAACGCCGAAGCCGAAGGCCGCGACTTTATCCCACCGGACGCCTTCCTGCCCGCCTCCTACTGTGGGCGCTGTCACCAGGAAGCCTACAGCCAGTGGCGGCAGGCCGTGCATTCCAATTCGTTCCGGACGCCGTTCTACCGCGCTAGCGTCAACATCCTGCTCCGCACCAAGGGCATCGAGTTCACGCGCCATTGCGATAGCTGCCATAACCCCATCGGCGTGCTCGGCGGCGCGATGACGCAGGGCGCAAATGTGGACCGGAGCTTCGACGAAGACGGGTTGACCTGCATGACCTGCCATTCGATTCAGCAGCTCAAGTCGACCAGCGGCAACGGAGGCTTCGTGATGGGCGTCCCCTCCGTCATCGTCGATGAAAACGGCAAGCCGGTGTACGGCATGGTCTCCGATGACGAGATCAAACAGCACCCGGACCGGCACTCGCGCGCCGTGATGAAGGATTTTTACCGCACGCCGGAGTTTTGCGCGTCCTGCCACAAGGCGAATCTGCCGAATCCGCTGAACGATTACAAGTTCATCCGTGCATTCACGGCCTACGACGAGTGGCAAAACTCCAAGTTCTCGCAACGTAATCCGCTGACGTTTTACACCGCCGGATTCCAGACCTGCCAGGATTGCCACATGAAGCGCGCCAAGTTGACCCTGGAGGATCAGGGCGCAAAACACGGCACGTTCACCTCGCACCGCTGGCCCGCGGGGAACACGGCGGTCCCGTTTTACTACGGCTTCGACGAGCAACTGAAGAAGACGGAGGAGTTCCTGAAGGCGGGGACGTTCGTGAATATCGATCTGTTCGGACTCATGAAGTCCGATGGAACCATGGTCGCGCCCTTGGGGTCCACTGCGTTCGCGCTGCCCGCCGGCGAGGTTGTGCAGGCGATGGTGGTGATCCAGAACAAAATGGTGGGCCACTCTTTGTTCCCCGAGGTGCGCGATCTATACGAGCCGTGGGTGGAGTTCACGGTCAACGACGCGTCCGGCAAGGAGATTTATCACAGCGGTTTCCTGAAGCCCGATGGCTCGATCGACGAACGCGCGCATTCCTTCACCAACCGTCCCGTGGATGCCAATGGCGAATTCACGGACAATCACAAGGTCTGGCTGATTCAATCGGTCGCCTACGACAATACGATTCAATCCGGCCGTTCGGCGCTGGTGCGGTATGAGTTCAAAATCCCGCCTGGCGCAAAGAGCCCCCTGGCGATGACCGCCAAGCTGAATTACCGGCATCTGCGGCAGAGCTATCTCGACAACATCTTCGGCAAGGATCACCCGGCCTATCCCATCGTGGAACTCGGCGCGCGCACCCGCACGCTGAACATTGGCGGCAATCCCGCTGTGCCTCCCGATCCGATGGACAATCCCGATTGGATGCGCTGGAACAACCTGGGCATCGCGTATCTGGATCAATTGCAGTACGCCGACGCCAAGCGCGCCTTTGAGCAGGTGGTGAAACTGCGGCCCGATTACGCCGACGGTTTCATCAATGTCGGCCTGAATTTCATCGAGTGGGAGAAATATTCCGAGGCCCGGCCCAGTTTGGAGCAGGCGCTCGAACTCAGCCCGAATAACGCCCGCGCGCTCTATTATCTGGCGCTCGTCGAACGGCGCGAGGCGCATTTCGACGAGGAACTGGCCGACCTGCAGCGCGTCGTCATCCAGTTTCCGCAGGCGCGCGATCCGCGCCGTGAATTGGGTATCGCGTATTACCAGCGCCACCAGTATCCGGAAGCCCTTGAACAGTTCGAGGCACTGCAAAAAATCGATCCCGACGATCTGGCCGCGCATTACAATCTGGCGGTCCTGTACCGGCGCATGGGCATGAAGGACAAAGCCGCCGCGCAGGCCGCTCAATTCGCCACCAAACAGGTGGATCCGGGCGCGCCCACGTATTCGCTGCAATTTTTGCAGAAGCACCCGGAAATTTCCATTGAAAGCGTACCCTGGCATATGCACACCGATGTTCCCGCCTCAGCCGCGCACGGCGGAGGCCAACCATGAGCGCTTCCCGCAGGCGCTTCCTCCGCTCGTTAAGCAAAACGGCGCTGGTTCTACCCTTTGCCGATGTTCTCGCCCTGGCGCAAAATCCCGGCCCGACCGAGCGCAGCTATAACGCGAAGGCTCGTCCCGCCGCCGCCGGGCCCAAGTCGCCCATCGAGGGCACGCCGCTGGGCGTCAGCTTCGTCGATGTGGTGAAGGAATCGGGCCTGGCCGTGAAGACAGTCTACGGCGGGGAAGGGAAGAACAAATATCTTCTTGAAACCACCGGCTGCGGGCTGGCGTTTTACGATTACGATCAGGACGGCTGGCTCGACGTGTTCCTGGTGAACGGCTGGCGTTTGGAAGGATTCCCGGCCGGCAAGGAGCCGCGCTGCCATCTCTTCAAGAACAATCGCGACGGCACGTTTACCGATGTCACGAAAGGCTCCGGGCTGGAGCATCGCACCGGATGGGGGCAAGCCTGCTGCGTCGGCGATTACGATAACGACGGCTACGACGATCTGTTCGTCACCTATTACGGCCAGAACGCGCTCTATAGAAATCACGGCGACGGCACGTTTACCGATGTCACGAAGGAAGCTGGCCTGATGCAACCGGGGCCGAAGATCCGCTGGAACACCGGCTGTACGTTCGTCGACTACAATCGCGACGGGCATCTGGACCTGTTCGTGGCCAACTACGTCGACCTGGATTTGAAGACCGCGCCCCCGCCCGAAGCCGGTCCCTGCACGTATAAAGGGATGCTGGTGGCTTGCGGACCTCCCGGGCTTCGCGGCGGGAAAAATATTCTGTACCGGAACAACGGCAATGGCACGTTCACCGACGTCAGCGAGAAAGCCGGCATCTGGAATACGGCCGGAACCTACGGCTTGAGCGTCGCCGCGTCCGATCTGGACAACGATGGCTGGCCCGACATTTACGTCGCCAACGATTCCTCCACCGCGACGCTCTATCAGAACCAGAAGGACGGAACGTTCCGCGATATCGCCATCGAATCCGGCGCGGCGCTATCGCCGGAAGGAAAGCCACAAGCGGGTATGGGCGTGTCGATCGGCGACTATAATCGCGACGGCAATCTGGACGTCGTGAAAACCAATTTCGCCGGCGACACCGATTCGCTTTACACCAATCTGGGCGACGCGACGTTTGAGGACCGCACCTATCCCAGCGGCCTGGGTGTCAATACGCGCCTGCTCGGCTGGGGCGTCGGATTCTTCGACATGGATAACGACGGCTGGCTGGACGTGCTGATGTCCAATGGCCACGTCTATCCCGAGGTGGATAAATCCAACGCCGATTTGAAGTACGCCGAGCATAAGTACCTCTATCGCAACCTCCAGAACGGGAAGTTCGAAGAGGTCACCGAAAAGGGAGGTCCGGGCATCATGGAGGACGCTCCCGCCAGAGGCTGCGCCTTCGGCGATTACGACAACGACGGCGATCTTGACATTATCGTGAACTGCGTCAACGCGGTCCCCCAGCTTTTGCGCTGCGATTCGACGCTCAACCGCAACTGGATCAAGATCAAACTGCGCGGCGTGAAGTCGAATCGCACCGGGATCGGCGCGCGCGTCACCGTGGTTGCCAAAACCAAACTGGATGCGCCCAAGCCGCTTTCGCAAATGGACGAATTGCGCAGCGGCGGCAGCTATTTTTCGCAGAACGATATGCGCATGCATTTCGGCCTGGACCAGGCGAAAATCGTGGATTCAGTGGAGATACGCTGGCTCAGCGGTCAGGTGGATCGGCTGACGGATCTCGAAGCGAATCATCTGTACACCATCGAGGAGGGCGGAAAAGTTCTCAAGAAAGAGTCTTTCCGCCGTGGCTAAGCTCGTGCTGCTGCTGTTTCTACCCGCGCTCGCCCTCGCCGCGGATCAATGCCCGTGGCTCGCGGCCGCGACGGCGGCAGGCGCTTTGGGCGGCGAGATTGCGCGCGTCACGGTGAAGCCGGACGGCTGCGTATTCTCCACGCAGGGCGCGGAATTGTCGCTCGAACTGGGCAAGGATTATAAAGCCTTCGCCGCGCGCTGCGGAGGCAAAGGGACGCCACTCAAAGGCATCGGCAACGAAGCGGTCGCCTGCGGCAACAGGGTAGTCGGCCGCGTCCGCGAGCAGGCCTTCGCCGTGACCATCCAGGCCAGCGGCGATTATCAGGAAAAAGCCCGCAAAATCGCGGAGCTGGTCGCAGGATTCTTGTTTTAGACCATTTTCTGAGTTTTCGTGGACCACACGAACGCGCTTTACACGGAGATTTTCCCTGGCGAAGGGGACTGACCACTGTGTCCCCGGCCCACCAACGCCGCACGTTCAACAAATCGTGTTTAGTGGACACAGCGGTCTGTCCCCTTCGCTCCCGGGATGCCTGTCAAAAGGATTGTTTTCACACGGACTCGTCAGCCAGGGGATGGACGTAAACGGTCCCCGGTAACTCAGAAAACGGTCTAATGTGTGGGCCAGGATGGCATCCTGCGGACCGGTTGTGAACCGGTCGATCCGGGCGCAAGCCCGGACGCTTTCCGCAGCCGGATCCAACCGGAACCATAACCTCACTTCGCGCTCGTTGGCCAAGATTTGCAGGATGGAGAGGACAACGTGAGCCTGAGATCCTCACTGTCGGAGCCTGCTGAGATTGGAACCGGGCTCGCGTCCATGAGGCGGAAGAGCCCCCTTCTGTGCGGTTCAACTCGAAACTCGGGGCATCTCTGCAAAATCGGTTCGATCACGGCGAGTTGTCCTGTCAACTGCCCCTCCATTCCCGCCACAACTGACAGCCCGAAAGACCCATCTGCGTGGGTCTCCGTAGTCTCGGTGTATCCACTTCTCGGGGAAGTAAACGTCACCCTCGCACCGGCGACCGGCGCACCGTCTGCAAACTGGAACCGGCCTTGGACCTTGTATCTTTCCTCGTCGGAGGGCAATCTTATGTCGAGATGATCGAGGTATTTGCCTGCCTCAACCGAGACGAAGGTGCTCCGCTCGCGGTCTCTGACGCCAGGGTAGTAGAGCGTAGATTTAGATTTGAGACGCTCCACCGTAACTTCGTCATGTGCCACCAGCCAGTATTTGCCGGGAGGCATCATCTCCATTTTGAACACGCCGCCGGCTTTTGAACAGTCGAAGAATCGCGCTCCGTTTTCGCCTCGACCTTCGACGGGTTCGAGATCGATGCAAACGTCCTTCCTGGGAGAGCCTTTGGCGTCTAGCATGCAGCCAGAAACTCGGGTGTCCGCCTGGAGCACAAAATCGACGCTGGCTGCGCCGTCTCGAGTCAGTTCCACCGCGGCATCGTTACCCTTCACAGGCACGGAGCCGGTGGTTAGCGGGAACTTGATTCTGAGGCCACTCGGAGGCTCGATGCTCACCGAGTAATTCCCCGGAGGCAGGCCGTATAGTTCATAGACTCCGTTGACGTTCGTAATTAGTTCACGGGCGGGTCCTTGCTGGCCGAAAACGCTTACGTGCACGTTCGGAATGCCGCCGACTCGCTTGAACGCTTGCTGTGGAGAGTCTTCATAGAGCTCGACCGTGCCGGAGAGCCTCGTACCGTTTGCAGATTTCGGCAAGGCCCTCAAAAACAACAAATCGTCTCCGAAGGATTCAGCGCTGCCGAGGGCATGCGCGCACCAAGGAACGATCCAGCTTCCATCCCCCCCAAAATATTAGGTAGAAGACGGCACTTTGACCGGTCCTGAACTTCCCGGAACAATCGCCCGCGCCTTGGCGGAGTTCGATCGTTTGCCCGGACCGCACGCCCTTGAAGGCCTCCTCAACGCGAATGCGAACCAACTGCTCTTGGAACATCAACTGCCGTCCGTCCCCATCAGGAGTCGCAAGTGTCACGGTCCCCAAAAAGACGGAGGGAGCGTCTCTCCACGCCTGCTTGACTGACGGCCAGTTCCCCGCGCAGGAACAAGCCCAGGAGCGAGATGCAAAGATCGCCAGCAGAGCGAACCACCAAGCCATCGAGGACCGCCTCCACCACGTAGCATAGACGTTCCGGATCGATAATCGGGACGATATGTAAACGGGCCAAAGACCGTCCCGCCAAAATCGCAAGCCTGATTTCGCGCCATTTCAACCACATCGCACTTTCATTCACACCCCGCCGCGCAAACTCACTCTACCTTGCAATCAAGGAGTTCGGTGCTCTTCCAACGGAGAGCCGAATCGACCAGGAGGGGCTGCCTAGGCTACGGCTCCGAGGGTCTGCGCGCGTTGGACGTCACGTCGGACGATACCGGCCCCTCGCCGTTGCGGGCTAAAGAAACGGACTTCTGTGTCACCGGAAGCAAAACTAATGGCTAAAGGGCCGGCCCGATAAATCGATCTTTGAAAACCGAACAAACTGGTGGGGCGCGCCGCATCGCGTGCGCCGCGTTTTGGACACTCGCTACAATCGATAGATGTCCGCTCCCGTCGAGCAATTTCACACGTCCGGCTTCATCCGGCTGACGCGGCCGCAACTGATCGGAACGCTCGGCGGACTGCTGCTCGCCTTGCTCGTCGCGGCGCTCGATCAGACCATCGTCGGCACGGCCGAGCCTCGCATTATCGCCAATTTATCGGGCTTCGACCGCTACCCCTGGGTCACCACGGCGTACCTGCTCAGTTCCACCGTCAGCGTGCCGATCTTCGCCAAGCTCTCCGATATTTATGGCCGTAAGGGGTTTTTCCTGTCCGGGTTGATCCTGTTCGTAGCCGCTTCGGCCTTCTGCGGAGCCTCCGGCCAGCTGCCACTGCCCCTGGACGGCATGAACCAGTTGATCCTGTTCCGGGGGATTCAGGGCATCGGCGCGGGGATTCTGGTGGGCCTCACATTCACCATCGTGGGTGACATCTTTTCGCCGGCCGAGCGCGGCAAATACCAGGGCATTTTTGGAGCCGTCTGGGGCCTGGCCTCGATCTTTGGCCCGACCCTGGGCGGCTGGCTCACCGACCATTTTTCCTGGCGCGCGGCATTTTACGTCAATCTGCCGGTGGGAATCCTCGCCGCCATCGCCGTGTGGCTGGAGTTCCCGGCGTTCCATCCACAAGGAGTGAAGCGCAGCGTGGACGTGGCTGGAGTTCTGACGCTCACCTCCTGCCTGGTGCCTCTGCTGCTGGCGTTGACCTGGGTCACCAATTACGGTTGGCTGTCCACGCGGGTCCTGTCTTTGCTGGTCTTCTCGGCCGCGATGCTGGCGGCGTTTCTTTATGCCGAAACCAAGGCCAAGGAGCCGGTGATTCCGCTGGCGTTGTTCCGCAACCGGATCATCGGCACCTGTTCGGTGGCGGCGTTTGTTTTAGGGATGGGGATGTTCGGCATCATCATTTACCTGCCTCTGTTCATGCAGGGCGTGATGGGAGTTTCGGCCACGCAATCCGGCTCGCTGCTGACGCCCTTGATGCTCTCGGCGGTGGTGGGCAGCATCCTGGCCGGGCAGTTCACGCATCGCGCGGGAAAGTACAAGCTGCTGGCAGTCTCCGGGTCGATCCTGATTGCCGCCGGCATGATCCTGTTCGCCCGGATGAACGCGGATACGCTACGCTCCGAGGTGGTGTGGGCGATGATCGTCTGTGGATTTGGGCTCGGGCTAATTCAGCCTGTTTATACGCTGGCAGTGCAGAATTCCGCTCCACGGGAGCACATGGGCGCCGCGACAGCGTCGACGCAGTTTTTCCGCTCCATTGGCAGCACCATGGGCGTTTCCATCTTCGGGAGCGTGCTGCTCACCATGTATCATGGCGACTTTAATAAGGGCATCCCTCGCGGCACGCCGGAGATCGCGCTGAAGCCTTTTTCCAATCCCCTGATGCTGGCCCAGATCCGGCCGCAGCTCGAAGCTGGTTTCGGGCGCTATCCCGGAGGTCTGAAGTTATTGAAAACACTGTTGGATAACGTCCGGTTCGCGCTGGTGCACGGCATCCACGCCATTTTCGTCGCCGGCGCGATCATCATGTGCCTGGCGATCCTGCTGAACATCTCTCTGCCGGAGGTGCCGTTGCGCGGCAGAACCAAAGCAGAACCGGAAATTGGGTAAAAGAAAGAGAAAGGCGGTCCGGGTCGGAGGGGGCCGGACCGCCTCTGGATCAACCCGGAGCCTCCTCCATTCGGAGGGTGACTGCGTCCAGGCTATCCAAACCGATGCCGCGAAAGAGGAAACGGCGTGTGAGTGATTCTTTGGCTCACCCTACACCTCATTGGACGAAGCCCTGGCCGAAAGGTTGCAAAGGATAAAAAGGACGGCCCTGATGCCTCCGAAAATGGCCTAACTACTTTGCGCTCTTTGAGGTTTTGGTAAACAAGCCGAGCAGCCCGCCGAGCGAGGAGCTTTTCTTCTTCGATGTCTCCGCGTGCCCGCCGTTCAGTTTTTCAGCCAACTGCTGAATACTCTTACCAAAAGTGGTGTTCGACGGCGCGGGTTTGCCTTCCATCAGCGACTTCTGTACTGCCTCGTAGTCGGTGGGGAATACATCGAAAACCTCTGTATGCAAAGCCGTGGCGATCACTTCGCGGCTCAACCCGATGTCTCGCAGATAGCGGTTTACCACCAGCCGGATCTTCCAGCGGCCGATCCGGTTTGCATCCAGGTAAGACAACGCCCGCTGCGCCGCCTGAAGCGCCGGTAACTCGTTAGTGGTCACCAGGATCAGATCGTTCGCCAAGCGAGCCTGGTTCAGACTCCATTCGCCGTAGACGCCGCCGGCGTCGATCACCACCGCGTCGTAGTTATGGCGGGCGTAGTCCAAAATGGGGGAAGGGTCCCGCAACTCGTTGGCCCCCTCCATCAGCAGTTCCGGCGCCAGCATCACATCGATGTCCTGAACCCGCGTAACCATGGAGTTCCATAGGTCATGATCCAGCTCGTAAGAGCGGGTCAAAGCATCCACAAAGCTATAGATCGACTTGATCTTCAGCAGGAACGAGAGTGTTCCGGTTAATGGGTCCAGGTCCGCGAGAAAAACCCGCTTTGCCCCGTTGCGCTTCAATTGAAACGCCAGGTTGCAGGCGATGGTGGACGAACCACAGGCGCCCTTGGCGGGCATGACGACGAATATTTTCGCCGCCTCTTTCCCTCCGCCCTCCGCCGGCTGCAGACGCGTCAGTTTGGCCAGAACTGCCTCGATCTGGTCGCCCGTGAACTGCTGAATCAGAAAGTCCGCGGCGCCTGAACGCAAGCAACTCAACATGGCGTCCGGGTCGCTTCCGGTGAGGAGCGCGACCACCTGGATATTCGGTCCCAGACGCGAGACTTCCCCCAGAAGTTGCAGAGCCTGTTCACGATCCGAGACAACATCGAGGAAACAGAACTGGGGCGATCCACCGTCCTGATGAACCACGTCCCGGGGCGATGGGTAAGTGCGGAGATAGCTTACCGTGACGCCAGGCAAGTGGGTCGTCAGCAGCGGGGATAACTCTTCGGCCATCCGTGCGTTCGGACTGATGACTACCGCCCGTTTCGAAGATGCAGGGGTGGTCTCAGTTCTGTGCATAGCCTCTGGGGGACCACTTTGGGATCGGTTCCAAACTAGTAAATCGGCTGCTGTCAATCATAACATGAGAGGCATTTCCCCTTCCTTCTACTAACAAAGTGATACCACCGGACGATGAGACCTCATGTCTCGGGCTAATCCCTAGGCAACCAGAGAGTATCCGGTTAAAGAGAATACATGCCCAACCTGACTGAAATGATCGCGCCCACCACAACCGGGCCCCAGATGTCCCCCATCAAGAGAGTTTCTGTCTGCGACACGCAGCCGGTGACTGCCGAAGGGGTCCGGACGCTCCTTTCGGGGTCTCCCGATATGGTGTTTGCGGACGTAACTGACTCTCTGGCCCAGGCCTTGGACCTGATCCGGCGAACCTCCCCCGACGTTCTCCTGCTGGATAAGGCCTTCGGTATCCAGGCGATCCTCGACTGGTTAGCGGGCCTGAAGGCGAACGAATCGCTCGGCACCGCGATCGTGATTTGGGGCGTTTCCGTCACTGAGGCGGAGGCGCTGCGGTTCCTCCAGGCCGGCGCTCGTGGAATCCTGCGCAAAACGGCGGGTATTCCCGTCGTCCTGGCCTGCCTCCGCACCGTCGGCCTGGGCCGCAGTTGGATGGAGGACTGCGTTTTCCGCGACTCCAACCGGGCCGAGCGATATCCCCGAAGCGAACTGACGTCCCGCGAGCAGCAGGTGCTGGAACTGGTGGAGCAGGGCTTCAAGAACAAGGAGATCGCCACCGAACTCGGTATCCGCCCCGGCACGGTGAAGATCCACCTGAAGCACATCTTTGAAAAAACAGGTGTTCGCGGACGTTACGGGTTGGCGCTCAACGGCTTGAAGGACCGCGGGCTGGTTTCTGTTCCGGCGTAGGGTACGCCCGCGTAACCGCGCGGTTCGGCCTGTTATCTTAATAGGTAGTGCGCACCCTTGTTGTTCTCTCGCTCGTGGCCGTCTGCGCTCGCGCCCAGTCGCCCCTCGTAAAGATTCTCTCCGATGAACTGGAGAGGAACTTCAGCGCCCTCAAAAAGGCCGATCCCGCGCCGTACTTCCTGGGCTACGAGGTCACCGATCAGGAGGAAGAAATCATCCTGGCAAGCCGCGGCTCGCTGGACGGCCAGAATCACACTCGAAATCGAATTCTTGACATCACAATTCGCGCTGGATCTCCCGAGTTCGATAATTACCGCCGTATTGGAGCCGACCGGCCACGATTTACGCTGCCCACGCGCATCGCGCTGGACAACAATGCTGAGGCCATCCAGAAGACCGTATGGCTCACCACCGATCGCGTCTATCGCGGTGTTGCCCAGCGCCTCATCCGCATCAAGGCCGATGAAAAACTCCGCTCCGCTGCCGCCGACGGTTCGGCGGACTTTTCCGCAGAGCAGCCGCAGACCTATTTCTCGACGCCGCCCGCGCTGAAATTCAACTCCACCGAATGGGCTGCGCGTCTGCGGAAGGTTTCGGCCGAAATGGCGAAATATCCGGGAGCGATCAATTCCAATGTCGCGGTGGAAGCGCAAAGGATCATGACCACCGAGGTTACCAGCGAGGGTACGCGCGTCGAAACGGGAAGACTGTTTGCGCGGCTGATGATCACGGCCCGTGGCAAATCGTCCGACGGCATGGACCTGGCCTCGCTCGAAACGTTCGAAACCGGCGATCCGTCCGCTTTGCCCAAGGACGCGCAAATTCTGGAGGCTGTCGAACGCGCCGGCAAAAACCTCACCGGCCTGCTCCATGCGCCTCCGGCCGATCCGTATGTCGGACCGGCGATCCTGTCCGGGCGCGCCGCAGGCGTCTTTTTCCATGAAATTTTCGGGCATCGTATCGAAGGCCATCGCCAGAAGGATGAAACCGAGGGGCAGACCTTCACCAAGAGCGTCGGGAAGCAGGTGCTGCCATCGTTTCTTTCGGTTGTGTTCGACCCCACGATGGTGGAATACAACGGCGTCGCGCTCAACGGCACCTACGCCTACGACGACGAAGGTGTGAAGGCCCGGAGAATCGTGTCTGTCGAAAACGGCATTCTGAAGACGTTTCTGATGTCGCGCTCGCCGATCGCCGGATTTCCCAACTCCAACGGGCACGGACGCCGATCGCCCGGCAACGAAGTCGTGTCGCGCCAATCCAACCTGATCGTCGAGTCCACCAACAAGGTCAGCGACGCGGAATTGCGCAAAATGCTGATTGAGGAGGTGAAAAAGCAGGGCAAGCCGTACGGCCTTTACTTCGATCAAGTGACCGGAGGCTACACGACCACCGGCAGCCGCGGCTTGCAGGCCTTCACCGTGATTCCGTTGATCGTTTACCGTGTTTACGCCGACGGCCGTCCCGATGAGCTGATCCGCGGCGCGGATATTGTCGGTACGCCTCTCGCCAGCTTCGAAAAAATCGTAGCGACCTCCGACAAGATGGAAGTGTTCAACGGCATCTGCGGAGCCGAATCGGGCAGCGTCCCCGTTTCCGCCGTCGCGCCCGCGCTGCTGGTTTCGCAGATCGAGATCCAGCGCAAGGAGCGCTCGCGCGATCTGCCTCCCTTCCTCACGCGGCCATCCACGGAGGCCTCGAAATAAATGATTCGCCGTATTTTTGCCGTCACTTTGCTCCTGGCCGCCACCGCCGCTCTCCTGTTGCCGCAGAAAGCCGGCGACGATCCGATCCTGCGCGCCATGCGCGATGAGCTGGATCGCTCCCGCCAGCTTCGAGTTGTGGGAGGAGGCGACGATGCGCCGTATTTTTTCAGCTACGATCTGACCGATGTGAATGAGTTGACGGTGGCCGCCGTGCTGGGGTCGCCGATCGCCGTCTCCCGCGCGCGTTTCCGCGCGCCGCAGATCGAGGTGCGCGTGGGCAGCTACGATTTCGACGATACCGGTCATATTTTTAGCGGCCGCTATACTGGAACCCGTTTCGACACCTCATTCCCCTTGGACGACTCGTACCCCGCGCTGCGGGATGCCCTCTGGCTGGCTACCGATGCGGCCTACAAAACCGCGGTCGAATCGATGTCCCGAAAGCGAGCCGCGCTGAATGCCGCCGCCGCGCAGATGGAAAAGCTCCCCGACTTTGCCCACGCCGAGCCGGTGAAAAGCCTGGCCAAGGTGATTCCCCACAAAATTGACGATGCCGCCTGGGCCGCGCGTACCGTGAAGCTGTCCGCGGTGTTTGACACCGTACCGGAAGTTATCGCCTCCGGCGTCGATTTGCAGATGCTCGATGGAACCACGTATCTGGTCAACAATGAAGGCACCGAACTGCGCTACGACGACGGCCTTACGCATCTGTTCGCCCGCGCTGAGGGGCAGGCTCCGGACGGCATGATCGTGCGAGACGCCATCACCTTTGAGGCGCTGGATGCGGAGAAATTCGCCTCCGATGCCGAGATGCGCCAGGCCATCGCCGCCGTGGCAGGGAATGTGCGCGCCCTAGTCCACGCCCCGGCGGGCGAGTCTTTCTCCGGACCGGCGCTGTTTGAGCCCCAGGCCGCGGCTCAGCTCCTGGCGCAACTGATGGGCGACAACCTGCGTTCTCCCCGAAAGCCTCTGGCTGAGCCGGGGCGCACCATCAACTTTCTCCCCAGCGAATTCGACACCAAACTCGGCTCCCGAATCCTCCCCGATTGGATGGATATTGTGGACGATCCTACGCAGACCGCCTGGCAGGGCAGGCTACTGGTGGGAGCGTATGAGTTCGACACCGAGGGCGTGCCGGGCAAACCCGTTACAGTTGTCGAGAAGGGCGTCCTGAAGAGTTTTCTCACCACTCGCCAGCCCATAAAGGGTTCATCCGTCTCCAACGGACACGCGCGGCTGGCGGGAAGCTATGGCGCGCACTCGGCGGCGATAAGCAATTTATTCGTGAAAACGACCCAAACCGATTCGATCGCGTCACTCAAGAAAAAGCTGATCGACCTGTGCAAGGAGCGTGGCAAGCCCTACGGGATGCTGGTCCGAAAGCTGGATTTCCCATTCTCCGCCGGCCGCGGCGAGTTGCAGGCGCTGGCGCAGAGCGGTTCGCAGTCCGGAGGATCGGTGCGGCCCATCAGCCCTCCGATTCTGATTTACCGCGTCTATGCCGACGGCCGCGAGGAACTGGTGCGGGGCCTTCGTTTCCGCGGCGTCTCCACGCGGTCCCTGCGGGATATTCTGGCCGCCTCCCGGGAAAGCGAGCTTTTCGAATTCGTCAACAACGGTGCGCCGCTGGCGCTGATGGGGTCTGGAGGGATGCTCGCCCCGGCCTCGATCGTTTCTCCGGCGCTTTTGTTTGAGGAAATGGAGTTCGAGAGGCCGCAGGACCAGCTGCCGAAGCTTCCGGTTGTACCCCCTCCGCCCTCCGGTCCGTCTCGGTGACATCGTCATGCGCCTGATTACCCGGACCATCTTTCGGGAAATTTTCGTTACCGCCATGCTGGGCGCGGCGTTGTTCACGTTTGTTCTGTTCCTGCAGCAGGCGCGTCACCTGTTTGAATTTCTGGTGCGCACATCCGGAGCGCCGAAAACCGTGGTGTATATGTTCGCGCTGGTTTTCCCGGTGATGCTGCCGTTCGCGATCCCTTTGGGCGTGCTCATCGGAACCCTGGTGACACTCAGCCGCATGTCCACCGATGGCGAGATCACGGCGATGCGCGCCGCCGGGGTTCCCGGGCGCCGCGTGGTTCCCGCCATCCTGCTGTTTGGATTCCTCGCCATGTGCTGCGCCGCCGCCGCGTCGCTGTGGCTGACACCCTGGTCGATCCGCGAAGGAATCCGCGTGCGGAACGTCCTGATCGCCAGCGAACTCACCGCCGATGTTCAGGCGCGTGTGTTCGAAGAGCAGTTTCCGAATAAAGTTCTCTATGTGGGCGATGTGACCATTGGCCCGCCTTCGCGCTGGCGGCAGATTTTTGTCGCGGATATCACGCCTCCGGGCGAACGAAGCCCCTCCGCGTCGGAGCGCGGCGAGAGTCCCGTCATCACGCTGGCGCCCGAAGCAATCGCCCTGCCGGACGCCTCCGCCAACCGCCTGCAACTCTCACTCAAGAACGGCAGCACCTATGAAGCCGGCAAGGATGTCGGCGATTATCACATCACCGAATATTCGGGGCAGGGCGATCAGGCGCTGTACGCGGAAAAGCCGAAGGCGGCGACGGTCTCCAAGCCCGTCACGGAGATGGACACGAAGCCTTTGTACAAAATGGCGTACAAGACTCCGGAGTTGGACAAGACTTCGAAGCTTGACGCGCAGATCGAGCTGAATACGCGTTTCGCGTTGCCGCTGGCCTGCATTCTGCTGTCGCTCGCCGGGGTGCCCTTGGGCATCACCACGCGGCGGGCCGGCAAGTCCGGAGCCGTGGTGCTGACCGTGGCGCTGGCGCTGATTTATTACATCGGCCTCGGGACGCTGGCGAATTTATCGAAGCAAGGGAAATTGTCGCCTGCGCTGGCGGTGTGGTTGCCGGACCTGGTTTTCGCCCTTTTCGGGATCGTCATGATGATGCGCCTGGAAATTCCCGGCGACCGCGACATTCTCGGCCGCGTCCTGACTTTTTTTCGGGATCTGGCGCACCTTCCTCAACAGCAGCAGCAGCGCGTGCAGAGAGCGCTGGACCGCCAGCACTCAAAAATCCAATGGGGACGCTTCCCGCTGGTGCCGCAAATTATCGACCGCTACGTGCTGGCCAGCTTTCTGTTCTACTTCTTCATGCTGCTGTTCACCTTCGTGGTGATCTTCCACGTATTCGAGTTCTTCCAACTGCTGAGCGATATTATTCGCAACTCCATTCCCATCGCGACAGTCTTCTCTTACCACTTTTTCCTGACGCCGCGCCTGATCTACGACTTTACGCCCATCGGCGTTCTCGCCGCGGTGCTTGTCGTCTTCGCGATTTTGAGTAAGCACAATGAAATCACAGCGTTCAAGGCCTGCGGGATCAGCGCGCACCGGCTCGCCGTGCCGATCCTGACCGCCTGCCTCTGCCTGAGCGGCGGGCTGTTCGCTTTTGATCACTTCTGGGTGCCGGACGCGGACCGCCGCCAGGATCAGCTCCGCTCCATCATCAAGGGGAAGCCTCCGCAGACCTATCTTCATCCGGAACGCAAGTGGATCAACACGGAGCACAATCGCATTTACTATTACGAGTATTTCGACCCCGCCTCGCGAGTGATGAGCGGCGTCAATGTTTATGAAATCGACCCCGGGCCGTTCCGGCTGAAGCGGCATATCTTCGCCAAGCGCGCCCGTTGGGACGACGGGCTGGGCAAATGGGAATTTCAAAACGGTTGGTTTGCGGATATTCAAGGCACACGGACCACTGCGTTCGATTCCTTTACCAGCCGCTACTTTTCCTTCGACGAAAAGCCGGACTATTTCATGCGCGAAGCCAAGCAATCGCGCCAGATGAACTTCCGGGAGCTGCAGGATTACATCGCCGATCTGCAGCACAAGGGCTTCGATACAGTGAGCCTGCAGGTGCAGCTGAACAAAAAGTTCTCCGTACCGATGTTCGCCTTCATCATGGCGATGGTATCCATCCCGTTCGCGTTTTTGGCCGGGAACCGCGGCGCAATGGCCGGCGTGGGCGTCAGCCTGGCGATCGCCATCGCGTATTGGTCGCTCGACAAGCTCTTTGAACAGGTCGGCGCGCTGGGCCAGTTGCCTCCGGAGATGGCCGCCTGGTCCCCGGACGTGATATTCTCTCTGGCCGGACTGTATTTTATGGTTCGCATGAGGACGTAAATGGACGTTTACATCGTTGAAGCCATCCGCACCCCGATCGGCCGGGGAAAGCCGGACGGCGCGCTGCGCGGTATCCACCCCGTGGATCTGTTGGCCCAGACCCTGAACGCCCTGGTGGTGAAAGCAGGGCTCGACCCGCGCCAGGTGGAAGACATCGTCTGCGGCTGCGTCACGGCGACGGGAGAACAAGGCACCAACATCGGGCGCCTGGCCGGTCTGAAGGCCGGTTTTCCGGTGGAAACGCCGGGCCTGCAGTTAAACCGCTTCTGTGGGTCGGGGCAGCAGGCGATTCACTTCGCGGCGCAGGCCATCGCCTCGGGCGATATGGAAATCGCCATCGGATGCGGCGTCGAATCGATGAGCCGCGTGCCGATGGGCGCGGACGCCGCGCTCACCGAGGAGCTTCGCGCGAACTTTCCCGTTCCTCTGCTGCACCAGGGAATCTCGGCGGAACTGGTCGCGGCGAAATGGAACATTTCCCGTGACGAGATGGACGATTTTGCGATCGAGAGCCATCGCCGCGCCGGGGCGGCCGACATATCGAACCAGATTTTCTCTGTCAATGGTCTTAGCCGCGACGAAGGCGTCCGCGCGCAACCCGACGTCGCGAAAATGCGCGCGCTGAAGCCCGTGTTCCGGCCGGATGGCGTCGTGACGGCGGGCAATTCCAGCCAGATCTCCGATGGCGCTGGCGCGGTTCTTCTCGCGAGCGGCGCGGCGGCGGACCGGCTTGGCCTGCGGAAACAGGCGCGGATCGTGGCCCGCGCGGTGGTGGGCAGCGATCCGGAACTCATGCTCACCGGCCCCATCGCCGCCACCCAAAAGGCGCTGAAAATGGCGGGATTGACCGCCGCCGATATCGACGCCTTCGAAATCAACGAGGCCTTCGCTTGCGTGCCCCTCGCCTGGGCCCGCGAGATTCAGCCTCCCTCGGGACGGTTAAACATCGATGGCGGAGCAATCGCGCATGGGCATCCGCTGGGCGCCACCGGCGCGGTGCTGATGACGAAGCTCGTCAACATCCTGGACAACAACGGCGGTAGCCTCGGACTGCAGTCGATGTGTATCGGCTACGGGATGGCGACCGCGACGATTATCGAGCGGATGTAGCTGGTCATTGCTTCGAACCTGCGCGGACCAGGCACTACCGCACCGCGGCCGGCTCGGTTGACATTTGGCCGAGCAGTTCCCCGGCCCGCTGCCTGGCCTGCGCGATGTTGTTTTCCTTGATCGATTCGTAGCCGCGGATCCGATCGGGCAGCGCCGCGATCTCCAGCGCGCGAGGAAGATTTTCTTCCGTCAAGCAGTCGAGAGTCCGGGCGATCAGGTCGCGGTACCAGGCGATTAAGCCGCGCTCCATTTTCCGGTGCTGGGAGCGGCCGAAAATATCGAGAGGACCGCCGCGCAGGCCCTTCATCGCGGCCAGCATCCTAAGCGGCGTCTTGAACCAGGGCCCGAATGCGATCTTCCTCTTGAAAAAGCGCCGCAGCATGGGCGGATGCAGGTTATACGAAATCGACTCCACTTGCGACCA